>NZ_JBXAKU010000012.1:0-141188 GCF_058798735.1 Caulobacter sp. GW822-FHT07D08
CTTTGGGGCCATGGCGCCGGCTCCGAAGTCATGAGCCGCATCGCCGCCCCGATGATCGGCGGCATGCTCACCGCGCCGCTGCTGTCGATGTTCGTGATCCCGGCCGGATACCTGCTGCTGCGCCGCCGGCAGGCCCGAACCACCCTTTCCGCTATCCCCTCAACCTAGGAGAACTGCCGATGAAAACCCTTGCCCTGACCCTGGCCGCCCTTCTGGCGACGACCAGCCTGGCCGCCTGCGGCCGCAAGACCGAGGCCCCGGCGGTGCCCGCCACGCCGGCGCCGGCCGTCGCGCCCGCCCCGGCGGCGAGCAACGCCATGGCCGGCATGGACATGGCGCCCGCCGACAAGATGGCCAAGGGCGTCGGCGTGGTCACCGCGATCGACAAGGCCGCCGGGACGATCACCCTCGACCACGAAGCCATCCCCGAGGCCGGCTGGCCGGCCATGACCATGGGATTCAAGATCGCGCCGGCCCTGTTGGACGGCGTGGCGGTCGGCGACAAGGTCGCCTTCGACCTCAAGCTCCATGACGGCGCGGGCGAGGTCACCGCGATCACCCGGCGATAGCGACGCCGGGCCGCGGACGCGGACCACGATCCGCGTCCGCGGCTTCATCGCCAAAGGCGCTCAAGGCCTCGAAGTCGTCTCGGACAGCATCTGGACGCCCACCGCGCCGTCGCCCTTCGCGCAGAGCGTCTGGATCAGAGGGCACCCAGGCTCGCGCCCGGCCTCGCAAGCCTTCACCGAGTCCGCCAAGACCCGTTCCATGCGCCGAAGATCGGCGATCCGCGCACGCACGTCGACAAGATGCGCCGCGGCCAGGTCACGCGCTTCGGCGCAGGCGGCCGGGTCGTCGGTCGCCAGGGCCAGCAAGGCCCGCACCTCGTCCAATTTGAACCCCAGCTCTCGCGCCCTGCGCACGAAGCTCAGTCGCTCGACATCCCGCGCGCCATAGCTTCGATAGCGTCCACGCCGCGGCGGGGCGGAAATCAGGCCGATCCGTTCATAGTAACGGATCGTCTCGATGTTGCAGCCCGTGCGGCGGGAGAGTTCGCCGATCTGGAGCGCGGTGTCGGTCATGGGAGGGTGGCCTAAAATCGGGACTTGAGTCTGTAGTGACTACAGATGGCATCCTGACGCGCGTCGAACCAGGAGACCACGGCATGACGACATCAAATGGACCCGCAACTCCGGACAAGGACCGCAGCGGCGCGCCAGCCGAGGCGGCCCTGACCTGGGCGGCTCTGGCCGCGGCGACGGGCGCTGTCCTGGCCTGGGCTGCCTGTTGCGTCCTGCCGATGTCCCTGGCCCTCGCGGGCCTGGGCCTCAGCGGCCTGGGCTGGATGGCGGGTCAGCGAAGCTGGCTTACCCTCCTGTCGCTGGGCGCCGTCGGCGCGGGCTGGGTCCTGACCTGGCGGCGGGCGCGGGCGTGCCGGACCGACAGCGCCTGCGCTGCGCCCTCGCGGCTTGGGACGAACCTGCTGGGCGTGGCCACCGTCTTGGTGGTTCTGTCGCTGATCTGGCGGCCGATGATCGAGCCCTGGGCCCTGGCCCTGATCCGAAACATGCGCGGATAGCCACCATGATCGAACCGACCTCCACCCTGACCTGTCCACAGTGCGGCCACCGGGCGACCGAGACCATGCCCACCGACGCCTGCCAGTATTTCTACGACTGCCGCGGTTGCGGCGCTGTGCTCAAGCCTAAGTTCGGCGACTGCTGCGTCTATTGCTCCTATGGCGACGTTCCCTGTCCCCCTATCCAGCAGGATGGCGGCGCGTGTTGCGGGACGGGCCGTAAAGGGGGCGACGGTCATGCGGGGAAGGCTTGAAGCTCTGGCTTCAAGCCGCCCGCGACGTCCAGACGCCTTGCATCCCTGGCGTGGTTGACGCATCAGGACCCCTATGAGCCTTGCGATACTGCGAAGGACGAACGGTTGGATCCCCATGCTGTGCATGGCGATGGCGCTGTTGCTCGCCATTCACACGACCGCGCAAGCCTTCGAGATGGCGGACCACACTGGCCATCACTTCGCTGAAGCCATGGCCGATGCGGTCGATGATCACGACGATGATGGTGGAGACAAGCCGGCCGATCCGGGTGACAAGCCGGACCACCATCACACGGATCATCATTCTGTCGGCCTTTTGTGCGACCCCGCAGCCGCCAAGCACCAGCCCTTTCGAGGTCAGGACGCCCCTCCCGCGACCAGCCTGATGCGCACCGGCCTTTCCGGCTACGGTATCGAACGCCCCCCCAAGGCCTGATCCAGACTCCTATCGTCTGAACCCGCGTGGACCTTTTGGCCGCGCCGATCCCTGCCTTGGAGATTTCCATGCCCCCGACCTCGCCGGGCCGCGCGCCCGCGCGTCGCCTGACGGCCTCTGTGCGCGCGCTCATGGTGAGCGCCGCCCTTCTGGCCGCCGCGCCCGCTCTCGCCCAGTCCCCGCCATCCTCCCTGTCCTTGGACGACGTCCTGCGTCGAAGCCTGAGCGCCGATCCTTCGCTGGCCGGTGTCCAAGCTCGCCTCGACGCGTCAAAAGCCGGCGTCCGCCAGGCCAATGTTCGGCCCAATCCCAGCCTCGGCCTGGAGGTCGAGAACTTCACCGGCAGCGGACCGTTCTCGGTCCTGGGGCGAAGCGAAACGACATTCTCCTACCAGCAGACCTTCGAGCGTGGGGGCAAACGCCAGGCGCGCACGACCCTGGCCGAGCGCGAAATCGGCCTGGTCGAGGCCCGCGCCCAGGTCCGACGGCTGGATCTGGCCAAGGCCGTGCAACTGGCCTGGGTCGACGTCCTGGCCACCCAAGCCGAGGTCGAGGTGGCGCGAGAGCGCCTGGCGGTCGCTCAGCGGGCCGAGCGCGAGGTCAGCCGCCGGGTCGCCGGCGCGCGCGACCCCTTGTT
Organism: Caulobacter sp. GW822-FHT07D08; assembly: GCF_058798735.1. Taxonomy (NCBI): domain Bacteria; kingdom Pseudomonadati; phylum Pseudomonadota; class Alphaproteobacteria; order Caulobacterales; family Caulobacteraceae; genus Caulobacter; species Caulobacter sp. GW822-FHT07D08. Next base: position 2,907 of record NZ_JBXAKU010000012.1, read on the forward strand.
CGCCGGCGCTCGCGCTGACGCCGAAGTCGCCCAAGCCCAGGTCAGCCTCGATCGCGCCCAGACCAACGAGCGCGACGCACGCACAGCGTTGGCCGCCTATTGGGGTGGGTCTGCGGCCTTTTCAGTTCCCCGCGGGCTCTTCGAGGACACCCAGAACCCCGGAGGCTTGGCGGGCGCCCAAACCCCGGACGTCAAACTGCTTACCGTCGAGCAAGATGTCGCCGCCGCCCGCATCGCCCTGGAACAGGCCCGTGCGGTTCAGGACCCGACCGTCAGCCTGGGCGTTCGCCACCTGCAAGACGACGGCGCGGTGGCCCTTGTGGTCGGCGCCACAATTCCCCTGGGGCGCTACGACACCAACCGCGGCGCCATCGACCGGGCGCGAGCCGAGCGGACCGCAATCGCCGCCGATCTGGGCGCCTTCCAGATCGAGCGCGAGCGCGAGATCGCGCGCCTGATCGCCCGGCGGGCGGCGGCGGCGGCCGAACTGCGCAAGACCGATACGGACGTGCTGCCCAACGCCGAGCGCGCCGTCACCCTGGTGCGCGACGGCTTCAATCGCGGCGGTTTCAGCTATCTCGACGTCCTGGCGGCTCAGCGCGCCTTGATCGACGCCAAGACCCGGCGCGTCGAGATCCTCAAATCCTTCCATCAAGACGGGGCGGCCCTGGATCGCCTGACCGGCGCGCACGCGATGCTCGCCCGCACGGAGATGCAGCCATGAGCCCGACCCTGACCCGCCGCCCCTTCTGGGCCTTGCTGCTGACGTCCGCCGCGCTGGGCCTGAGCGCCTGCGGCGCGGGCGACAAGACCGCCAAGCCCGATGAACATGGTCAAGCCGAAGCCGAGTTCGAGCGCGGCCCTCACAACGGCCGCTTGCTGCGCGACGGCGATTTCAGTCTGGAAGTGACGATCTTCGAGACGGGCGTGGAGCCAGAATTCCGCTTCTATCCCTATCGCAAGGACAAGCCGATCGATCCGCGCCAAGTCGCGCTCGACGTCGCCCTGACGCGCCTGGGCGGCAAGGTGGATCGCTTCACCTTCAATCCGCAGGAGGACTATCTGCGCGGGGCGGGCGTCGTTCGCGAGCCGCACTCGTTCGATGTGTCGGTCAGCGCCCGCGAGGGCGGCAAGGCGCACGCCTGGCGCTATGCCTCCTATGAAGGCCGCACCACCCTGTCGGCCCAGGCCGCCCAGGCCGGCGGCGTGAAGGTGGAGGTCGCCGGTCCGGCCGCCTTGGGCGAGACGGTGAGACTTAGCGGTCGCATCGAAGTGACCCCCGAAGGCAAGGGCGAGGTTCGCGCCTGGTATCCCGGCCGGATCATGAGCCTGCGCGGAGAGCTGGGGCAAATGGTCCGCAAGGGCCAGATCCTGGCCCGCGTGGAGTCTTCGGAAAGTCTGCAGACCTATTCGATCCCGGCCCCGATTTCGGGGCAGATCATCGAGAAGAACAGCAATGTCGGCGATGTCGCCTATGATCGGCCGATCTTCGTGATCGCCGATCCCACCAAGCTGCACGCGGAACTGTTCGTCTATCCGCGTGATTCCGAACGGGTGCGCGTGGGCCAACAGGTCGAGGTGCGCAGCCTGTCGGGAGCCGACCGGATCCTGGCCACTGTGGAGTCGATTCTGCCCTCGGCGGATATGACCAGCCAGACCCAATTGGCCCACGTCCATCTGCCGGACGGCGCAGGCCCTGCCTGGCGCCCGGGCCTGGGCGTGGAGGGGGCGGTCACCGTCGCCTCGCGACCCGCGCCGCTGGCGGTGCGGACCAAGGCCATCCAGCGTTTCCGCGATTTCGATGTCGTCTTCGCCCAGGTCGGCGACACCTACGAGGTGAGGATGCTGGAGCTTGGCGTGCGCACGCCCGAGTGGACGGAAGTCTTGGGCGGGCTGGAGCCCGGGACTCGGTACGTCACCGACGGCGCCTTCCTCATTCGCGCGGACATCGAAAAGTCCGGCGCGAGCCATGACCACTAGGGGGGCGTCATGCTGAACCGCATCATCACCGCCTCGATCGCCCATCGCTGGGCGGTCATGGCCTTCGTCGTCGTTCTGGCGGGTCTGGGCGTCTGGAGCTTCCAGCGCCTGCCCATCGACGCCACGCCCGATATCACCAACGTCCAGGTCCAGATCAACACCGAGGCGACGGGATACTCGCCCCTGGAGGCCGAGCAACGGGTCACGTTCCCGGTCGAGACCGCCATCGCCGGCGTGCCGGGCCTGCAATACACCCGCTCGATCTCGCGCTATGGCCTCAGCCAAGTCACCGCCGTGTTCCGCGATGGGACCGATCTCTATTTCGCGCGCCAGTTGATCAACGAGCGCCTGCAGACGGTTCGAGGCCAACTTCCCAAGGGGATCGAACCCGCGCTCGGCCCGATCGCCACCGGCCTGGGCGAGATCTTCATGTACACGCTCGAAGCCAGCCCCGGGGCGCGCAAGCCCGGCGGCGGCGCCTATACGCCCGAGGACCTGCGCACGCTTCAGGACTGGGTGATCCGGCCGCAGCTGCGCAACACGCCTGGGGTCACCGAGGTCAACACCATCGGCGGCTATGTTCGGCAGTATCACGTCACGCCCTGGCCACAGCGCTTGGCGGCCTATGGCGTGACCATGGACGAGGTGATCGCGGCGCTCGAAAAGAACAACGCCAATGTCGGGGCCGGCTATGTCGAGCGCTATGGCGAGCAGTATCTGGTCCGCACGCCGGGCCAGGCCGCCGGCATCGCCGACCTGGAACGGATCGTGGTGGCCAATCGTGGCGGTGCGCCGATCCGTGTCGCCGATGTCGCCGACGTGGTGATGGGCGAAGAACTGCGCACGGGCGCGGCCACGGAGAACGGTCACGAGGTGGTGCTGGGTACGGTGATGATGCTGGTCGGCGAGAACAGCCGCACGGTCTCGCGCGCCGTGGCCGCCAAGCTTGAGGTCGCCGCGAAGGCGCTTCCGGCCGGGGTGACCGCCAAGCCGATCTATGACCGCACCAAGCTGGTCGATCGCACCATCGCCACGGTCGAGAAGAACCTGGTCGAAGGCGCGCTTCTGGTGATCGTGGTGCTCTTCCTGCTGCTGGGGAACATCCGCGCCGCCCTGATCACCGCCGCGGTCATCCCGCTGGCGATGCTGATGACCATCACCGGCATGGTCCAGACCCGCACCTCCGGCAATCTGATGAGCCTGGGGGCGCTGGACTTTGGCCTGATCGTCGATGGCGCGGTGATCATCGTCGAAAACTGCCTGAGGCGATTTGGCATGGCCCAGCACCAGCTGGGTCGCCTGCTGTCGCGCGACGAGCGCTTCGCCCTGGCCGCCGAGGCCAGCGGCGAAGTGATCAAGCCTTCGCTGTTTGGCGTCCTGATCATCACCTTGGTCTATGTGCCGATCTTCGCCCTGACCGGGGTGGAGGGGAAGATGTTCCACCCGATGGCGATCACCGTCGTCATCGCCCTGACCTCAGCCCTGCTGCTGTCCCTGACCTTCGTTCCGGCCGCGGTGGCCCTGTTCGTCACCGGCAAGGTCGAGGAGAAGGAGAGCAAGCTGATGAGCTTGGCCCGGCGGACCTATGAGCCCGCCCTGGCCACGGCCTTGCGGTTCAAGACCGCCTTCGTCGCCGCCGCCGTCGTCTTGGTGCTGCTCGCGGGTCTGGCGGCCTCGCGTATGGGATCGGAGTTCATTCCAAACCTGGATGAAGGCGACATCGCCCTGCACGCGCTTCGTATCCCCGGCACCAGCCTGACCCAGGCGGTGAAGATGCAGACGGCGCTGGAGGCGCGGATCAAGCAGTTTCCCGAGGTCGACAAGGTCGTCGCCAAGCTCGGCACCGCCGAGGTCGCCACCGACCCGATGCCGCCCAGCGTCGCCGACACCTTCGTGTTGCTGAAGGATCGCAAGGATTGGCCCGATCCGCGTAAACCCAAGGCTCAACTGGTCGCCGAACTGCAGGAGGCCGTCGAGAAGGTTCCCGGCAACAACTACGAGTTCACCCAGCCGATCCAGATGCGGTTCAATGAACTCATTTCCGGGGTGCGTTCGGACGTGGCGATCAATGTCTACGGCGACGATCTCGAGGTCCTGCTCAAGACCGGTCAGGCCATCGAAGAAGTGGTCGGCACGATCGAGGGCGCCCAGGACGTCAAGGTCGAGCAGACCACCGGCCTGCCGGTGCTGCAGATCACCCCGGACCGCGACGCCCTGGCGCGGTTCGGCCTCAACATCGCCGACGTGCAGGACGTGGTTTCCGCCTCCATCGGCGGCGAGAGCGCCGGTCAGATCTTCGAGGGGGACCGGCGCTTCGACATCGTGGTGCGCCTGCCTGAGACCTTGCGGCGCGATGTCGATGCGATCGGACGGCTGCAGATTCCCCTGCCCGCCTCAGACGGCGCCCGGGGCTTTGTCCCGCTCGCCGACGTCGCCAAGGTCGAGATGGTGATCGGTCCCAACCAGATCGGCCGCGCCGACGGCAAGCGCAAGGTCGTGGTCACCACCAACGTCCGGGGACGCGATCTGGGCTCGTTCGTCATCGCCCTCCAGAAGGCGGTGGACGAACAGGTGGAGGTCCCGACCGGTTACTGGGTCGACTATGGCGGTACGTTCGAGCAGCTGACCTCGGCCGCGCGGCGTCTGCAATTGGTCGTGCCCGCCGCGCTCCTGGTGATCTTCGGCCTGCTGTTCCTGCTCTTCCGGTCCTGGAAGGACGCCGGCGTGGTGTTCTCAGGCGTGCCCTTGGCCCTGACCGGCGGGGTCGCCGCCCTGATGATGCGCGGCCTGCCGTTGTCGATCTCGGCGGCGGTCGGGTTCATCGCTCTTTCCGGCGTGGCGGTGCTGAACGGGGTGGTGATGATCACCTTCATTCGCAGCCTGATCGACGAAGGCAAGGACCTTGAGGACGCGATCCGTGAGGGCGCCCTGGCGCGCCTGCGGCCGGTGCTGATGACCGCCCTGGTCGCCAGTCTCGGCTTCGTGCCGATGGCGTTCAATGTCGGGGCCGGTTCGGAGGTCCAGCGACCACTGGCGACCGTGGTGATCGGCGGCATCGTCTCCTCGACGATCCTGACCCTTCTGGTGCTGCCGGCGCTCTACGCCCTGGCCTCGCGCCGCCGCGGGGCTGCGCGCCGTCTGCCGCAGTGACGTTGGACGACGCCCCTGCCCTTTGGCGATGGCCAAGCGGCGGGGGCGTCTCCATCTTCGGAGCGATCTTGCCGCCCAAAGACCTGAGGACGACCATGACCGAGCGCGCCGACCATTGGGACACCGTCTATGCCACCAAGCCGGCCAACACGGTCAGCTGGTATCAACAAAAGCCCGAGCCGTCGCTCGACGCCCTGGCCCGACTAGATTTGGCGGGCCCCGCTTCGCTCATCGATGTGGGCGGCGGGGCTTCCACCCTTGCCGCCGCCCTGCTCGACTTGGGCTGGCGGGACCTGACCGTGCTGGACATCGCCAAGCCGGCCCTGGATGTGGCCAGGATCCAATTGGGCGAGCGGGCCGACGACGTGCAGTGGATCGCCGCGGACATCACCGCCTGGAGGCCAGGCCGCAGCTATGCGATCTGGCACGACCGCGCGGTGTTTCACTTCCTGACCGACGCTGCGGATCGCGCCGGCTACCGCGCCGCGCTCGAGCAAGGCCTCCAGCCTGGCGGCGCGCTTCTGATGGCGACCTTTGCCCTGGGCGGTCCCGAACGCTGCAGCGGTCTGCCAATCGTCCAGTACGGCCCTGATAGCCTAGCGGCCGAGTTGGGCGCGGCCTTTCGTTTGCAAGCCAGCTGGCGGGAAGATCACGTGACGCCCGCGGGCGGGGTCCAGGCTTTCAACTGGTGCCTGTTCCGCAAGACCGGCTGATCCGCCAGGCAGGGCGGCGCCGTTCACTCACGCGGCTTGGCCAGCACCACCAACCAACCGCGATTGAAGACGCCTTCGAAAACCTCAAATCCGGCCGCGGTCGCCAGCCGCCGCCAGCGAGCCTTGGAGGTCAGCATCGACCCTGCCTGACAATTGACGAAGCCCGACTCGCAACAAGTCGCGATTTGCAAGATCCCCTCCAGGGGGATAGGATAAGTGGATGGCCCACGTCGTTCACGAGACCCACCCCGAGATCGTCAATCGGCTCAAACGCGCCGAAGGGCATCTGCGTAAGACGATCGCCATGATCGAGGCCGGCCGCACCTGCCTGGACCTAGCTCAGCAACTGCACGCCATCGAAAAAGCGGTCTCGGCGGCCAAGAAGACCTTGATCCACGACCACATCGATCACTGCCTGGCCCATGCCGCCGAAGACGGCCCCAAGGCGGCGGCCAAGGCGATCGACGAACTCAAGACCATCACCAAGTACCTTTGAGGCGCCGATGACTTCCCTCGCCGAACTTCTCGCCCAAGGCGCAGGGCATGCCTGGCTGTTCATTCCCTCCGCCCTCTTGTTGGGCGCGCTACACGGCCTGGAGCCTGGGCACTCCAAGACCATGATGGCGGCCTTCATCGTCGCGGTGCGCGGCACGGTGTGGCAGGCGATCTTGCTGGGTCTGTCGGCCACGGCCTCCCATACCTTGATCGTCTGGATCATCGGCCTGGCCGGGCTCTATTTCGGCCGCAACCTCAACCTCGACACCGCCGAGCCATGGTTCCAGCTGGCCTCGGCGGGGATCATCATTGCCGTCGCGCTTTGGATGGTCTGGCGCACGTGGTGCGAGCAGCGCGCCGCGACCAGCGAGCAGGATCATGGTCATGACCATGACCATGGCGACGAAGTCCGGCGGATCGACACGGGCCACGGCGTGGTCGCGTTGGCGATCTTCGAGGATGGCATACCACCCTGCTTCCGCATCACCGCCGAACGCGGGCCTGCGCCGCGGGCCAACGAACTCACCGTCACGACGACGCGGCCCGACGGCGCGAAACAAATCTTCGCCTTCACCGACAAGGGCGAGTTCCTGGAATCGATCGAGACGATCCCTGAGCCCCATGCCTTCGATGCGCGGCTATCGATCGCGCACGGCGCTCATCGCCACGACTTCGATGTCGCCTTCGCGGAAGGCGACCATGGCCACGGCGATAGCGGCCTCGACGTCTCCGATCCCGGGTATCAGGACGCTCACGAGCGCGCCCACGCCAACGACATCAAGCAGCGCTTCGCCGGCCGCGACATCACCACCGGGCAGATCATTCTGTTTGGCCTGACCGGCGGGTTGATCCCCTGCCCGGCCGCTATCACGGTGCTGTTGCTATGTCTTCAGCTCAAGCAAATCGCGTTGGGCGCGACACTGGTGCTGTGCTTCTCGATCGGTTTGGCGATCACCATGGTCACCGTCGGGGTCGTGGCGGCCTTGGGCATGCGCCACGCTGAAAGGCGCTTTGGAAACGCATTCTCGACCTTTGCCCGGCGTGCGCCATACGCCTCCGGCGCGTTGATCACCATCGTCGGCCTGGCTCTCGCCGCCCAGGCGGCCCGCGCGATCATAACCTGAACCCTAGCCCTCAAAGCCTGACCCAGGCTCACCGGGAGACCCCGCCATGCTCAGCGTGCTTGCCGATCGCACCTATCGCCACCTCTTCCTGGCCCAGGTCATCGCTCTTGTCGGCACGGGTCTGGCGACCGTAGCGCTGGGATTGCTCGCTCATGATCTGGCCGGCGCCAACGCCGGAGCGGTGCTCGGCGGCGCATTGGTCATCAAGATGATCGCCTATATCGGGGTCGGCCCGGTGGCGAACGCCTTTGTCGATCGCCTGCCACGTCGGGCCTTCCTGGTGTCGATGGATCTGGTGCGGGCCAGCGTGGCGATCCTGCTGCCGTTCGTCACCCAGATCTGGCAGGCCTATGTCCTGATTTTCTTGCTGCAGTCAGCCTCGGCGGCCTTCACGCCAGCCTTCCAAGCGGCCATTCCCGACATTCTGCCCGAAGAGGACCGCTATACCCGGGCCCTATCCCTGTCGCGCCTGGCCTACGATATGGAGAGCCTGGTCAGTCCCATGCTGGCGGCCGCCCTGCTGACGGTGATCAGTTTTCATGGGCTGTTCGGGGGAACGGTGATCGGCTTTCTGGCCTCGGCCGCCCTCGTTGTTTCGGTGGTCGTTCCACAACCCAAGCCCGCGCCGCGCGAGGGCGGGATCTATGCGCGCACGACCAAAGGCGCGCGTATCTATCTGCACACGCCTCGTCTGCGTGGCCTGCTCGCGCTGAACCTCGCCGCGGCCGCTGGCGGCGCCATGGTGATCGTCAACAGCGTGGTCTATGTCCGCACCTTGCTGGGCCGCGGCGCCGACGACGTCGCCATCGCCCTGGGCGCGTTCGGGGGCGGCTCGATGGTCGCCGCGCTGCTTTTGCCGCGACTGCTCGAGAAGATCAGCGACCGCACGGTCATGGCCAGCGCCGCCGCCGGCCTCCTGGCCGCCTTGCTGGCCATGCTCGGGTTGACTGCAACCCCGAGCGTCGATCATTGGGTGGCGCTGCTGGTGATATGGCCGCTGCTGGGAGCCTGCTACTCGGCGATCCTGACGCCTTCGGGCAGATTGCTGAAGCGTTCGGCGTCTGACGCCGACCGCAGCGCGGTGTTCGCCGCCCAGTTCGCGCTGTCGCATGGCTGCTGGCTCGTCACTTACGCCGTCGCCGGCCCGCTAGGCGCCATGATCGGCATGCCCGCGACCCTGGCGGTGTTGGCCAGCCTGACCCTGATAGGCCTGATCGTCGCCCTCTATGTCTGGCCACGCCACGATCCCGAGATCGTGCGTCACCGCCACGACGACCTCCCGGCCGATCATCCTCACCTCAAGGACGGACATGCGACGGCCCGCTCCGAGCACGAACATCCAATGGTCATCGACGCGTTGCACGCGCATTGGCCGCGCACCGGGCCGACTTGACGCCAGCAAGCTCCGTCGCCTGGCGGCGACCACAGGATTTGCAAGTCACTCGCAATCGCGTAATGACATCGCTATACGACGGGGGCTTTGCATGATCGCCGACTCATCGATCTGGCGTCGGCCCAAGGGTCCGCCTTGGGCCGACGCGCTGCGCGTGGCCGGCTTGACGTTCGTATGGCTGACGGTCCTGAGCGCGGCCAGCCTCGCCTGCGCGCACGGCGTGCAAGGCAAGGATGCGGCCTTCGTCGCCGCCAGCAATGGCCCCCAGCCGATCGCGTTCCTCTACCTGGGCGCCAAGCACATGATCACGGGCTATGATCATCTGTTGTTCCTGCTGGGGGTGATCTTCTTTTTGCGCCGCATGAAGGACGTGGCGATCTATGTCAGCCTGTTCAGCCTGGGTCACAGCCTTACCCTGCTGGCCGGCGTCCTGGGGCAGATCCACGTCAACCCGTTCCTGGTCGATGCGGTGATCGGCCTGTCTGTGGCCTACAAGGCCTTCGACAACCTCGGGGGATTTCGCACCACCTTTGGGATCCAGCCTGACCTCAAGCTCGCGGTTCTGGGTTTTGGCCTGATCCATGGTTTTGGCCTGGCCACCAAGCTCCAGGCCTTGAACCTTTCGCCGGACGGCCTGCTGAGCAACATGATCGCCTTCAATGTCGGGGTCGAGTTGGGTCAGCTGCTGGCCTTGAGCCTGATCCTTGGCCTGGTCGCCTGGTGGCGTTCGCGGCCTGCCTTCGACAAGCAGGCAACCCTCGCCAATGGCGCGTTGATGTCCGCCGGCTTCCTGCTGGTCGCCTACCAGCTCGCCGGCTTCTTTCGGAAAGGCGCGGCCTGATGGTTCACGACAACGCCATGGTTTCTCCGCCAAGCCGCAAGCGTCTGGCGCTCATCGTCGCCAGTGCGGCGGCCGTCGCCGCGGCGCTGTTCATCGGCGTCGTCCTGCCGGCCGAATTCGGCAAGGATCCCACGGGCCTTGGCAAGCTGACCGGCCTGTCGCGACTGGCCGCACCCAAGGACGAGGTCGCCGTCGCGGCGCCGAGCGATCAGACCGTGGCGCGCTATTCCACCACCCCGTATCGCTCGGACGTCATCGACATTGCGCTCAACACCGCCGACGCCGGTCAGGGCGGAGAGGAGCTGGAATACAAGGTTCGGATGAAGGCGGGAGACAGCCTTGTCTATAGCTGGAACGTCGATGGGATCGCCAATCCCGAGGAGTTCTACTACGACTTCCATTCCGAAAGCCCGCCGACGCCGAAGGTCAAGGTGATCGAGTATCGCCAAGCCACGGGCACGGCCTCCAGCGGGTCGCTGATCGCGCCGATGGACGGCATCCATGGGTGGTATCTGCAAAACCAGTCGGCAAAGTCTGTGGTCGTCAAGCTGCGGATCAGCGGCTTCTACCAACTCGTGGCGCCCGGCGAGGCCGGCAACAAGGCCAGAATCCTGCCGATCCGCACGATCCCCGCGCCATAGCCCTATCCGCTCTATTCCGCTGTAGAAGGACCTTCGATTTTCAAACCCAAGCTCCTGGCCGCCGTGGCGGTCACCGGCCTTCTGGCCGCCACCGCCGTCATGGCTCATCCGCAGATCATCACCCGCAGTCCCGCCGCCGGGGCGGTGCTGAAGGCGGCGCCACAGGAAGTGAAGGTCGTGTTCAGCGAAGAACTGGAAATCCTGCTCTCGAACGCCAAGATCGAGGGACCGGACGGCAAGCTCATCGCCACAGGCCCCTTAGCCACCGACAAGACCCGCACTGCCCTGATCATCCCGATCAAGGGCAGGCTGAAGGCCGGCGTCTACACCGTATCGTGGACAATCGCGACCGAGGAACATGACATGCCCGGGCGCTATCGGTTCGAAATCAAGCCCTAGGGGCCGCCCTGCGGCGGGCTCTAGCGTCCAAGGATTTGCCGAACCGGCCCCTGGATCTGCCCCGAGGCCAGTGCGCCGGCGAGCATCAGGGTGTCCGACGCGCCGCCGGCCGCCCCGGAGGTCTTCGAGCGCGCGCTCGTCCAGGCCATTAGGCCCGCGCCGTGCGGTCGGCGTAACGTGACAATATCGGTGAACCCGGCCTCGCCCACCAAGCGCTCGATCTGGGCGACCGAACGGATGTTGTAGATCGTTGCCGGAAAATCCCGACCAAACCCCAGATCCTCGCTGGGCCGATAGCCGATAACCAGACGCGCGCCCGGCGCCATGACACGATGGACTTCCGCCAAGTCGCGTTCGGGGGCAGTCCAGAAGTAGATGGTGTGGACACTGAGCACCTTGTCGAACTCGCCCGACGGATAGGGCAATCGATCACTCCCCCCCAAGGCCAAAGCCATTCTTCCGCTGCGCAGCGCTCTGGCGTTTCGCCCGCGCGCGATTTTCATCATCACCTCGGAAGGATCAATTCCCGCCAGCCGACCGCTGGTGATGCGCTTGGCCGCCGTGGCCAGGGTCCGGCCGTGGCCGAACCCAATCTCAAGCAAGCGATCTTCCGGCTGCAGATCCAATTGATCCAGGGCGACCAGATTGGCCTGGTGGGTCTCTCGAGCCATGATCCGGCCAACGATATGGCCGAGCCAACCGCTGGGTTGACGGCCTTGACGCGCAAGCCTGTCGGAACGCTTCATCGGACGATCCTTGTCGCAGAGCAGGGTCATAGGTGTCGAGTTGGCGCTAGCCCCGGCCACGGCGCCTCCGATCTGAACCACCATCTGGGGCCTCGTCCAGCGTCCGTCTCGACCATTTCAAAATCGACCAGCATCTTGCTGAAACGATTACCCAACGCCGTGTCGCTCCACCGCCCGATGCTGCGGGTCAACTGGGCGCCGTCACGCGGTCCTGTCGCGATAGCCAGCAGTCGCAGGGCGTTCGCGACGACCAGCGGGGTCGAACCCTCGTGAAAGATCACGGCCGCGCCGACCTTCAGGCCAAACAGCGTGGCCGGAATCAGCACCACCACCATGCCCAGACTGACCTAGAGGTTCTGCTTAATGATCCGACTGGTGTGCCGGTTCAAACTCACGGCGAAGGGCAGATGGTTCAGGTCGTCCGCCATCCCGAACAACCGCCGCAGTCAGGGGGTGATCACTAAGCGCTTCGACGGCGACGTCAATGACCGCGTCGCCGCGCTGGACGCTTGCGCGGTCTGGCCAAGGCCTCGATCTCGTCCCAACGCCGGAACGAGAAACCGGCGGCGAGCCGGCTTCACCAAGGGCATTGGACGTTGAAGATGACGGGCGAAAGCGCGACAATGGCTAGGTTGATTTGACCGGGAAAGCCGTGGGCACTGTCGCGTTCATTCGGGTTCGTCAGGTGGTGGTGGCCCTCGCCATTCTCCTGCTGACCGCGCTTGCCGTGCAGACGCCGGTCGAACAGGCCCATCTCCATGCCGAACGGTTCCTGGCCCTCGGCGCCAGCGCTCCCCATGCTTCCGCCAGCATCCGGCCGACCGTCGCAGAAGAAACGCCGGCCGACCTGATCAACGTCGCAATCCAGCCGGCGAGCGAACCGCATACCTCCGATGCGCCGGCGTCGAGCCCGCATCACCACCATGCCGATGGCCCACCCCTACACGGCCTTACCTCCGCTGCGGCGGGACCAACCGTTTCCGCCCTGTCGGCCGCCCTGTTCCAGCTCGAGAACGACTATCGCGCCGGCCTGACTGGCAACCCGCAAGACCGCCCTCCTAGAGCTCACCTCGAACCCATCGCCTAGCTCGCGCGGCCCTAACCGCGCCCTTCGTGTTCGAGGATTCCCATGTTTCTGAAGTCTTCCGGCCGCACGCCGCGGCTCCACGCGCCCATGCGCGGCTCTATTCTGTCGTCATCGGCCCAGCACGGGAGCGTCGCTCCGTGACCCCGATCCACGATCTGACGCTCTATGCCGCCGCCCATCCCTGGGCTTTGACGGCCGCCTTGCTCCTGATTCTGATTGTCCTGATCGCCACCCTGGTTTGGCTCTGGCAGCGTCAGGCGGAGGAGATCCTCAGCCTCTATCGCCAGCCCGACGACTCACACCGCATCGACCTGGAGAATGGGCGGTTTCGGCTGGACATCGTCCGCCGCCACGCCGGCTGGCGATTTCAGGTGACCTGCCGTGATCATGATCTCAAACCGGGCGACGTCGTCGTGACCACGATCCGCCCGGATGGCCTTGGCCAGCGCTTTGACTTCGCCCGGCGTGGCCGCCGCCTGGAATCTATGGTCAAGGTACGCGAGCCGCTGATCTTCGTGGCCCACGTGTCGATCAGTTGGGGCGGCATCGACTCCACCTTCGTGATCGGCTTTGGCGGCGCCGTCGCGCCAATCCGCGCCCGGTCCGAAGTGATCCGGCGCCCGGAGACGGCCAGCGACGAAGGTTAGAGCATCGTCCAGACACGCCCGCCAGGACCGCCTGGCGGGCGACAGGCCTCCTGGGCATTACTTGGCGAACCCGCGGAATGGATCGTTCTCGCGCAGCCAGCGCCGCGCAGGTCGTTCGACGACATGATAGACCAGCACCGACACCAGCAAGCAGACCGCCAGCACCCCGAACCACGCGGTCCATGCCAAGACGCCAGTCAACGGCGTCGTGAGGCGGTCAAGCACTTCGAAATAGGCGATGTCGACCGGCAAATGGGTCATGTAGACCGCATAGGAGACCTCGCCGAGATAGATCGCCAGAGGCAGGGCCAGGACACTGGCGCGCCCGGACTTGTCGCCTTCGGCCAGGCAGAAGATCAAGGCCGCCAGGCCCGGCCAGGTCCAGCGATCGGCCAGCCCCAGAGTTGTGGACAGCACGATCCAGGCCACGGCCAGGCCCGCGCCCAGCGGGGCCATCGCCGGCGGCATCGACCGCGTCGCGCCAAGCCGATGCAAGGCCACGCCCATGGCGAACGACGGCACGATGCGTAGCGCCCCGCCCTGCGCGGTCAGGCGGGTCAGTGATCCGCCGAAGGCCTGGACGATGGCGTCGAGCGCGAAGAACAAGACCGCCGCCAGGACCACCGCCAGCACCGGACGCGCGCGAAAAGCGACGGAGGCGATGGCCGCGACCGGGAACGCTAGATAGGCGAACCATTCGGCCGAGATCGACCAGGAAGGAAAGTTCCATTGCACGGTCGGCGTCGACCACCAGGCATGGATCAGCAGGAGGTGCTGAGGGATGGCGCTCGGGTCGAAGGCCTGGGCCTCGAAACTGGCGCCCGCCCAGCGGCCCAGGGCCCACAGGACGATGGTCGCCCCCAAGGTCAGCAGATGCACCGGATAGAGTCGGGCCAGACGGGCCCAGAGGAAGGAGCCGTACGCAGAGCGTCCTTCGGTCCAAGCCTTTACATAGACGTGGGACAGGATGAAGCCCGACAGGATGAAGAAGAGGTCGACGCCCAGATAGCCTTTGTCGATCAGGCCGAACCGCTCGAGGTCCAAGCCCAGCCGGTTGCGGAAGTGGTAGACGAGCACCCAGGCGGCCGCGACGATGCGCAGGCCTGTCAGGGATTTGAGATCAGCTGGATACATGTCGCCCCCCGGCGGTTGGTGGTCTGGCGGCGGACCGTCACCAGTAGCCGTGACGGCCCCAAAATGTCCGCGCGCTGTCTAGCCCTCGCCGATCATGCCGCCGTCGCGGCGGGTCTCGGTCTCGTCTTCGACACCCTCGACGGGACCGCCGGTAGGGCCGCCCTCGTCGATCATGCCGCCGTCCTTGCTGGGTTGCGCATCGGGCGCCGGCGCATCGGACGATGACGGCTTGTTGGGAGAGGTCATCGGCTGCTCCTGGAGACAGGACCCTGTCAGGTCGTGGTTGTTGCGTGGCGCGCCCACGCTAGGCGGATGGCGCGCCGGTGTGGTGACGATGGCCGCCATGGGCGATGATCTGGACCTTGCCCAAGGTCGCCAGCCCGACGTCAGCGGCCACCTCGAGGGTCGCCGCCAGAGCGTCGAGCTTGGATCGGATGTCGACCATCTCGACGATCAGGTGCTGGTCGGGCGCCAGATCGCGCGCGTTGGCGCCGTGCAAGACCGCCGCGCCGAAGGCCTCCTCGATGCGCAGTACCGCCGCGCCGGCGATGTCCATGGCCCGGGCCCGCTCAATCAGCACCGCGTCATAGGCCAGACCGTTCAGGGTCGCGCCGGCGTCCAGGTAGATCCGAAGGATGTGTAGTTCATCTTCGATCACGCGCTTACCTCGCTCTCCAAAGCCATGGCCCGCCGCAAACCCTGGGACGGGCAAACCAGGTTGCGACCGGCGCCCTAAGCGTTCCGGTCCTCTTCGGCGCACTCGACGACCTCTGTCTGGATGGTGACGTGATGCAGGTCGAAATCGGTCTCCAGCCGCGTCGCGATCGCCTTGCGGACCGTCTCGCCGTCCGCGCCGTCCGACAGCACAACATGGACGGTGCAGACCGCCTGGTCGGCGCCGGTGGTCCACAGATGCAGCTCGTGGACGCTGGCGACGCCCGCGGTCTCGGAAATGGCCTTGCGCACGCCGGCCAGCGCCATGCCTGGAGGGGCGCCTTCCAGCAGGATGCGGCTGGTGTCCTTCAGCAGAATCCAGGTGCGCGGCAGCACCCACAGGCCGATGCCGATGGCCACGATCGGATCGACGAAGCGCCAGCCGGTGAACTTGATGACGATGGCACCGACGATTACGCCGAGCGAGCCGAGCATGTCGGCCCAAACCTCAAGATAGGCGCCCTTGATGTTAAGGCTCTTGTCTTTGTGGCTGCTGAGTAGGCGCATGGAGATCAGGTTGATGACCAGGCCCAGCACGGCGACGATGAACATTCCGGTCGACTGTACCGGTTCGGGCGCGACGATGCGCTTGACCCCTTCCACCAGCACGTAGATAGCGACGCCGAATAGCAGGATGGCGTTGAAAGCCGCCGCCAGGATCTCGAAACGGCGATAGCCGAACGTGAACTCCTCGTTCGCCTTCTTCTGGCCGACCCGGATTGCCGCCAAGGCGATGGCCAAGGCAGCGGCGTCGGTGAACATGTGGGCGGCGTCGGACAAGAGCGCCAAGCTGTTGAAGACGATGCCCGCCACGACCTCGGCGATCAGGAACGTGGAGGTCAGCGCCAGGGCTATGGCGAGCCTTCGGCCATTGGCCTGGCTCGCGCCGTGATCGTGTCCTGCTCCCATCGTTTCGATCTCCCTTTGCCCGCGTTTCTGAGCGTGGCCGTCAAATTTGAGGGATCAACGCGCGAAACCCGTCAAAGGCGGGCGTCGCGCGCGATCCGGGGCTCTATTTCTTGTCGAGAATGGAGAGGGTCGCCTTTTCCATCGCGTCCTGGGCGTCGAGGACGTTGAGGTTTGCCTCGTAGGCCTTCATGGCCTGCTTGAGGTCCAGGCTTTCGGCTAGGCTGTTGACGTTTGGCAGCAGGACGTAGCCAGCGGCGTTGGCGGCCGGGTGGCCGGGATCGTAGGCTTGCGGGAATGGTTTGGGATCGGCTTTCACGCCGCTCATCACCACGCCTTCGTCGCCGCCCATGGGTTCGACCTTAAACACAGGGATCTGCCGGCGATAGGGCTCGCCGCCGGCGGTGCGTGCGGTCGAATTGGCGTTGGCGATGTTTTCGGCCAGGACTTGGATGCGTTTCTTCTGGGCCTGCAGCCCTGACACGGCGATGGCCGTGCTTCCCCCTTCGATGGACGACTTGGTCATGGACTGTCTCCGCACTCGGGTTTGAAGAGAGAGCGGCGCGCCGACGGCTTCGGCGCGCCGCTCGGCGTTAGGTTTGAGCAACACTCCGGGTTTCGGCCTTACGAAGCACGAAGCGACAGATGGCCGGCAGGACGAACAGGGTCAGAGCCGTGGCGGTGATCAGGCCGCCAATGACGACGGTAGCCAGCGGGCGCTGGACCTCCGAACCGGTGCCGGTCGCCAGCGCCATGGGCACAAAGCCCAGGGACGCGACCAGACCGGTCATCATCACCGGCCGCAGCCGCTCCATCGCTCCGTCGATGATCGCCTTTTCCAGCGCCATGCCGGTGGCGAGGCGCTGACGGATGGCGGTCATCATCACCAGACCGTTCAGTACCGCCACGCCCGAGAGCGCGATGAAGCCGACGGCGGCCGAGACCGAGAACGGGATGCCGCGCAAGGCCAGGCCGAAGACGCCGCCAGCGAGAGCCAGCGGGATGGCCGAGAACACCGCCGCGGCCGGCGCGATGCCGCCTAGCGCCATATAGAGCAGGCCGAAGATCAGCAGGAAGCAGAGCGGGACCACGAGCGCCAGCCGGCCTTGAGCGGCCTTAAGGTTCTCATACTGCCCCCCCCAAACCAACCAGGAGCCCGCGGGCAGTTTGACCTGCGCGTCGACCTGCTGCTGGGCCTGCGTGACGAAGGAGCCCAGGTCCGCGCCGCGAACATTGGACTGGACGACGACGCGGCGCTTGCCGTTCTCGCGGCTGACCTGGTTGAGGCCTTCCGAGTACGAGAACTTGGCCACGTCACGCAGCGGCACCGAAGCGCGGGTTCCGCCGCCGATCCGTTCGGGCAGCATGACCGGCAGAGCGCCGACGGCGTCCAGATCATTGCGGCTGGCGTCCGGCAGGCGGACCACGACGTCGAAGCGGCGGTCGCCCTGGAAGACGAGACCAGCCTCGCGTCCGCCCATGGCCACGGCCAGGGTGTCGGCGACGTCCTCGACCGTGAGGCCAAGACGCCCGATAGCGTCGCGATCGAGCTGGACGTCGAGCGTCGGGAAGCCGGAGGTCTGTTCGACCTTGACGTCCGCCGCTCCCTTTACCGTCCGCAGGACCGTGGCGATCTCCTCGGCCGTACGGGACATGGCGTCAAGATCGTCGCCATAGACCTTGATGGCCACGTCGCCGCGCACGCCGGCGATCAGCTCGTTGAAGCGCATCTGGATCGGCTGGCTGAACTCGTAGGCGTTGCCCGTCAGGCCTTCCAGCTTGCTTTCGATGCGGCCGATCAGCTCGGCCTTGGTCTCACCCTTGTTGGGCCATTCCTTCTGGGGCTTGAGGATGATGAAGGCGTCCGAAGCGTTGGGCGGCATGGGGTCGCTGGCGACCTCAGCCGTACCGGTCTTGGAGTAGACAAAGGCCACTTCGGGGAAGCCGGCCACCACCCGCTCGATCCGCCGCTGCATGCGCAGCGATTGTTCCAGCGAGGTCGATGGAATGCGCAGGGCTTGTACGGCCATGTCCTTCTCGTCGAGCTGCGGGGTGAACTCCCGGCCCAGGAACCCGAAGGTCACGGCGGCGACGACGAAGATGCCGGCCGCCGCGCCGATCACCGGCCAGGGCTTGGCCACGACCTTGCGCAGGGCCGGTTCGTAGCGGGACTTGGTCCAGCGGACAGGCGCGACTTCCTTCTCGGCTACCTTGCCGTTGATCAAGAGGGCGATCATGGCCGGGATGAAGGTCAGCGACAGGACGAAGGCGCCGGCCAGGGCCAGCATCACGGTGATGGCCATCGGCGAGAAGGTCTTGCCTTCGACGCCGGTGAAGGTCAGCAGCGGTGCGTAGACCAGGAGGATGATGGCCTGGCCGTAGACGGTCGGGGCAATCATCTCGCGAGCGGCTTCGCGGGTTTCGCCAAGCCGTTCGGACAGTGTCAGGAGACGGCCCTC
This sequence comes from Caulobacter sp. GW822-FHT07D08, assembly GCF_058798735.1. NCBI lineage: Bacteria > Pseudomonadati > Pseudomonadota > Alphaproteobacteria > Caulobacterales > Caulobacteraceae > Caulobacter > Caulobacter sp. GW822-FHT07D08. Next base: position 21,336 of record NZ_JBXAKU010000012.1, read on the forward strand.
GTGGTGCTGGCGTTCGGCCAGGCGGCGCAAGGCGTTCTCGACGATGATGACGGCGCCGTCGACGATGAGGCCGAAGTCCAGCGCTCCCAGGCTCATCAGGTTGCCCGAGACGCCCAGCTTGTTCATGCCGATGGCGGTCATCAGCATGGAGAGCGGAATGACCAGGGCGGTGATCAGGGCGGCGCGGAAGTTCCCGAGCAGCAGGAACAGCACCACGATGACCAGAAGCGCGCCTTCGACCAGGTTCTTCTCGACGGTCTTGATGGTCGCGCCGACGAGCTTGGAGCGGTCGTAGACCACCTGGACCTTGACGCCGGCCGGCAGACTCTTGGCGACCTCGGTCAGCTTCTCGGCCGAGGCGCCGGCGACGGTGCGGCTATTCTCGCCGGTCAGCATCAGGACGGTGCCGACCACGACTTCTTCGCCGTTCTCCGAGGCCGCGCCGGTGCGTAGGGCGCCGCCGAGCTTGACGGTGGCGACATCGCGCACGCGGATCGAGACGCCCTCGCGGGCGGCGACCGTGGCGTTGGCGATCTCGTCGACAGTGCGGACCCGGGCGTCGGCGCGAACGAGGAAGGCTTCCCCGCCCTTCTCGACAAAGTTGGCGCCGACGGCGAGATTGGCCGCGTCCAGGGCCTTGGCCAGGTCGTTGAACGAGACGCCGACCGAGGCCATGCGGATCGGGTCCGGTTGGACGACGAACTGCTTTTCGAAGCCGCCGATGGAATCGACGCCGGCCACGCCCGCGACCGAGCGCATCTGCGGCCGGACGATCCAGTCTTGCACTTCGCGCAGGAAGGCCGCCTGGGCTGTGGAATCCGACAGTCGCTCGCCCGTAGAGGTCAGGTAGGTTCCATCGCTTTGCCAACCGGGGGCGCCGTCGGTGACCTTGGCGCCCTTCCCGCCCGGATGCTCGTAGGCGACGGTCCACATCAGGACCTCGCCGAGACCCGACGAGATTGGGCCCATGGCCGGTTCGGCGCCGGCGGGCAGACTTTGGCGCACCTGGGTCAGGCGCTCGGCCACCTGCTGGCGGGCGAAGTAGATGTCGGTCTTTTCCTTGAAGACGATGGTGACCTGGGAAAAGCCGTTGCGTGAGATCGAGCGGGTCGACTCCAGACCGGGGATGCCGGCCATGGCCGTCTCCACCGGGAAGGTGACGAGCTTTTCCACCTCGGCCGGGGCCAGGGTCCCCGAGACGGTGTTGATCTGCACCTGCTTGTTGGTGATGTCGGGCACTGCGTCGATCGGCAGGCGCACGAGGTTGTAGACGCCCAGGGCCGCGACCAGCGTGACCAGAGCGATGACCGCCCAGCGGAAGCGAACGGAAAGGTCGAGGATGCGGCCGATCATCGGGCCACCTCGCCGGTTTCCATGGCGTGTGGTTTGGCGGCGTAGCGGACCTGCAGCCTGGTCACCGACGCCCGCTGCACCAGCGGCAAGGTCGCCTCGTAGCGAGCCGGTTCGCGATCCATGCGCTGGGGACTGAGCGCGGCCAGGCGTGTGGGCACGGTGATGGCCCAGTGACCGTCAGGATCGTAGGCGCTGATGTCGAGGTGAGCGGTGACAGGTGGCAGGCTTGCACCAGACGCGCGCCGGATCAGGCCAAAGACACGCAGACCGCTTGCGGTGTCGCGCGCCGAGGCAGTGATGATCTCGACCTCCCGACCGCCGAGGCGGTCGATGGTCACGCTATCCTTGGCCACGGCGGCCGAGGCGGTGAAGCTCGCGGCCAGGGCGGCCACGGCGAGGATGACCTTAGTCCTCATGGCTCGCCTCCCCCTTGCCGAGTTCGGCCTTGAGCAGGAAGGCGCCTTTGCCGGCGATCTGCTCGCCGGCGCGCACGCCCGAGAGGATCTCGACGTGACCGCCGCCGCGGCGGCCCACCCGGACCGGGCGCGGCTCGAAGCCCTCCTTGGTGCGGACGAAGACGACCTCCGCGCCATTGACCGTCTGGACGGCTTCATCGGGTGCGGAGATGCGACCCTCTGGGCCGGCGGCCGGACCGCGCGGGGTGATCCGCGCGCGCAGGGCCTGGCCGGGTGTCAACATCGGAGCGCGGCCGCTGACGGCCAGCACGGCGGTAGCCGAGCGGTTCTCGGCGTCCAAGGCTGGCGTGATGCTGCGCACCGTGGCGTTCACCGAGCCGCTGGCGGTCTCCAGGATGGCCGTGTCGCCTGGCTTGACGCGCTGGGCGTCGGCGACCGGCAGGGCCGCCTGGATCTCGATGCGGCCCGGGTCGGCGACGCGGAAGAGTTCGGAACCGGCCGTGACATAGGCGCCGAGCGTGGCGCTAGCGGCGGTGATCCGGCCGGAGATCGGGCTGGTGACCGCCAACGTACGACCGTTGCCGCTGACGCCGGCGGCGGCGCTGGCGCCGCTGGCGCGGCGCAACTCCGACTCGGCGATGGCCGCCTCGCGCTGGGCGGCTTCGAGGTCCTGGCGAGCGGTGATCTTGGCCTCGAACAGGCGCTGCTCACGAACAAGGGCCTGGCGTGCGGCGGCGGCCTTGGCGGCCGCGGTGCTACGGTCGGCGCTGATGGCCGCGGCGTCGCGGCTTTCTATGGCGGCGATCACTTCACCGGCGGCGACGGGGTCCCCCAGGCGCTTGTTGATGCGGACGATAGCCCCGTCGGCGCGGGCCGCCAGGATCGCCGCGCCGTTGGGCGTGGCCACCACGGTGGCCTGGGCCGAAACGGCGGCGTCGAGGCCGCCGCCGGTGAGGGTCAACAGTTGGATGCCATCGGAGACGATGCGATCGGCGGTCATGCCCACGTGGGGCTTTTCACCGGCGTGGTCTTCCTTGGCCTCGGCCGAGGGTTCCGTCGGTGGCGAGGACAACATCGTCTTGCCGACCAGCACGCCGACCCCAGCGGCCAGCAGGCTGCTGACCGCCACGGCCGTCAGCAAGGTCTTTCTATCGGTGGACTTCATGGTGAGCTTTCCTATTGGGCGGCGGCGCGTTCGAGCGCGGCCAGCGCCTTGGCGCGCTCGAGGCGCGCGACGATGAGTTCGGTGCGGGCGGTCGTCAGGGCGCCCTGGGCGTCGAGCACTTCGAGCAGCGAGAACTTGCCGGCCTCGAAGCCGCCTCGCGCCAGGTCGACGGCGGTCTGGGCCTGGGGCACGACCTTGCTGTCGAGCACTTCCAGCCTGGCGGTGGCGGCGCGCAATGCCGCCTCCCCGTCCCGAACGGCCCGAACCGAGCGCGCCAGGGCCAGGCGTTCGCGCGCCTCGGCCGCAGTGGCGTCCGCGCGGGCGGCCGCGACCGTGCCCTGGTTGCGGTTGGAGATCGGGATCGGGGCGGTAAAGCCGACGATCATCGCCGAGTCTCCGGTCTGCTCGAACCGCCGAACCCCGGCCTGGACGGTGAGGTCCGGACGGCCGGCGGCGCGTTCGCGATCGATGACCGCGCGAGCGGTCTCTAGCTGGGCGCGCGCTTGGCGCACATCCAGGGTTTCTCCGGGGTCGATCGTGGCTATCACCGGCGTCGCCGGCTGCGGGGACCGCGCCAGCTCGATGGTCTCGGCCGCATCGCCCCAGAGGGTTACCAGGGCGCGGCGCGCGGCTGCGGCCTCGGCCTCGGCGGCAATGACGGCGGCGGCGGCCTCACGGCTGGCCGCCTCAGCCCTCAGCGCCCGCAGGGGCGGCTCGCGACCGGCTTCGACCAGGGTGCCGGCGACCTTGGAAAGGCCTTCGGCGCGGGTGGCCGTCTCTCGGGCCAGGGCCAGACGATCCTGCGCCGCGAGGGCTTCGGCATAACGGACGCTGACTTCTTGGGTGAGGTCGGCCTTGGCGATGACGAAGCCGATCCGGGCGGCGTCGACCTCGGCGTTGGCGGCGGCGGCGCGGGTGCGACGCTTGCCGCCCAGCTCCAGGCGCTGGCTGATGGTGGCCGTGGTTTCGGCTGCGCCGAAGCGGCCATAGGGGCCCGAACCGGCGAAGTTCTCCGATTGGAGGCCGGCTTCAGGGTTTGGCATCAGGTCGGCTTGGCGAGCGCGGCCCTCAGCCGCTTTCACCGAGGCTTCGGCTGCCGTGACAAGCGGTGACTGGGTCTGGGCGCGCATGATAGCGGCGTCCAGGGTGAGCGGCTCAGCGAGCGCGCGCGAAAGCGCGCCGCTGCCGGCAAGCGCCAGGACCGCGCCGAAAATGGCGGCGGACCGAGCATAGCGGGAATGCATGAGAGGTCCCTATGTGAGAACTGACGAAGGCGATTACGCGCGCGAGGGCGCGGCCAGGGTCAGGCTCGAGGGGGCTCGTTGGGGCCGTCCGGCATGCGCGAGAGCGGCATGTGGGGCGGCGCTGGAGTCAGGCGGATGCGCGTGACGGAGACGTAGGTCTGCCCGGCCGTGGCGAGCCCGATCAGCGACGGAGAATGATGGCAATGGCCAATCCCGCAGACCTCGCCGTCGGCCAGGTCTGCGGGATCCTGGTCATTGGCCTGGGCAAAGGTCGTGGCCTCGGCGACGGCGCTCGTCTTCTTGCTCGACAGGGAGTCGGCCGAGCATAAGCCTGAACGCAATGATGGCGCAGCTACGGCGAGCACCAGCAGGCACGCTAGAAGCGCTCCCGTCCAGGTTTTCAGCCATGTCGCCACATCGAACATGTAAGGGCCTATAGCGTCCGTGATGCGTCGAGGAAATACGTTACAAGATACACTTGGCGTGGCGCATCAGCGCGGCAGTGAGAGTTAGATCCGAGTTCGCGGACGGGCCCGTGTCACCGCTCGCAGCGGCGTGCTGGTGGTCACGTATTTCGAAAGAGCGTCCAGGCGGAAGCTATAGATTCTGATCAACTTTTCGCGCTCGGCCTTAAACTTGAACTGCAGCGCCGCTAGGCCGGTTATCTTGTTGGTGTGGCGAAGCAGCGTGCCGCGCGCGCTGCGCTCCAGGTGGAAGTATTCATACGATCGCGCGAAGAATGGACCGGACTGGAAGGCGATCTCCTCGCCTGGCGCCATGCCAATGACCCGAGCCCTGACCCTCAGACGCTTTTCCGGATTGGAGCCGATACGGATGTAGACGCTGGCGCCCCGAATGGGGACGCCGTCGATTTCCCAATGAGGATGCCAACGCGGGTAGCCACCGAACTCCGACAAGGTTCGCCAGACCTTAGTGGGGGGGGCGGCGATATCGATCTCAGATTCAATGATCATGGGCGGCCTTTCGTCGCCATCTCGCTTGAGCTCGATGCAGCCGAGACAGGCTGCGGGCACGGACGGTTGGTGGAAAGCGTACAGACCCGAAACTGCTCGCCTGACATGACCGGGCCGGGGGTCGGCAGGTCGAAGAAAATGCAATGGCGCTCGCGCCCACGCAGGCCCCACAGGACACGCGTCGCCGTGCTGATGACGTTTCCACCCGCGTCAAGACGATCCGCTCGGATGATCCGCGGCGAGGATCCTATGGACCGTCGACAGATCGCGCCATGGAAACGGACCCCCTCACCTTCGGCGATGGCGCGGACCGACTCAAGTGCGAAGCCCCGCTGAGTGTTGAGCACGATGGGCTTTTCGATCGTGTCTGCAGTAGCCCCGCCCGAAAAGGCCAGGATCAGAAGCCCAATTCCTTTTCCGCCTAGGTGGCGCAAGTGTTGTCGGTTCATGTTCGATGCTCCAGGCCGATCGCCAAAACCCCAATCGACATGACGAGCAGAAGCATCGCCGCAGCCAGGGCCATTATCGCACGGCGGGCCGATCGGCGGGCCCAAGCCGAAGCTCTGTCTTGTGGTTCCTCTCCGCTCATGCTTTGCGATCCTTGTAGGCCAGCAGCCTCAGGGCGTTGGCCACCACCAGGAGGGTCGATCCCTCATGGAAGATCACCGCCTCGCCGATCTTTAGGCCAAACAGCGTCGCGGGGATCAGCACTGCGACCATGCCGAGACTCACCCACAGGTTCTGGCGGATGACGGCGCTGGTGCGGCGGCTCAAGCCCACGGCGAACGGCAGATGGGTCAGGTCGTCGGCCATCAACGCGACATCTGCCGTCTCCAGGGCCACATCCGAGCCGGCCGCGCCCATGGCGATGCCGACGGTGGCGTTGGCCATGGCCGGGGCGTCATTGACCCCGTCGCCGACCATCGCGGCCTTGCCGTAGTGCTGGCGCAGGGCCTTGATGGTCTCGACCTTGTCCTCCGGCATCAGGCCGCCACGGGCCTCGTCCAGGCCCAGGTCCTTGGCGATGGCGTCGGCGACCGACTGGTTGTCGCCCGACAGCATGATCATGCGGGTGATGCCGAGCGCCCGAAGGCGCACGATGACATCGCGGGCCGCCGGACGGGCAGTGTCCATCAGGCCCAGTACGCCGAGGAAACGATCACCGTAGCGGACGAGGACGACCGTCCTGCCGCGCGCTTCAAGGCGCTTGGCATCGCTCCAGACCGATACGGGCAGATCCTTCTGGTCGCCTTCGAACAGGCCCGGCTTGCCGATCACGACGTCCTTGCCATCGACCTGGGCCTGGATGCCCTGCCCGGTCAGGCTCTTGACGTTGGTGGCTTCACGACGAGCCTGGCCGGTCAGCTTGGCCTCCCCGTCGCGCACCACGGCGGCCGCCAGCGGGTGGTCGCTGAGCGCCTCGACGGCCACGGCGATGGCGAGCAGCTCGGCCTCATCGACGCCTTCGGCAGGGACGATATCGGTCAGCTTGGGCTTGCCCTCGGTCAGGGTGCCGGTCTTGTCGAAGGCCAGAGCGGTCAGCGTGCCGAGGTTTTCCAGGGGACCGCCACCCTTGACCAGGACGCCGCCGCGCCCGGCCCGGGCCACGCCACTGAGCACCGCGCTGGGCACCGAAATGGCCAGAGCGCAAGGACTGGCGGCCACCAGAACGGCCATGGCGCGGTAGAAGCTGCGGCTGAAAGGTTCGTCGAGCACCAGGAAGGCCAGCATTAGGGTCGCGACCAGCACCAGCACGGCCGGCACGAAGACCTTCTCGAACCGGTCGGTGAAGCGCTGGGTGGGCGAGCGCTGGGCCTCAGCCTCGGCGACCATGCGCACCACGCGGGCCAAGGTGCTCTCGCCGGCCTTGCGGGCCACGCGGATGTCGAGCGCGCCTGCGCCATTGATGGTGCCGGCGAAGACGCGGTGTTCGGCGCTGGCCTTGGCGAAGTCGAGATCGCGATCGGCGCTGGCGCGCTTGTCGACGGGCACGCTTTCGCCGGTGACCGGGGCCTGGTTGACGCTGCTGTCGCCGGCCACGACGACGCCGTCGGCGGCGATGCGCTCATTGGGCCGCACCATGACGATGTCGCCGATCTCCAGGGCCTCGACTGCGATGTCTTCGGTCTTGTCATCGCGGCGAACCGTAGCGCGCTCGGGAGCCAGCTTGGCCAGGGCTTCGATCGCCCGACGAGCCCGGCCCATGGCGTAGTGTTCCAGTGAGTGGCCCATGCTGAACAGGAAGAGCAGAAGCGCGCCCTCGGCCCACTGGCCCAGAGCCGCGGCGCCAGCGGCGGCCACCAGCATCAAGGTGTCGATTTCGAACTTGCGCTTGCGCAGGTTTTCGATCGCCTCGGTCAGGGTGAACCAGCCGCCGAACACGTAGGCGGCCATATAGAAGGCCAACGAGATCCAGCCATCGGCCTTAAGGCTGATGAGCCAGCCAACCAGCAGCGTCGCGCCGCACAACAGGGCGAAGATTAACTCCGTTCGCTCGCCGAAAAGCCCACCATGGGCGTGGCCGTGGCCGCTCTCCCCTTCGCCGTGCTTTTGTTCTTTATTCGAGCCATGGTCGTGGCCCTTATGATCGTGCGCAGACTTGCTGGTCATACTAGTCGCTCCTACCGGTGCGGCTCGACGTGATGGCCGCCGTAGCGCAGGACCTCGACCTTCTCGAAGGTGACCAGGCCGATGTCCTTGAGGTCGTCGAGCTTGGTCAGGAAGTCGCGCAGTCGAGCTTCTTCATCGACGAACTCGATCACCACGGGCAGGTTGTCGTTGAAGTCGAGCGGGCGCGGCTCGTGCATGCGAGCGGACTCGCCAAAGCCTTTGCGGCCCCGCAAGACCGTGGCGCCGGCCAGACGTGCGGTCTGGGCGCGTTGGACGATGACGTCCATCAGCGAGCGGTCGCCGACCAGGGCGTTTTCATCGGTGTAGATGCGGAGAAGGATAGCTTGTCCGGGGATCTGCATGGGGTTTCCCTTTTCGGTTGCCTCGATCGAAGGCCGGAGGCTTCGATGGAGTGGAGGTGATGCGCCGGCGCGACGCTGTGGGGCTGAGGGGCCGCGCCGGCGCCCCGGCCTAGTGCGTCGTGCTCAGGGGCGACGCGGCCGGTCCCTCGTCCGGGGTCTTCCGACCAGACCCCAGTTGGAGGATGAGTTTGGCGATGGCGGGCAGGACCAGCAGGGTCACGGCGGTGGCCGTGACCAGGCCGCCGATGACCACCATGGCCAGGGGCTTTTGGACCTCGGCTCCAGTGCCGCTGGCCAGGGCCATCGGGATGAAGCCGATGGCCGGCACCAGGCCCGTCATCAGGACCGGCCGGAAGCGTTCGACCGAGCCCTCATAGATCGCCTGGGCGACGGGGACGCCGGCGTCGAGCCGCTCTCGGACGCTGGTCATGACGACCAGGCCGTTGAGGACAGCCACGCCGGCCAGCACGATGAAGCCGACGGCTGCCGAGATCGAGAAGGTGATCCCGGTCAGCGCCAGAGCGAAGACCCCCCCCGAGAGTCCCAACGGAATGGCTGCGAACACCGAAGCAGCGGACCTGAACCCGCCCAGCGCCATGTAGAGGATCAGGAAGATCAGCACGAAGCACAGCGGCACGACGATCGCCAGGCGCTGGGTGGCGGCCTTCAGGTTCTCGAACTGGCCGCCCCAGGTCAGCCAGTAACCGGTCGGAAGCTGGATGGCCTCGACCTTGCTGCGGGCCTCGTTGACGAACGAGCCGATGTCGCGACCGCGCACGTTGACCTGGATGACGACCCGGCGCTTGCCGTCTTCGCGGCTGATCTGGTTCAGACCATCCGAGAAGCGGAACTGCACCAGCTCGCGCAGCGGCACCGAACGTTGCAGGCCGTTGTCGCCGGCCGGCAGCATGACCGGCAGAGCGCCCAGGACGTCCAGGTCATCACGCTGGGCCATCGGCACCCGGACGGTAATGTCGAAGCGGCGGTCGCCCTCGAAGACGTCGCCGGCCTGACGCCCGCCCATGGCCGTAGCCACGGTATCGGCCACCTGGTCGATGCTGAGACCAAAGCGGGCGATGGCGGCGCGGTCGAACTTGACGTCCAGGGTCGGAGCCCCGCCGACTTGTTCGACCCGGACGCCCTCTGCGCCTTGGATCGACTGCAGGACCGCGCCGATCTTGGCAGCCGTGACGCTCATCTTCTCCAGATCGTCGCCATAGAGCTTGATGGCGACGTCGCCACGGACACCGGCGATCAGCTCGTTGAAGCGCATCTGGATCGGTTGGGTGACTTCGAAGCTGTTGCCCAGCAGCGGGGCGACCTTGCCTTCGATGCGCTCGACGACCTTGGCCTTGTTGCCAACGTCCTTGGGCCACTCTTTCTGCGGCTTGAGGATGATGAAGCCGTCCGAGGCGTTGGGCGGCATCGGATCGGTGGCGACTTCGGCCGTGCCGGTCTTGGAGAATATCATCTCCACTTCGGGCAGGGACGAGACGCTCTTTTCGACCTGGCGCTGCATGGTCAGCGACTGTTCGAGCGCCGTCGACGGGATCTTCAGCGAGCCCATGGCGACGTTCTTCTCGTCCAGCTGCGGGATGAACTCCTGGCCCAGCGTCGTGTAGACCACGCCAGCGACCAGGAAGAGCGCCACCGCGCCGCCGATGAACGGCCAGGGACGATCGACCACGCGCTTGAGGACAGGCTCATAGCGCTGTCTGGAAACCGCGATGATCTTGACCTCTTTTTCCGAGACCTTGCCACGCATCAGGATGGCGACGAGAGCCGGAACGAAGGTCAGCGACAGGATGAAGGCCGCGGCCAGAGCCAGCATGATGGTGATGGCCATCGGCGAGAAGGTCTTGCCTTCCACGCCTGTGAAGGTCAGCAGCGGAGCGAAGACCAGGAAGATAATCGCCTGGCCGAAGACGGTCGGACGGATCATTTCCTGGGCCGCGCGCAGCACGGTCTCCAGGCGTTCAGGCAGACGTAGCAGCCGGCCTTCGTGGTGCTGGCGCTCGGCAAGCCGTAGCAGACAGTTCTCGATGATGATGACAGTGCCGTCGACGATCAGGCCGAAGTCCAACGCCCCCAGGCTCATCAGGTTGCCGGGCACCTTCAGCTCGTTCATGCCGATGGCCATCATCACGAACGAGAGCGGGATGATCAGCACGGCGATGAAGGCCGCGCGGATGTTGCCGAGCAGCAGGAAAAGGGTCGCGGCGACCAGGATGGCGCCTTCGGTCAGATTGCGTTCGACCGTCTTGATGGTGGCGTTGACCAGAACCGACCGGTCGAGTGCGGTGGTGATCACCACGCCGTTCGGCAGGGCTTTGCGAACATCGATCAGCTTGTCGCCGACCGACTTGGCGACCGAGCGGCTATTCTCGCCGATCAGCATCAGGGCGGTGCCAACGACCACTTCTTCACCGTTCTTGCTGGCCGCGCCGGTGCGCAGGTCGCCGCCGACTCGCACGGTGGCGACGTCCTTGACGGCGACGGGCACGGTGCGGCGGGTGGCGATGATGGCGTTCTGGATCTCGTCGAGCGTGCGAACCCGCGCGTCGGCTCGGACCAAGTAGGCTTCGCCGGCGCGCTGGATGAAGTTAGCGCCGACCGAGAGGTTGGCCCCTTCCAGGGCCTTGGCCAGATCTGTGTAAGAGACGCCGTAGGCGACCAGCTTGGCCGGGTCGGGTTCGACCACGTACTGCTTCTGGAAGCCGCCGATGGAGTCGACGCCGGCCACGCCCTTGACGGTGCGCAGTTGCGGACGAACGACCCAGTCCTGGATGGTGCGCAGATAGGCGCCCTGCGAGGTGGCGTCGGTGAGGCGCTCGCCCTCCGGCGTCAGATAGGCGCCATCGCTTTGCCAGCCGGTCTGGCCGTCACGCACCTTGGCGCCCTTGCCGCCCGGATTGGCGTACTCCACCGAGTACATGTAGACCTCGCCCAGACCCGTCGTGACGGGCCCGATCTGCGGCTGGATCCCGGCGGGCAGGCTGTCGCTGGCCTGGGTCAGACGCTCGGCCACCTGTTGGCGGGCGAAGTAGAGGTTGGTCTTCTCAGAGAAGATCGCTGTGACCTGCGAGAAGCCGTTGCGCGAGATCGAGCGGGTGGTCTCCAGGCCGGGGATGCCGGCCAGGGCCGTTTCTACCGGGAATGTCACTCGCTTTTCGATTTCGACCGGCGAAAGCGCGCCGGCCACGGTGTTGATCTGCACCTGGTTGTTGGTGATGTCGGGAACGGCGTCGATAGGCAACTTGGTCAGCTGCCAGGTGCCGAGGAGTGCGATGATGACGGTGAGAAGCAGGACGTACCAGCGCCCCTTCACCGACATCGAGAGTAAGCGACCGATCATTTCGGCGTGTCTCCAGAATAGCGGTTAGGGGTCAGTCTTCTTCCGAGCTCTTGCCGAGCTCAGCCTTGAGCAGGAAGGCATTCTTGACCGCCAGGGTCTCGCCGCCTTTCAGCCCATCGACGATGACCACACGGCCACCGCTGCGCTGGCCGACCAGCACGTGCTGCACCCGGAAGCCTTCCTTCGTTCGGACGAAGACCACGTCGTTGCCGTTGACGGTCTGGACCGCCTCTTCCGACACGACGATCCCGCTGGAGGTCGACTGGCGCGAGGTGATGCGGGCGCGGACCAGCTGGCCCGGCTGCAACAGCCCTGCCCCGCCCGTCAGGGTCAGAACCACCGTGGCGCTGCGAGTCTCCTCGTTGACGCCGGGCGTCACCGATCGCACGACGGCCGTGCGGGTCTCGCCGCTGGTCGTCTCGACGATGGCCTGGTCGCCGGGCTGAACGCGCCGGGCGTCCGCGGCGGTAACCGACGCGTCGACCTGGATCTTGGCCGGATCGGAGATGCGGAAGAGTTCCGTCTCGGGAGCCACGAAGGCGCCCAGGCTGGCGGTCATGGCGGTGACGCGGCCGCTGATCGGGCTGACTACGGCGACATAGCCACCCGACACCGCCGAGGCGCCGGCGGCCGTGGCCGCGCGACGGGCCTCGGCCTCGGCCACGGCCACCTCGGCCTGAGCCGTCTCGTAGTCCTGGCGCGGGCTGACCTTCTGTTCGAAGAGGCGCTTTTCGCGGGCCAGGTTCTTGCGCGCCAGGTCGGCCTTGGCCGAGGCGACGCTACGGTCGGCTGAGATCTGGGCGGCCTCGCGGCTGGAGACCAGGGCCAGGGTCTCGCCGGCCCGCACGGGGTCGCCGAGGCGCTTGGTGATCCGGGTGATCGACCCGGCGGCGCGGGCGGTCAAAGCCGCCTCGCCACCGGGTTCGGCTTCAACCGTGGCCTGCGCCACGACTTCGGAAGCCAGGCCCCCGGTGCTGACCGTCTGCAGCTGGACGCCCGAGGCGGTGATGCGCTCGGGGCCCATCGCCAAGCTCGGGGGGCCGGCCGCAGGGGCCGCCGCCGCCGGCTTTTCGGCGGCCGCCGTCTCGACGGGTTTGCCGCCCGACATCTTGCCGACCGAGAAAGCGGCGATCGCCACGACTACCACGGCCGCGCCGGCCAGCAGCAACTGCCGGTTCGAGGAGTTGGACTTGCGCATCAGCGATCTCCGAAGAGGCGGCCTTGCAGGCGCGCCAGGTCGGCCTCGGCGCGAACGCGCGCCAATTGGGCCTGAATGGTTTGGTCACGCGCTTCGGCCAGGGACCGACGCGCATTGATCAGCTCGACAAGGGGGGCCTTACCGGACTCGTAGGCGATCCGCGTGAGGCGGAAGGCCTCGGCGGCGCTGGTTTCGCCCTGGCCGGCCGCGTCGGCGCGCGACTGGGCCGCGCCCAGCTGGAACCGGGCCGTGCGGATGTCAGCCTCGGCGTCGAACCGCGCGGCGTTGAGCCGAGCCTCGGCAGCCTGCAGCTCGCCTTGGGCGGCGGTGATGTTGCCGCGGTTCTGGTCGAAAACCGGGATTGGCAAAGACACCCCCGCGACCAAGGCCGTGGAGTCATCACCGCTGAACCGGCGAACACCGGCCGAGACGGTGACGTCCGGCACCGCGCGGGTCCGCTCGATGCGCACGCGACGGGCGGCGGCTTCGCGATCGGCCTCGGCCGCCTGGACGGCGGGCGTCGACAGCGCGTCAATGTCGTCCGGCTGGCTCGTGAGCTTGGGGCTGGTCAGCAGGCTGTCGCTGAGCGAGGTGTAGGGCGTGGTCGATCCGACGAGGGCGGTGAGCCGCGAGAATGCTCCCGTCCGCTCGGCCCGCGCTTCTTCCAACGACGCGCGAGCGCCGGTGAGCGCGGCTTGCGCCTGGAGGGTCCGCAGTTCGGCCTCTTTGCCGGCGTCGACCAGGGCCCGGGAGGCGCGCAGGGTTTCGTCCGACAGAGTCACGGCCTCCTCGGCCAGGGTGACCCGGCGCTCGGCCGCTTCAGCCAGGGCGTAGGCGTCGGCCAGCGAGAAGGCGAAGTCGGCTTTGGACTGGACGAGGCGCGCACGCGCAGCATCGAGAGCGGCGCGGCCGGCGGCCACGCGTGCGCTGCGCTTGCCGCCGACTTCCAGCGGCTGGCTCAGCGAAAAGGTCGTGTCGGCGTTGTTTGCGCCGCTATAGATGCCACTGCCGCTGAAGTTCTCGATTTCCATTCCGACGGTGGGATTGGGTCGAGCCCCGGCCTGGCGAGCCAGGCCCTCGGCCTGGCGCACGCCAGCGGCGGCTTCGGCGAGCCTCGGAGCATTGGTTTGGGCCTGCGTGAGCAGGTCCTTGAACGGCGGCGCCGGATCGGCGACCGCGCCGCTCGCGGACGCCAACGCGCCTGCGACTGCGGCCGCGCTCACGGCCGCGAAACGCAACCGTCCACGCATGATGAGAGTCATGAAGATGTGTTCCTAGAGATTGAGACGCAAACGGTCCGCCTCCTCGGGCGGAAGGGTCGCGTCAGGCTCTAGGCGGACGTTCGAGCAGGACGGAACGATCGATGAGCAGGCCCACATCCGGCTCGGCCAGCCAAACGGCACGATGCTCAAACGCTATCATCTCGGGCGCGAAGGACACGGGCAAGCTTATGCCATGCGCCGAACAATGACCGGTGCAGGCCGTGAGCGTTCTCTTGATGGGGGTCTTCTGGTCGCCAGCGGTCTTCATCAATGCTGGCGCCTGGACGCTCGACATGACGATCTGGCTGGCGACCTGAGTTTCGGTCTCCAGCGCAGCGTGCTCAGCAGGTCCGCAGATGACGATGCCGAGGATGAACGTGCAGGTTACGAACAGCGCCCATGCCTTGCCGAAGCTGAATCGCGAGGACGGCGCGCGGCGCGAGCGCCACGTGTCGGCATATCTGCCGACTTGCCGACGAAGGGGCGCGATTCCAGCCATCGAAATCTGCAATACCTCCGCTCAGTCCAGATTGAAATGCGTTATATGATTACATGTTATAGTGTCACATTGCCGAGCGCTCCAATTACGGCAACAAACACCTGGCGAAGACTTCGCGATAACTGGGGCAAAGCGGAAAGCTACAGAAGCCCGTACCGCGTTGTCGCGCCATGATCGAATCTCTCTCGATGCCCTGCCCATCCCGTTTGAAGTGGTCAGATGGCCCTTAGGCGGACCTCTTTGCCCCCATTTCGCCGGCTCTGTGCCGAGACCACCAGAATCCGCCGACCAGGATGGCCAGGGTGAGCGCCTGGGCGGCGACGCCTTCGATGGTCGGGAAGAAGCCCAGCAGTTCGATGCGCGGCAGAGCCAGCGGGTGCAGGTCCAAGAGGCCAGCCTCCTGCAGCGCGGCCACGCCCTTGCCGGCCAGGACGACCGCCAGGATCGCCATCAGGATGGCGCTGTATTCGAAAAACTTGCCGATCGGCAGGCGCTTGGAGAACCGCAGCATGGCCCAGGCGATGGCGGCCAGGACGACGACGGCGCAGCCGACGCCGGCCAGCACCGCCCCTGCCCCGCCCTGGGTCCACAGCGCCGTCAGGAACAGGATGGTCTCGAACACCTCGCGATAGACGACGATGAAGGCCAGCAGGAACAGGAACCACGCCGACGACTTGGAGAGCGCGTGGGATAGTTTCTCGCGGATATAGACCTGCCAAGCGTCGGCCTGGGCCTTGCCGTGCATCCAGAGTCCGACCGAGATCAGCACGGCGGCGGCGATCACCGAACCGAAGCCCTCGGTCAGCTCGCGGCTGGCCCCGCTGATCGAAATGAAGAAGGTCGCTGCGGCCCAGGTCAGACCACCAGCCGCCAGGGCTGCGATCCAGCCGCCGTGGACGTAGGGCAGCACGTCGGTTCGCTCGGCCTTGCGCAGGAAGGCGATCATGGCGACCACGATCAGCAGGGCTTCCAGGCCCTCGCGCAACAGGATGGTGAAGGCGCCGGCGAAGCTCGACAGGCTGTTGGCCTTTTCCGGGGCCAAGGCTCTGCCTGCGGCCGCGAACAGGGCGTCGAGCCGCTCGATCTGGCTCTTGACCTCGCTGGCCGGCGCGGCCTTACCGATCGCGCCGCGCACGTCGCCCATCGCCCCTTCGATCCGTCGCATCAGGGCCGGATCGCGCGCGCCCAGCGACGGCTCGACCGGCTCGAAGCCATCGAGATAGGCCGCGAGCGCGAGGTCGGCGGCGGCCTTGCGGTCGCCGGCCTCGTAGGCCTTGAGGCTTGCGGCGAGCTTCTGGCGGGCGACATCGAGCGAGCCGCCGCCGGTGCGGGTGACGACTTCGGGATGGCGTCGCAGATAGGCGGTCAGCGCTCGGGCCTTGGTCTCGCCGAGGGTGGTGGCCAGGGCGGCCGGCGTGGTCTGGGTCAAGGTCTGCAGGTCGGGGAAGCGGGCGCGGACGGCGGCGTCCTCGTTCCAGAGCTTTTCGCCGACGGCGGCCTCGGCGTCGCTGAAAGCGAAGCGCCCGACATAGAAGGCCAGGTCCCAGCGGTCGTCGGACGGCAGGTGGGCGTAGCTGGCCATGGCGGTGCCGTCGAGACCCTGCTGGATCACCTGGTAGAGGCCAAAGACGCTGCGCTGGCGCGCGCGGCCGGCGTCGGCGAAGGCGATCGGCGGCGGATCCAGGCCCGCGGCGTTGGGGCCGTCAGCCTTGCCGGTCTCGCCGTGGCAGGCCGCGCAGTTTTCCGCATAGAGCGCCGCGCCGCGCGCCAGGTCCGGCGCGCGCTTGGGGGCCAGGGGCGTGGGATAGGCGGCCAGGAGGTCGTTGGCCAGGGCATGGGCCTTGGCCGAGACCACGGCCGGCTCCTGCTTGGCGGCGATCGTGGCTTGCAGGCTTTGCGCCTTAGCCAGCAGGTCCGGCTGAGCCTTGGTGGCCGGCAGGCCGGCGATGCGCTCACGCACCTGGCCGGCGAACTCGTTCATCTCGGCATATTCGGACGGGCTGATGACCTTGCCGTCTTTCACCGCGCCCGCGTAGTCGACCGACAGATAGTCGAGCAGCCGCCAGGCGGTTTGCGAGGAACTGGCCTCCTGGGCATGGGCCATCGGCGCCGCCGTGAAGATCAGGACCGCCAGCAGCCCGCCAAGGATCGAGGCCAGACGCCCCTTGAGACCAGTAATCATTATCAATCCATGGGCGCAAAAAGGCGCGTGTGGCAAGAGCTTGAGCATATGTCAGGAAGTCGCGAGGTCGGCGCGGTGTTCGTCGCGAGCCTGGCGGATGATCTGGTAGGCCGAACTCAGGAAGACGCCGGCCAGGAGCACGCCGACGATCAGGTCAGGCCAGCGCGAACCGGTCAGCCAGACCAACCCGCCGGTAGCCGCCACGCCCAGGCATTGGATCAGATCGTTGCGCGTGCAGAGCCACACCGAACGGACATTGGCGTCGCCATCCCGATAGCGGACGAGCAAGGCGGCGGCGACGAGATTGGCCAGGGCGCCAAACAGCCCCAGGGCCGAGATCGCCTCGCCCGAGGGCGCCGCGCCGCTCCAGGCGCGCCAGGCGGCGAAGCCCGCGACCGACAGGGCGACCAGGCCCAGGCTGACGCCCTTGAACAGGGCCGCGCCGGTGCGGATGCCCACCGACTTGCCGATGGCCCATAGACTGATGGCGTAGGTGGCGCTGTCGGCCAGGAAGTCGAGCGCATTGGCCGACAACGACGCCGAGCCTTCGACCATGCCGCCGATCAGCACCACGACAAAGCCGACCAGGTTGATGGCGATCACCCAGGCCAGGGCGCGGCTATAGGCGGGCGTGGCGCCGTCGAACTTGACGTCGCTTCCGCAACCGCAGCCCGACGCGGCCGGTTTGCTGGAACAGGATTCGCTCATGAGGCCACCATGCATCCTCTAGCCACTAGAGGATCAAGGGCCTATCTGCAAAACTAAGGAGCACCTCATGACCCTTTCCATCGGCCTCTTGGCCAAGGCCGCCGACGTCAAGGTCCCGACCATCCGCTTCTATGAGGAGATCGGGCTGCTGCCGGAGCCCCGGCGAGCAGCCAATGATCGCCGGGTCTATGACGCGGACGCCGTCCGCCGCCTGGCCTTCATCCGCCACGCGCGCCAATTGGGCTTCTCGGTCGAGGCGATCCGCAATCTGCTGGATCTTTCCGACAATCCCGAGCGCCCCTGCGGCGAGGCCAACGCCCTGGCGGCGCGACAGCTCGACGATGTCGAGGCCAAGATCGCCCAGCTGGAGACCCTGCGCGGTGAACTGCAACGGATGGTGGCGGCGACCTGCGACGGACGGGCCGCCGACTGCCGGGTGATCGAGGCGCTGGCGGGCTAGGCGTCTCAGCGGGCGGTCATTCGTCGTCTTGCGCCGGGGATGATTGAATATGGACGCTCGTGTAAGATCATGTGCGCCCAACTACCGAGGCATAGGTCGGCATGGCAACATCCCCGATTGCCGCCCCCATCGGCGGCCGGATGGTGGAATTATCTTCAAAATATCCAATAACTTACCTAATTTACATCGGGTCCTGCACAACCATCCGTCCGGCGACCCAACGCCGTCCCGGCCGGACATCGATATGACCAAGCAGATCGTCGAGGCCGGCAAGGCCCTGAAGATCGCCGTTCACGACCATCTGGTGGTCGGTCGCGAGGGCGTCGCCAGCTTCAAGGCGCTGGGATTGATGTAGATCCGGATCAGGACATTAATTTCCACACAGGACATGCAAGCTCGGCTTGACGCCCTCCGCCGAAACCGTGAGCGTCACGGCTCCTGTTTGCGCCCCTGAAGTTGCTCCGGAGTCCCCGCATGCGTCGCCTGCTCACCGTTCTTCTCGGCTCGGCCGCCCTGCTGACCGGCGTCGCGCACGCCGCCGACGCCAAGAAGGCCCCGGAGAAGCCCGGTGAGATCCCCAAGGCGATCAAGACGCTGCACGACGGCTTCCTGACCCTGGACACCCACCTGGACACGCCCGAACACTTCGCGCGTCAGGGCTGGTCGATGCTGGACCGTCATGTGGTCACCGAGGACGGCACCCAGGTCGACCTTCCTCGCATGAAGGCCGGCGGCCTGGATGGCGGGTTCTTCGTCATCTACACCGGCCAGGGCGAACTGACGGCCGAGGGCTATCGCAAGGCCCGCGACTTCGCCCTGAACCGCGCGACCGAGATCCGCGAGATGATCGCAGCCCATCCCGACCAGTTCGAACTCGCCTATACCGCCGAGGACGCCGCGCGGATCAACAAGGCCGGCAAGGTCTTCGTCTTCCAGAGCATCGAGAACTCCTGGCCGATCGGCGAGGACCTGACCTTGCTGCGGACCTTCTACGCCACCGGCGTGCGGATGGCCGGGCCGGTCCACTTCCGCAACAACCAGTTCGCCGACAGCTCGACCGATCCCAAGGGCAAGATCTGGCATGGCTATTCGCCGCTGGGCCTGCGCTGGCTGGCCGAGGCCAACCGCCTGGGCATCCTGGTGGATGTCAGCCACGCGTCGGACGACATCGTCGATCAGTCGGTGGCCCTGTCGAAGGCCCCGATCATCGCCTCGCACTCCGGCGCCAAGGCGATCTTCGACCATCCGCGAAACCTGGATGACGCCCGCATCAAGAAGATCGCCGACAGCGGCGGCGCGGTCTGCATCAACTCGGTCTATCTGAAGGCCCCCGTTCCCCCGAGCGCCGAGCGCAAGGCGGCCCTCGACGCCCTGGGCTCGCTGCCCGAGGACGCAACGGAGGCGCAGGTGAAGGTCTGGATGAAGAAGCTGATGGAGGTGAACGCCAAGCACCCGTTCCCGCGCACCAACTTCGAGACCTTCATGGCCAGCATGCTGCACACCCTGAAGATCGCCGGCCCCAAGGCCGTCTGCGTCGGGGCCGACTGGGACGGCGGCGGCGGCGTCGAGGGCCTGGAGGACGTGGCCGACCTGCCCAAGATCACCGCCCGCCTGAAGGCCGAAGGTTATAGCGACGCCGACATTCAGGCGATCTGGAGCGGCAATGTGCTGCGGCTGGTCGCCGGGGCGCAGGCCTACGCCAAGAGCGTGGCGGGGAAGTAGGTCCTAGCGGGGCGGCCCCTCGAAGGCCGCCCGTCGCGCCGCCGCCGGGGCGTAGACCCGCGCCAGGCCCTCGGCCAGCGCCGCCCGCTCCGGTGGCGTCAGGGTGGCGGCATAGCTGGCCAGGGCCGCCTCGACATTCCCGCGCGCCTGGAGATCGAGCGCGCGCGCCGCGCCCAGCCGCCTGGCCACCTCGGCGGCGTCGTAGCCGGGCGAGCCCAGGGCCGCCAGGGCCGCCTGCCGCTCGGCGCGGGCCTGCTGGGTCAGGGGCCTGTTCTTCTTGTTGGCCTCGCCCAGCGCCTTGCGGAACGCCCGCCGGCTGTCGGGCGAGAGCACGTCGCCGGCCGAGATCAGAGGCGGCCGGGCCTGGGCCGTCGGCGGTGGGTTCTCGACAGACGGCGTGGCGGCGACCGCGGGCGGGGTAGCGACCGGCGCGGCCGGCGGCTCTCTGGTCGTCGCGTGACGGGGCGGCTTCGGCGGCGCCTCGGCCGGCGCGGCCGGAACCACCGGCGTCGGACTGGGCGGCGCGACGATGCGCGGGGCCGGCGCGGTCGCGACGGTCGGCGCGACCGGCGGCGCCGTCAGACGCGCATAGCCCATGCCGGCCAGCCCGCCGACCAGGAACACATTGACCACCGCCGAGGCGGCCAGAGCGATGATCCAGGGCCGCGACGTCATAGTTCGGAGGGCTCCGCGATGGCGTCCTGCAGGGCCGAGGAGGTGTCGACGGCCGTGATGACCGGCTGCTCGGCCACGATCGTCGGCGCGGCGGCCTCGGGGCGACCGACGGCCACGCCCACGGCGATCCCCGCGAAGGCGGCGGCCGACAGGCCCAGGGCCGCGCCCAGGCCGGCGATCCAGCGGCGGGCGGTGTCAGGCGCTCGCGGCGCGGCGGCGATCAGCCGGCCCAGCAGGGCGGCGTCGGCGCTCTGGGCGGGCGCCAGGTCCAGCAGGCGGTCCAACCGCGCGGCGGCGCTCAGCACCGGCGACAGGCGCGCCGCGTTCGCCGCCAGCAGGGCGCGCGCGGCTTCGCGTTCGCCTTCCGGCCAGCGGGCGATCTCGCCGCCATAGGTCTCGGCCAGCGCCTCGAACCTTTCGAGCGTCATCATGACCATGCGTCCTTCATCCCCCCGCCCCCGTACCGGCCAGGTCGGCCAGCGAAGCCTTCAGCGCCCGGCGACCTCTGGAGAGCAAGCTCTCCAGCGCCTCGACGCTGATCGCCATCAGTCCGGCGGCCTCGATATTGCCCAGCCCCTGGTGGTGACAGAGCACGATCGCCTCGCGCTGACGCGGCGGCAAGGCCGCCAGCGCCGCTTCGACGCGCCTGGACAGGTCCGCGCCGATCAGGCCCGCATCCGGCGCCGGACCAGTGTCGACCTGCTCGGGCGGCGTGTCCGTCGCGATCTCGCGCCGTCGCCGCAGCCGGTCGTAGCAGAGGTTCAGCGCCACCCGGTGCAGCCAGGTATCGAACCTGGCCGCGCCTGGCTTCCAGGCCCGCGCCTGCTTCCAGGCGCGCAGGAAGGTCTCCTGGGCGACGTCCTCGGCCTCGCCCGAGTCGTTCAGCATGCGCCTGGCCAGGGCCAGGATGCGCGGCAGGCGTCGGTCCAGCAGCGTGCGAACGGCGGACGGGTCGCCCCGGCCCACCCCCGCCAGCAAGGCTTCGTCGGGGTCGTTCCCGTCGGACGCCAACCGTCACTCCGCCGCGCACGTCACCATCAGACCCCAACCTTGGCCTTGCCGGGCTTGGCCTGCAATTCCTCCAGCGTCAGGACGCCGTCATTGTTGGTGTCCATCCGCTTGAACCGCCAGGCCAACAGGGCGTCGGCCTCGGTTCGCGACAGGGCGCCATCCTTGTCGGTGTCGAAGCGGGCGAACAGGCGCTGGCCGCGCTTGCCGGCCTTGCCCGACGCCTTGGCGTCGACTTCGGCGTTCTGCTTGCGGAAGGCGGCGAACTCGTCGGGCGAGATCTTGCCGTCCTTGTCGACATCCAGCCGCGCGAACAGCTTGTCGCCGTTCCTGGCCTGGAACTGCTGCAACGTCATGCCGTCGGTGGCGGCGGGCGCGGCTTTCCCCGGCATGTTTTGGGCAGCCGCGTTCTGGGCCAGAGCGGGTCCGCCCAGCGCCAGTACGGCGCCGGCGGCGATCAGGGTGCGTACGATCATCAGTCTTAAGGTCTCCATGGAGGAAGGCCCGTCCCATCAGACTGAACGCGCGGCGAAACGGATTCCGTCGCGGGTTTTTCGGAAACTTAGCCCGGAGCCTTCACGATCGCGGAATAGGCCGCCCGGGCCTCGGCCTTGGCCTTGGCCAGCTTGGGTTTCAGCGACTTGAACTGGCCGACACGGCCGGCCTTTGCCATCAGCGCCTTGAACGCCTTGGGCTCCGCTTCGGGGTCGCCGCCGTCCTCCAGGGCCACCTTGATCAGCTGCGAGAGGTCCTGTTCCAGCCGCCAGGCGGTCTCCAGCCGGGTCAGGGCGCCGGCGTCGGCGAGGCCGGCTTCGCGCAGGGCCGCCAGGGCCTCGCCGGTGTTCTGGCGCAGGGGGCCGCCCTTGGCCGCGTGGGCCAGTTGCAGGAACTGGGCGGCGAACTCGATGTCGACCAGCCCGCCGGGGACCAGCTTCAGGTCCCAATCGCCCTTGCCCGGCCGCTCGCGCTCCATCAGCTCGCGCATCTCGACGACGTCGGCGGCGGTCTTCTTCCAGTCGCGGGGCCGGCGCAGGGCCGCTTCGATGGCCCCCTCGGCCTGGGCCTTGAAGTCCGGCGAGCTGGCCCAGACCACCCGGGCGCGGGTCAGGGCCAGCAGCTCCCAGGTCTCGGCCTCGCGCTCGTAATAGTCCTCGAACGCCGCGAAGCTGACCGCCACCGGTCCCTTGGCGCCGGACGGCCGCAACTTCATGTCGACCGCATACAGCGTTCCCTCGCCGGTGGGGGCCGACAGGGCCGCGATCATCCGCTGGGTGAAGCGGGCGTAGAAGGTGTCGGCGCTCCATTCCTTTGTGGCGGAGTGGGCCGCTGGCCCATCGGCGACGTAGAGCGTCATCAGGTCCAGGTCGGACTTGGCGGTCATCTCGCGCGAGCCGGCCTTGCCCAGCGCCACCACCGCCACCTGGCCGGGGAAGGCGCCGCCCAGGCGCTCGGTCTCGGCCAGGGCCGCCGGGGCCAGGCCGCTGATGATCAGGTCGCCCAGCTCGGCGAAGGCCCGGCCGATGTCGCGGGCGTCGGCGCTGCCGCTCATCACCCGCACGCCGATGCGGAAGCTCTGGTCGCGGAACAGCCGCCGCGCCGCGTCCATCGCGCCTTCGAAGTCGGCCGGGTCCCAGGGCGCGACAGCGGGGGTCTCGATCGGGCCAAAGAAGGCCGGATCCAGCAGGGCGTCCAGAGCCGTGGGTCGCCGGGCCAGAGTCGTGGCCAGACGCGGGGCGAAGGCCATGACCTCGACGATCAGCTCGAACAGGCGCGGCTGAGCCAGGAACAGCGACTGGATCTGCACGCCCGAGCTCAGCGACGCGAAAAAGTCGGCGAAGCGGTTGAACGCCTGGTCCGGCGCGCCGGTGGCGTTGGCCGCGTCCAGCAGACGCGGGGCTAGGCGGGTGAACAGCTCCCGCCCCCGCTCGGTGCGGGTGGCGGCGATGTGGCCGTGGTGCCAGCCGCGGATGGTGGCGGCGACGCGCTCGGGGCTGGAAAAGCCCATGCGCTTGAGCGTGGCCAGGGTCTCGGGATCGTCCTCGACGCCGGTGAAGACGAGGGAGCCGAACCGCGAGGAGAGTTCCTCCTCCCCCGCGAACAGGCGGCCGTAGCGCTGGTTGACGCCCTTGAGGATCTTGCCGACCGCCGCGTCGAAGCTGCGCAGGTTGTCCTGGCCCCACAGGGCGGCGACCTTCTTGCGGTCGTTGTCGGACTCCGGGAGCTTGTGGGTCTGGTCGTCGGCGATCATCTGGGCGCGGTGCTCCAGGGCCCGCAGGTCCTGATAGGCCTTGGACAGCCAGCCGGCGTCCTCCAGACTCACGTGACCGGCGGTCGCCAGCGCCAGCAGCGCGTCCAGGGTGCGCGGCCCGCGCAGGTCGGGCTGACGCCCCCCCAGGATCAGCTGCTGGGTCTGGACGAAGAACTCGATCTCGCGGATGCCGCCGCGCCCCAGCTTCAGGTCCGCGCCCTTGGCGGTCAGGCGGTCGTCGACCTTGTAGGTGTGGATCTGGCGCTTGATCGAGTGGATGTCGGCGATGGCCGCGAAGTCCAGGTTCCGCCGCCAGATGAAGGGCTGCAGGCCTTCCAGGAACGCCGCGCCCTCCTTGAGGTCGCCCGCCGCGATCCGGGCCTTGATGTGCGCGGCGCGCTCCCAGTTCTGGCCGACGCTCTCGTAGTAGTCCATGGCCGCGTCGACCGGGATGGCCGGCGGGGTCGAGGACGGATCGGGGCGCAGGCGCAGATCGATGCGGAAGACATAGCCGTCGGCGGTCCGCTCCTGCAGCACCCGGCCCAGGTGGTTGGCGATTCGCACCGCCACGGCCTGCGGCTCGACGCCTTCGGCCACCTGCAGCTTCTGGGGCGCGTAGAAGATCGAGAAGTCGATGTCGCTGGAATAGTTCAGCTCGAACGCACCGTGCTTGCCCATGGCGATGCAGAACAGGCCCGGCGCGGGACCGTCGTCCCCTTCCCCGACATGGGTCAGGGCGCCGCGATCGACTTCCTGACGGACGGCCTGGGCCAGGGCGGCCTTCAGGGTGGCGTCGGCGAAGCGGGTCAGGGCGCCGGTCACCTGGTCCAGGTCCCAGACCCCGCCCAGGTCGCACAGGGCCGTCAGCAGGTGCAGGTCGGCCTTCAGCTCGCGCAGAACCCGTCGCGCGGTCTCGAAGTCCGGCTCGGCGGCGACGGCCTCGGCGGCGGCCAAGGTGGCGGCCAGGGTCTCCGCCGGATCGCCGTCCAGGATCATCGGCAGGCGCTTGCCGTCGCGCCGCGCCAGGCTGGCCAGATAGGGCGAGGCGCCGAACACCGGCGCCAGAGCGTCCCAGGCCGCGTCGACGCCGGCCATGGCCTCGCCGGCGCGCTTGGCGATCATCTCATGGGCCCGCTCGGCGGCCTTGGCGTCGAGGATCGGGCCGCAGGGGACGAGGCGTTCACCGAGCGCGTTGGGGAAGCGAGTCATGCCGGCACCGTGACCCGCCGCAGGCCTTCAAACAAGACTCGCCCTTGACGTTCGAAATTACAGTTGTAACCATTCAACCCGAGGAAACGGCAGGAACCGCTCCGACGATGATCGAGCTCTTCGCCCTCGCCCTGGTCCGGGCCCAGATCGCCGCCGCCGCCGCCGTGCTGCTGGTCGTGATGCTGCGCCCGTCCGCGCGCCAGCTGTTCGGACCGCGCCGCGCCTACGGCCTGTGGGCCATCGTGCCGGCCGCCGCGGCGGCCGCCTTCTTCCCCAGCCTGGCCGAAACCATGGAGATCGGCGATCCGGCCCGTCCGTGGGGCGCCTGGGCCGGCAAGCTCGTCCTGCTGTGGTTGGCCGGCTGCGTGATCGCCACGGCGGTGCTGGTTGTCCGCGAGCGCCTGTTCCACCGCCGCGTCGACAAGGGCCAGGTCGGCCCGGCCGTCGTCGGGGCCTTGTGGCCGCGCATCGTGCTGCCGTCCGACTTCGCCGAGCGCTTCGACGCCCGCGAGCGCGAGATGATCACGCTGCACGAGCGCACCCACATCAATCGCGGCGATCCGATGGCCAACCTGGTCGTCGCCGTGATCGGCGTGCTGGGCTGGTGCAACCCGATGATCTATCTGGCGTCGGGCCTGGTGCGTATCGACCAGGAGCTGGCCTGCGACGCCACCGTCGTGGCCCTGCGCTCCGACATCCGCGCCGACTACGCCAGGGCGCTGATGAAGGCCCAGATGAACGCGACCGTCTCGCCCCTGGCCTGTGGCTGGGCCACCCATCCGCTGATCCTGCGCGTGTCGCTGCTGAATCGCCGGGAGCCCAGCCTGACGCGGGACATCGCCGGTTTCCTCACGATGACGTTCCTGGCGCTTGCGGCCATGGGCACGGTCTGGAGCATCGCGCCGCGCGGCCCCCTCTCCACCGACCTGAACCCAGGCGTGGTGGCGCGCATGGACCCCTATACGGGCGCGATCATCTGGGTGAAGGCCGACCACTAACATGATCGACCTGCTGGTCCTGGCGCTGATGCGCGTGCAGATCGCCGCCGCCGTCGGGGTGCTGGCCGTGCTGCTGCTGCGCCTGCCGGTGCGCTGGCTGCTGGGGCCCCGCCTGGCCTATGGCCTGTGGATGCTGGTCCCCGCCGCCGCCGTCGCCGGCCTGCTTCCGAGTCTGGCCGAGACCACCCGGGCCGGCGTCGCCGCCGAGCCGCTGGGGGCGAGCCTGGCGCTGAAGCTGCTGCTGGTCTGGGCGATCGGGGCGGCGCTCCTCGCTGGCGTCATGATGCTGCAGGAGCGGGCGTTCCGCCGCCGGGCCGAACGAGGCCAGGCCGGTCCCGCCGTCATGGGCGCCCTGTGGCCGCGCCTGGTGCTGCCGGCCGATTTCGAGACCCGCTTCAGCGCCCGCGAGCGTGACCTGATCCTGCTGCACGAGCGCACCCACATCCGCCGGGGCGATCCGGTCGCCAACCTCATCGTGGCCGGCTGCCGCGTGGCGGGCTGGTGCAATCCGCTGATCCACCTCGGCGCGGCCTTCGCCCGCGTCGACCAGGAACTGGCCTGCGACGCCACGGTGCTGGCCCTGCGCGAAGGCATCCGCGCCGACTACGCCCGGGCGCTGCTGAAGGTCTCGCGCTTCGGCGTCGCCTCGCCCCTGGCCTGCGGCTGGGGCGCGCATCCGCTGGTGCTGCGCGTCGGCTTTCTCGGCCGCACCGAGCCCAGTATCCGTCGCCAGATCGCCGGCTACGTGCTTCTGCCGGTCCTGGCGATCGCGACCTTCGTGGGCGTGTGGACGATGGCGCCGCGCGGTTTCGATTCCCTGGCCATGGCGCCGGACGCCCTCTACGTCCCAAGCGCGGAGCACGGCTGGAAGCTGCCCTAGCCTGCCTACTCCACCCGCGGCAGCACCAGGGCCACCCGCAGGCCGGGGCCCATGCCGTTGTATTCGCCTGGCCCTTCGGCCAGCTCCAGACGGCCGCCGTGCGAGACGGCCACCGCGCTCACCAGCGACAGGCCCAGGCCCGCCCCGGGCTCGCTGCGGCTGTTCTCCAGGCGCACGAAGCGCTGGACCACGCGGGCGCGGTCGTTCTCGGGCACGCCCGGCCCCGTGTCGGTGACCGAGAACTCCAGCTCGCCGGACGAGGTGCGCCGCGCGCGCAGCATGATCGCCCCGCCCTCGGGCGTATATTTGATGGCGTTGTCGAGCAGGTTGGCCAGCGCCTGGGCCAGGAACTCGCGGTTGCCCTTGATGGTCAGGGCCGGGACGATCTCGGCCTTGAAGTCCAGGCCCTTGTCCTCGCACGAGAACGCGTAGAGCTCGGCCATGTCGCTGGCCAGTTCCGAGGCGTCGAAAATGCGCTGGTCCGGGGCCGAGCCGGCGGCTTGCAGACGGGCGATGGCCAGCACCGCGTTGAAGGTCTTCAGCACGCCGTCGGCGTCCTGCAGCGCCGTCTCCAGCGCCGCCACCGGATCGCCCTTGCCGTTCTCGGCGTCGATCAGGGCGACCTCCATGCGGGCGCGCAGCCGGGTGAGTGGCGAGCGCAGGTCGTGGGCAATGGCGTCGCCGGCGTGGCGAAGGCCGCCCATCAGGCGTTCGATGCGGTCGAGCATGTCGTTCAGGCCCTCGGCCAGCTCGTCATACTCGTCGCGCGTGCCGCGCACCCGGGCGCGGGCGTGCAGGTCGCCAGCGCGGACGTCGTTGACCACGTCCACCAGCCCCTGCATCGAGCGGCTGACATTGCGGCTGATCAGGACGCCCCCGGCCATGCCCAGCAGGATGACCAGCGCCCCGGCGCCCCACAGGGCCCGGACGATCTTGCGGACATAGGCTTCGGAGGCGTCGACATCGGCCCCGACGAACAGGATCTCGCCGTGGTCCAGACGCTGCTGCACCCCGCGCGCGGCCGCCTTGACCTCGGCCCCGTCCAGGTCGGTCTCGGTGACCTTGAAGCTGGCCCACTGCGGGCCATCGCCGGTGAAGTCGCTGACCGGCGACTCCTCGATCGAGCCCGAGATGCGCTTGCCGGTCTTGTCGGCCAGGAAGTAGAGGAACGGCTTCTCGCCCGTCGCCCGTTCGACGATGGTCTGGTTCAGGGCGTCGACGCCGCCTTGGCGGTAGGCCGCCTCAAGGCTCTCGAATTCGCGGCTGATCTCGGCCTGGGCCCGGCGGTTCACCTCGCCCGCCGTGGCCACGTAGATGTAGCCCAGGAAGGCGCTGGCGGCCGCCGCGAACAGGGCCAGGAACAGCAGGGTCAGCCGGAACGGCGTGGTGCGGAGAAGGCGCGGCAGACGCATGAGTTAGGACTTTCCGCGCAAGATGGCGCGAAGGTTTCGGCGGCCATCAACCACTCGCAGAATCGCGACGTCAGGGCCCTTGAGGCGGTAGAGCACCAACCAGGGCGATGCAGACCAAATCCTCAAGCCCTGTCTCAATTCTGGTTGCTCCCGACCCAAGTTCGGAAAATCGCCCAAGCGTTCGAGCGCGCTTTCGATACGGTCCACTTGTTCCGTTGCGACGGCCGCGCCGTTGTTTCGAGAGATTTCGCGAAAGATAGCCATAAGGTCGCCATTGACGGCCTTCGCTCTCAGAACACGCCCCACCCCAGCCCCTCGATTAGTGCTCGTCGCGGAGCTTCAGGGTTCCTTCGGCGATGATCTCGGCGAAGCCGCGATTGTCGAACTCTCCGCGCTCGATCTCTTCCCAGGCTTCCTCAATGAGAACCGTAAGCGCCTCGCGGTTACGGTTGATCCAAGCGTCCACGTCAGCGTCGGACATCGAAGTCTCGAACGCATCTTGCGGCGGCGTGACAGGCTTAGTCAGCTTGTTCATGGTCTGATCCTACCACGCCCTCGCGCGAGCGCCTACGGATCGAGCCGGTAGCCGGCTCCGCGCACGGTCTGCAGCATGGCCCGGTCGAAGCCCTTGTCGATCTTGCTGCGCAGGCGCGAAATGTGGACGTCGATAACGTTGGTCTGCGGGTCGAAGTGGTATTCCCAGACCTTCTCCAGCAGCATGGTGCGGGTCACCGACTGGCCGGCGTGGCGCATCATGAACTCCAGCAGCTGGAACTCGCGCGGCTGCAGGTCGATCTCCTTGCCCTGGCGATGGACCGTCCGGTTGATCAGGTTCATCTCCAGCTCGCCGACCTTCAGGGTCGTGGCGACGGCGCCGGTCTCGCGGCGGCGCGACAGGGCCTCGACGCGGGCCATCAGCTCGGGGAAGGCGTACGGCTTGACCAGGTAGTCGTCGGCGCCCGCCTTCAGGCCCACCACGCGGTCATTGACCTCGCCCAGGGCCGACAGGAACAGCACCGGCGTCTGGTCGCCCTCGCGGCGCAGGGTCTCGACGACCTGGACACCATCAAGCTTGGGCATCATGCGGTCGACGACCAGGACGTCGTAGCCGCCCTTCTGGGCCTCGGCCAGGCCAGCCTCGCCGTCGGGCGCGTGCTGGACGTCGTAGCCGGCCTCCGTCAGGCCGTGGGCCATGGCGGCGGCGGCCTCCAGGTCGTCCTCGATAATCAGAATACGCATCGTCAGAGCCCCTCATGCGCTCGGGCGGAATGGCGGAACGATCGACGTTCCCCCGATTCCACGCATCGCGCGATAGTTGCTCTTGCAATAGCGGTTTCGGCGAGCGCCGTAACTTAAACCTTGGACAGAAAAAGCCCCGCTCCGGAGATCCGAAGCGGGGCTGATCGTTGGCCCGCCCTCGCCCTTCGACGGGCTCAGGGTGAGGACTACCGCGGTCGCCGTGAAATCCTCATCCTGAGCTTGTCGAAGGACGAGGATTTCAAGCGCCAGCCTTACGGCGCGATCTTCAGCGGCACGAAGACCGGGCGGTTCTGGCGGATCACCTTGACCAGCACGCTGTTGCGGCCGGCCTTCTTGGCCGAAGCCACGGCGTTGTTGACGTCGACGACGCTGTTCACCGCCATGCCGTTGATGTTC
The DNA here is from genome assembly GCF_058798735.1 of Caulobacter sp. GW822-FHT07D08. Taxonomy (NCBI): domain Bacteria; kingdom Pseudomonadati; phylum Pseudomonadota; class Alphaproteobacteria; order Caulobacterales; family Caulobacteraceae; genus Caulobacter; species Caulobacter sp. GW822-FHT07D08. Next base: position 50,932 of record NZ_JBXAKU010000012.1, read on the forward strand.
GACAGGACGTCACCCTTGGCCAGACCCTTCTCGCCGGCGTCGCTGTCGCCCTTCACGCCGGTGATCAGCAGGCCCTTGATCTCGCTGTCGATCTTGTAGGTCTGGCGCGAGGCCGGATCGATCGGGCCGAGCGTCAGACCCAGGGCGTCGACCTTCTGGCTGACGGGCTTGTCCGGGGTGGGCGCGGCGCCGCCGTCCTTGTCGTCGTCGTCGTCGTTCAGGCCAAGAGCGTTCTCGGCCGGACGGGTGCCCGACTTGACGTCGATCACGCGCGGCTTGCCGTCACGGATGATCGACATCTTGATGCTCTCGCCCGGACGGGCCTTGGCCACTTCGCGGGTCAGTTCCGAGCGGTTGGCGATCGTCACGCCGTTGACGCCGGTCAGGATGTCGTCCGGCAGCAGGCCGGCCTTGGCGGCGGGACCGCCCGGGACCAGCTCGGCGACGATCGCGCCCTTCACGTCCTTCAGGCCCAGGGCCTCGGCCGACTCGGCGCTGAAGTCCTGGATGGTGACGCCGATATAGCCGCGAACGACCTTGCCGCCCGAGATCAGCTGCTTGGCTGTGGCCTCGGCGATGTCCGCCGGAATGGCGAAGCCGATGCCGACCGAGCCGCCCGACGGCGAGTAGATGGCGCTGTTGACGCCGATCACCCGGCCATAGATGTCGAAGCTGGGACCGCCCGAATTGCCCCGGTTGATCGGCGCGTCGATCTGGATGTAGTTGACGAACGACGAGGTGTTGTCGCCCAGGTCGCGGCCATAGGCCGAGATGATGCCGGCCGTGGCGGTGCCGCCCAGACCGAACGGGTTGCCGATGGTGATGACCCAGTCGCCGACGCGCGGCTTGGCCTGGTTCTCGAAGTTCACATACGGGAAGTCCGCGCCCTTGGCCTTGGGGTCGATGACCTTGACCACCGCCAGATCGGTGCCCTCGTCGCGGCCGACCAGGGTGGCCTTCAGCTCGCGGCCGTCCTTCATCACCACCTGGATGTCGTCGGCGTCGGCCACGACGTGGTTGTTGGTGACGATGTAGCCGTCGGCCGAGATGAAGAAGCCCGAACCGGCCGACTGCTGCTTCGGCGTGGTCGGCGTGTCGCCGTCCTCACCGTCCTGGCCCGGCTTGCCCTTCTGGCCGCGCGGCACGATGTCGAAACCTTCCAGACCCGGAATGCGCAGCGCCTGCGGCGAGGCCTTGGAGGTCACGTTGATCTGGACGACCGCGGGCGAAACCTTCTCGAAGATGTCGGCGAACGACAAAGGCGCGCCCGGCGGCGGCGCGAACGACGGCGAACCGGCCACGGCCGGACGGGCCACGGGGGCCTCTGCGGCCGCCGTTCCCATGCGCATGCCCACACCGGCCAGAGCGGCGCAAGCCACGCCCGCGCCAGCGATGGCGCCCACAACGAAACCCGACTTCCTAGCGGTCATTCTCTGCTTTCCTCACCCGCGCGTCCCGCGCGCGGTCCCTTTGGATCTGAGAACCTAGTCGTGACGGCGAAAGGTGCAATGGTTCTCGGACTACCTTCGCGTCATTGGAGCCCGCTTCTTGCGGCTCCATTTCGGCGCAATCGTGTCAATCGTCTTGCAGCAATTTAGCGACGCGGTCTTCTTCGTCCTGCGAAAGCTCTGTCTCGACCGTCTGGCGACGCCGCAGAAGGCCGACCATCAGGACGCCGCCCACCAGCAGAACACCAACCGGCGCTAGCCAAAGCGCTGCATTGCCAGCGGAAAAGCGCGGCTTCAGCAGCACGAACTCACCATAACGCTGCACAAGAAACGCGCGGATCTCGCCATCGCTGCGGCCCGCCTTGACCTGTTCGCGGACAATTCGTCGCAGGTCGCCGGCCAGCTGGGCCTCGGAGTCGTCGATCGACTCGTTCTGACAGACCAGGCAGCGCACTTCCTTGAAGAGGACGCGGGCGCGGGCCTCCTGCGCCGGATCGGGCAGACGCTCGGTGGGTTCCGAGGCGCTGCCCATCAGGGCGACGGCGGCCAGGGCCACCAGCAGGGCGCGGACGCGGCTCACGACACGGCCTCGCCGGCGCGGCGGCCAACGCCCAGGCGCACGCGGCGGTCGGACAGCGACACGGCGCCGCCCAGGGCCATGATCAGCGGCCCCAGGAAGATCAGCCGCACCCACGGGTTCACATAGGCGCGCACCAGCCAGGCCGGCTTGCCCCCCTCGCCCGCCCGGCGCTCGCCCAGCACGACATAGATGTCGTCCAGCATGCGCGGACAGATGGCGACTTCCGAGGTGGTCTGCGATCCGGTCGGATAGAAGCGGCGCTCGGGCTCGGCGTGGCAGATCTCTTTGCCGGCCTTGTCGACCACCTTCACGATCCCGCGCTCGGCCAGGTAATTCGGTCCCTCGACCGTGCCGACATCGGTCAGGGTCAGGGTGTAGGCACCCAGGGCGTGGCTCTCGTTCAGGCTCAAGGCCTGAGCGGCTTCGACGCGCCAGGCGGTCTCGAACGAGGCCCCCAGCACGAAGATCCCAAGACCGGCGTGGGCCAGGGTCGTGCCCCAGGCGCCGCGCGGCAGGCCTCGGGCGCGACGGACGCTCTCGGCCACCGGAGCGCGGAACAGTTTCAAGCGCTCGCTCATCTCCAGCAGCGCCCCGCCCAGCAGCCAGAAGCCGAGCGCCAGGCCCGCGCTGGCCAGGGCCTTGCGCGGCTGGACGACGCCGTAGGCGACAAGGCCCAGCGCGGCGGCGACGGCCAGGACGATCCACAGCTTGCGGGCCACGCTTTTCGCATCGCCACGCTTCCAGGCCAGCAGGGGTCCGGCTGGCAGCACGGCGAAGGCCAGCACCATCAGCGGCACGAAGGTCAGGTTGAAGAACGGCGCGCCGACCGAGACGGCCTCGCCGTCCATGGCCTCGCGGATCAGCGGATAGAGCGTGCCCAGCAGCACCACCGCCGTCGCCGTCGACAGCAGGATGTTGTTGAGCACGATGGCGCTCTCGCGGCTCACGGGGCGGAACTGGCCGCCGGGGTTCAGGCTACCGGCGCGCAGGCCGAACAGCAGGAAACCCGCGCCCGCCGCGACGCCCATCATGATCAGCAGAAGCACGCCGCGCGTCGGGTCGACGGCGAAGGCGTGGACGCTGGTCAGCACGCCCGAGCGCACCAGGAAGGCGCCCAGCATCGAGAAGGTGAACGCCGCCAGGGCCAGGAACGCCGTCCAACCCGGCAGCGCCCCGCGCCTTTCGGTGACGATGGCCGAGTGCAGCAGGGCCGCCCCGATCAGCCACGGCATGAAGCTGGCGTTCTCGACCGGATCCCAGAACCACCAGCCGCCCCAGCCCAGTTCGTAATAGGCCCAGAAGGCGCCGAGCGTGATGCCGACGGTCAGCAGGCTCCAGGCCGCCAGGGTCCAGGGTCGCACCCAGCGGGCCCAGGCCGCGTCGATCCGGCCCTCGATCAGGGCCGCCAGCGACAGGGAATAGACCACCGAGAAGCCGACATAACCGCTATAGAGGAACGGCGGGTGGACGGCCAAGGCCCAGTCCTGCAGCAGCGGATTGAGCGACCGGCCCTCGACCGGCACATCGACCAGGCGGGTCAGAGGATTCGAGGCGAACACGGTATAGGCCAGGAACATCACGCCCAGCGCGCCCTGGATGGCGATGGCGTAGGCGCGCAGGCGCGGCGGCAGGCTGTCGCCGAAGAAGGCCATGGCCGCGCCGTACCCGGTCAGAACCAGGCACCACAGCAGCATCGAGCCCTCGTGGCTGCCCCAGGCCCCGGCCACCTTGTAGAGCAGCGGCTTGGCGGTGTGAGAGTTGGCGGCGACGTTGGCCACCGAGAAGTCCGACACCACGAACGCGTGGATCAGGGCCGCGAAGGCCACGGCCACGGCCACGAAGGTCGCCACCGCCGCGCCGCGTCCGGCCCCGGCCAGCACCGGCGAACGCCGCGCGCCGCCGACGGCCGACAGCCCGGTCTGGGCGACCGACAGCATCAGCGACAGGATCAGGGCGAAGGCGCCCAGTTCAACGATCATCGACGATCCTCCCCCCGTGGGGGAGGCGACCGAAGGTCGGAGGGGGGCGTGGCCGGGGCGGCAGAACTTCCCCCACCGGTCGCTTCGCGACCGCCTCCCCCTTGGGGGGAGGATCCATAGCTCGGAGCCCCCGCGCCCTCGCCGCGCCACTCGCCCTGCTTCTTCAGCGCCTTGGCGACGTCGCGCGGCATGTAGCGCTCGTCGTGCTTGGCCAGCACCTGCTTGGCGACGAAGACGCCGCTTTCATTGAACGCGCCGTCGGCGACGATCCCCTGCCCCTCGCGGAACAGGTCCGGCAGGTCGCCGTGATAGGTCACCTTCGCCGTGGCCTTGTGGTCGGCCACCACGAAATCGACATCGCCGCCGGGATGCTTGACCACGCTGCCGTGCTGAACCAGGCCGCCCAGCTGGACCTTGCGGCCGGGGGCGACGTGGGCCTCCTTGGCCTGGGCCGGCGTGTAGAACAGCGAGATGCTGTCGCGCAGGCCGTAGAGGGCCAGGCCCACGGCCAGGGCCAGCACCGGCGCGATGGCCAGCAGGATGGTCAGGCGACGGCGCGCCTTCCGCGATTTGGGCCAGAAACTCATGGCTGGGTAATCTTCTGAGCGGGCGTGTCGGCGGCCTGGCGCAGGGCCGACAGCACCTTGGGCTGATCCTTGAAGCGGGCCGTGGCCGAGGCCAGCGCCGCGTCGCGCTTGGCGCTCTCGCCCAGCACGGCATAGGCGCGGACCAGGCGGACCCAGCCGTCCGGATCGTCGGGCGATTGGGCCAGACGCGCGGCCAGGCCCTCGACCATGCCGACGATCATGCCCTGGACCTGCGGATTGGCGTCGGCGGCCGGCTGGTCGCTGGGCAGGCGGCCCTGGGCCTCGACCTGGGCGATTTCCCGGCCCAGCGCCGTGCGGCCCGGGTCGTTGGCCGGCATGCTGGCCGCCAGGGCGCGCCAGTCGGCGAGACCGCCGGCCACGTCGCCGTCGGCGACCTTGCCACGGCCGAGGTAATAGCGGGCGCGGAGGTCATTCGGGGCGACCTTCAGCGCCTCGCCGAAGGCCAGCTTGGCGTCGGCCCCGACCTGGCCCTTGGACTCCATGACGAAGGTCTCGCCCAGGAGGCTCCAGAGATCGCCGCGCTTGGGCGCCAGGCGGACGGCCCTGCGCAGGGCGGCCTCGGCGCCGGGCAGGTCGCCGGCGGCGGCGCGGGCCTTGGCCAGGAACACCAGCGGCTCGGGATCGCTCGGCCGCTCGGCGGCGACGCCTTCCAGCACGGCGGCGATCTTGGCGGGTTCCAGCGTGGCCGGGTCGGCGGCCTTCCACTCGGCCACGCGCTTGGCGTAGGGCTGGTCGGCCATTTCCGGCTTGCCCACGGTCACATAGAGGCCGACGGCGGCGACGCAGGCCGCGCCGACGGCGATCACCACCGCCTTGCGGGGACCAGCGCCGTCGCGCGCCCAGGTCTCGGCCTGGTCGGCGGCGGCCAGCAGGCCGCGTCCCGCCTCGGCGCGGGCGGCCTTGAGTTCGGATTCGGCCAGCAGGCCGTCGATAGCCAGGCGCTCGACCTCGGCCAGACGGCGGCGATGCGGTTCAAGCCTGGCCTGGGCGTCGTCGACGGGCCGGGCGCGCGCCGCGCCGCGCAGCACCAGCCCCGCCGTCGCGGCCGACAGCCCCGCCGCGGCGATCCAGAAAGCGATCATGGCCGCGTGGTAGCGTGTTCCCGCGTCCGCCGTTAGTAGGAAAAGTGCGTAAGGGCGGCCGAAAGACCAGGTTTGTCAGGCCGCGATCGCCGCCGCGGCGCGGCGTCGCACGATCTCGGCGGTCTTATCGTCGCGGGTGTAGGCGACGAAGCCGGCGGCGACGTCCAGGTACTTCACGGCCAGCCCCGCGTCGCCGCCGTCGCCCGTGCGGGCGACGTGCAGGACGTCCTCGATATAGGGATCGAGGCGGCTGTTCAGCTTTTCCAGGACCTTGTTGCGCGAGCTGCCGTAGCCGGCCTTGTCGGCGCACGCGCGCAGTTCGGCGATGAAGGCCAGCGCCGACTGGGCGCGGCGGATCATCGCCTCGTCCGGTTCGTCGGTCAGCTTGGCCGCGCCCTTGCTGCCCTTCTTGGACATCATCGACAGCGACCGCAGCGGCAGGGCCGCTTCCAGCGTCTTGTCGGCCTGGTCCATGCGCTGCTCGCACGCCTTGGCCATCGCCTGCTTGTGCCGGGCCAGACGCTTGCCCCACGGGCCGTCCTTGGCGACGTCGACCGACTGCTGGAACTCGGCGATCTGCAGCTGGACCCTGTGAGCGGCCTGGGCGGCCGCGCGGCCCGCCCGCTCGCCGTCAGAGAAGTTGAAGGTCTCGACCTGAACGATGGCGGCGTCGATCTCGGTCAGGACGCGCTCGCCGAACGCCTTGACCTCCGACGAGGCCAGGTAGCGATCGCTGGGCCGGTCCATGACCGCCGAGATCACCCGCAGGATGCGCCAGTCGTCCGGCAGGTGCGCCGACAGGATGTCCAGCATCAGGGGACCGGCGTCATCGCTGATCCGGCAGGCGTCGCGATAGGCCAGGCGCGCGGCGGCGGCCCGCTCGTCCGACATGCGGCTGACCCACTCCGACAGCTTGGGCAGGCACGAGCGGGTGATGGCCGACAGCTGCAGGCACATGGCCAGCTGCTCGGGGTCGCAGATCGAGCGCACGCTGTCGAAGGCGGCGTTCTCGGGATCGCGCAGGCCGGCGGCGGCGGTCTTGCAGAGTTCGTCGAACACGTCGGGCACGCCCTGTTCGAGATCCCAGGGATTGCACTTGGCGGCGGCCTCCTCGACCCGCGAGGGGGCCACGGACCTCAGGGCCCGCCACAGGCGCGGCAGCACCACCGAAGGGAACTGAACCTGACCCTCGCGGCGCGTGGCGCACAGCGGAACGATGGGGCCCAGGATGTTGTTGCGGATGAAACGGTGGGCGGTCTCGTCCTCGACCAGGCCGCGCACGGCGGCCAGGGAGCCCGTCGCGCCGGCGCTCGACAGGGCCAGCTCCAGGCTGCGCAGCGCCGCGTCCGGAGCGGTTTCCACCAGCGTCCGGATGATCTGCAATTTATGCGCGGCGATGGCGGCCATGGTCCCCCGTGTCGGAGAAACCGATTCCGACAGGCGTCAACCATGTTCGGAACGAGGTTAAGGATTTCCGAAATCGTGAAAAATTCACCCGGGCCGCGACCGCGTGTCCCGGTTTGAAAGCCTTTATCCACCAGAAGTTTAGGCCACGGGCATCACGTGCATGGCAGGCCCGCCCCGTAACAATTGAACGCAAGCCGAAGTTAGGCTTGAGCCCGCGGCAGATCCAGGGTCACGCGCAATCCGCCCATCGGCGATTCACCAAGATGCACCGATCCGCCATAGGCGCGGGTCAATTCGTCGACGATCGACAGGCCCAAGCCCGATCCGGGCGCGTTTTCGTCGAGCCGCTGCCCTCGCTTCAGGGCCTGGGCGCGTTCCTCGGGCGGCAGGCCGGGACCGTCGTCGTCGACGGTCAGCAGCATTCGCGCCTCGCCCGATGGCGCGGCCTCGGCGCGGATCCGGCCCCGGCACCACTTGCCGGCGTTCTCCATCACGTTGCCGGCCAGTTCCATGAAGTCCTGCTTCTCGCCCTGGAAGCAGAGGTCCTCGGGGCAGCGCCAGTCGATCTCGACGCCCTTGTCCTGGAAGATCCGCTCCAGGGTCACGGCCAGCTCGTCCAGGATCGGCTCGACCGGCGTGCGCTCGCCCGAGGTCTGCGAGCGGGCGGCGGCCCGGGCCCGGCGCAGATGGTGGTCGACCTGCTCGCGCATGGTCTGGGCCTGACGCTCGACCACCTCGGCCAGCTGGCCCGGCTGCTGGGAGGCCTCGGTCAGCATCACCGACAGCGGCGTCTTCAGGGCGTGGGCCAGGTTGCCGACGTGGGTGCGCTGGCGCTCGACGACCTCCTGGTTGTGGGCCAGCAGGGCGTTCAGCTCGACGGCCAGCGGCTCCAGCTCCTCCGGATAGACCCCGTCGACCCGCTCGGCCTTGCCCCGGCGCACGGCCGCCACCTCGCGGCGCAGACGGAACAGCGGCGTGAGGCCGAAACGCACCTGCACCACCGTCGCCAGCACCAGGCCGCCGGCCAGGATCGCCAGGGCGATGGCCGTGACGCCGGCGAAGCGGTCGGCGTCGGCGTCGATCGGCGTGCGGTCCTCGGCGGCCAGGAACACCACCGGATCGGCATAGCCCGGCAGGCGGGCCAGGATGGCGGCGGCGCGCAGCGGCTTGTCCTGCGGGCCGCGCATGTTGAAGTACTGGGTCTGGCCCGGGGCGGCGTCCAGCCGGTCGATCTGCTTGGACGACAGCATCAGGTCGCTGTCGAACAGCGAGCGAGAGCGCGCGACCGGCCCCATCGATCCGTCGGGCCGCTTGTCCAGGATCACCCAGTAGCGGCCGGAATAGGCGCGCGTGGCGCGGATGTCGGTCAGGAACGGCGCGCGTAGCTGCCCGTCCTCCACCGTCGAGCCGGCATAGAGGTCGTCGGTCAGCACGGCCAGCGACTGGTCGAAACGCCGGATGGCGGCGCTGCGGAACTGAGCCGTCAGGAACACCCCGGCGATCAGCACGACCAGCAAGGTCCAGATCCCGGCGATCAGGACCAGGCGGCGGACCAGCGAACGGCGGCGCAGGTCCAGCATCAGGCGCTCTGGAAGCTGAAATCCTCGTCCTTCGACAGGCTCAGGATGAGGATTTCAAATACAGCGCAGCAGTAGCCCTCATCCTGAGCTTGTCGAAGGACGAGGGCGGACCCGCAGGCTGTCACGCCGTCTCGCCTTCCAGCGGCGTCAGGCGATAGCCCAGGCCGCGGACGGTCTCGATCCGGTCGGCGCCCAGCTTCTTGCGCAGACGGCCGATGAACACCTCGATGGTGTTGCTGTCGCGGTCGAAGTCCTGGTCGTACAGGTGCTCGACCAGCTCTGTGCGGCCGATCACCCGGCCCTGGTGCATCATCATGTAGTGCAGCAGGCGGTATTCCAGCGAGGTCAGGCGCAGCGGCTCGCCGTTGACGCTGGCGCGGGCGGCGCGGGGGTCCAGGCGCAACGCTCCGCAGGAGAGAGAGGGCGCGGCATGGCCGGCCGAACGGCGCAGCAGGGCGCGCAGGCGGGCCAGCAGTTCCTCGGTATGGAACGGCTTGGCCAGGTAGTCGTCGGCCCCGGCGTCGAAGCCGGCGACCTTGTCGCTCCAGGCGCCGCGCGCGGTCAGGATCAGCACCGGCGTGGCGACATTGCCGCGGCGCCAGCGCTCCAGCACCGACACGCCGTCCACCTTGGGCAGGCCCAGGTCGAGGATCACCGCGTCATAGGGCTCGGTCTCGCCCAGGAACTGGGCTTCCTCGCCGTCCGGGGCGTGGTCGACGGCATAGCCGGCGTCGCCCAGGGTCAGCTTCAGCTGACGCGACAGGTCGGGATCGTCCTCGACGAGCAGGATACGCATGGAAGACTCCTTAGCCGCCGCTGATGATCTGCCCGGTCCGCGCGTCGACGATGAAGTCGATGCGGCGGCCGTCGGCGGCGGCCCAGCGCACGCGATAGTTCGAGCCTTCCAGGCCGGCGTCCAGCACACGGCCGGGCACGCGGCGGCCGATCATGTCGATCACCCGCGACAGCGGCACCAGCTGGCCCGACTGCACGCCGCCTCGGGCCTGGTCCGACTGCGCGCGCCAGTCGGCGCCCAGCGAGTCGGGGCCTCGGTCATGACGCTGCGCCCACGCCGCGCCCGGAAGGGCGGCGGCCAGCGCGGCGGCGACGATGATGGCGCGGATCGTTTTCATGCTCTCCGGTCTAAGGGATCGCGGCTGAATGGAGACTGAACGTCCGGGTTATGAACGGGCCGCGACGTTCTGTCACGACCGGACACGCCCGGAACGAACAGGACGGCCAGGTTCCGGCGCGAACGGTCACGTCGCGAACAGGCGGCCGGCCCTCTCGGTCACGCGGCGGCGGCGGCGATGCCGGAGGAGCGGGTGTGAACGACCGCGACCTTCGTCCCCGGGCCGACGTCGGAGACTTTCAACTCGGCCTGCAACTGCGCCGCCAGCGCCTGGACGATGCTCGTGCCGAGGCCGGCCTTGGCGCTCTCGGCGTCCTTGGGCATCCCGACGCCGTTATCGCTGACCGTCAGAGACCAGCTCGACGGCGCGCCGCGATAGGCGACCACGATCTTGCCCTCGCGATGCCCCGGAAAGGCGTGCTTGAGCGCATTGATCACCAGTTCGGTGACGATCAGGCCCAGACTCACCGAGATGTCGGCGCTGGTCGCGCTGTCATCGGCGTCCACCTCGATCGAGAGCTGGTCGCGGTCGCGGATCATCGACGCGCCCAGGCTTTGGCAGAGCTGTTCGAGATAGGGGCGAAGCGCGACGTCGCCGAGCCTCGAGACCGCCAGTTGCTGCTGCACCGAGGCGATGGACATCACCCGGTTGTGGGCGTCCTCCAGATGGACGCGGGTTTCCTCCGACTGCACCTTGCGGGCGCTTTGCAGCAGCACGCTGGCGATGATCTGAAGGCTGTTGGCGACGCGATGCTGGACCTCCTGCAGGAGGATGCCCTTCTCGCGCAGCAGGCTATCCTTTTCGTACAGCAGGTCATCCCGCAACTTCTCGGCCGCCCGCGCCTCCGTGAGATCGAGCGCCGCCACGACCAGCCGGACGTGGCCGCTGTCCCCGTAGTCGAGCTTCTTGACGTTCAGGACCAGGCGCCGCGTTTCGCGGCCAGCGCTCTTGAGGTCCATTTCATAGGCCTGGATGTCGGCGTCGCCCCGCGCCGTGGCGCCGAGCAGGACGCGCAGTTGCGGCACATCCCACGCGCCGTCGCCAAGCGCGAACAGCGGGCGACCGGCCACGCTCGAAGGATCGATCTCGAAGGCCTCGCAGAACGACAGGCTGGCCGCGATCACCGAAAGGTCCCCGTCCAGCAGCAGCAAAGGCGTGCTGGAAGAGCTCACGAGCGCCAAGGCCAGGCTCAGCGTGACGTCGGGAAGGTCCGGGATCGCCGCAACCATGGTTCGCCGTTCTGAGAACCGGAGACTCGCGAAACGAGAATCATACCCGGGCAGAGTGTCGGTGAGGTCAGGCGGCCAGGAACAGGGAAGCCGCCGATCAATAAGCGTCACTCTAACACGGATCGCGAGAAGCTTCGCTCGATTCAACAAGAACTCGATCGACGGGCGCTCAGGACGATCCGCCGTCGGGTCGTCAGAGGCCGGGTTACTTGCGTTTCGGCGTGTAGGGCTTCTGATCCCGCCAGGCCTCCGCGAACTTCTCCAGGTCCTGGTCGACCGTCTCCGGCAGGGTCACCACCAGCTTGGCCAGCAGGTCGCCGCGCTTGCCCTTGGCGTCGGGCATGCCCCTGCCCTTCAAGCGGAGCGTCTGGCCGCTGTTGCTGCCCTTGGGCACGTTCAGCATCACATTGCCGTCCGGAGTCGGGGCCTCGACCTTGCCGCCCAGCACCGCGTCGGGGATCGAGATCGGCAGGTCCATGACCAGGGCGTCGCCCTCGCGGCGAAAGATCGGGTGCGGCTTGATCGAGAGCTCGATCAGCGCGTCGCCCTGGCCGCCGCGGCCGAGGCTGCCCTGGCCCTTCAGACGCAGGGTCTGGCCTTCCTGGGCGCCGGTCGGGATGGTGACGTCGATCGTGCGGCCGTCCGAGAAGGCCACGCGCTTCTTGCCGCCCTTGATGGCGTCTTCCAGGTCGATGTCGAGGCGCGCCTTGATGTCCGCGCCCTTGGACGAGAAGCCGCCGCTGGCTCCGCCGCCGAACGGGCCGCGTCCGCCGGCCTGGGCGCCGCCTTGACCGAACATGCCGCCGAACAGGTCCGAGAGATCGATCTCCGGTCCCTCGTCACGGTGGAACCCGCCGCGACCGAAGCCGCCGGCGTTGAAGGGGCCGTTGCCAGGCTGGCCGCCGAAGCCGCGCGCGGTTTCGCGACCGTCGGCGTCGATCTGGCCCAGGTCGAACTTCTTGCGCTTCTCGGCGTCGCCGATGATGTCGAAGGCGGCGCTCACCGTCTTGAACTTCTCTTCAGCCTTCTTGTCCCCCGGATTGGCGTCCGGATGGTGGGCCTTGGCGAGCTTGCGGAACGCCTTGCGGATCTCGTCCGCGGTCGCGGTGCGGGAAACGCCGAGTTCCTGATAGGGGTCGCGCGCCAAGGAGTGTCCTCTGCAGAAGGGGGCCCAAGAAACGGGGGAGGTTGGGTTACCGCCCTCCATCTAGAACGTCCAGCGCGCCGCGCAAGGCCCCATGTGGCTAATTTATCACATAAGTGTCGTCACCGGGACGCCCCAGCCGTAAAGCGACGAGCCTTGGGCGACCTCGATCCGCCCGTCCGCCGAGGGCCCGTCGGCCGTCCGCATGGCGGCGGTGTAGATGAAGGCCGGCGCCAGAACCTCGGCCTCGCGCAGCACGACCGCGCCGTCCAGCACCCGCACCCGATAGCGCTCGACACCCTCGCTCAACGGGACTTCGCCCTCCCAGACGTCGCCGCCGAGCCGGGCGCGGCGGATCCAGGCCAGTTGCAGGTCACCGCCGACCCAGCGCTTGCGCAGGTGCGCCGGCGCCGGCGGACGCAGGGCGCGACCGCCCCAGGTCGTCGACACTTCCGTCATCGCCGGCCCCGAGGGCGGGCCGCCCGCCGGCGCGGCGCGCACGACCAACGGCGCCCCGCGCTCGAAGGCGGCGACGTCCAGCCGGACCACCGCCGCGTCCAGCAGCACGGCCGGGGCGCCCGTGGGGATCACGACCTCGCTCGCCGCGCCGTCGCGCTGGCCGCGCAGCAGGCCCGAGAGCCGCCAGACGTCCGGCGCGACCAGTTCTGCGGCCTGGAAGGCGATCACCTCCCAGTCGCCGGACGGGGCGCGGACGGCCAGGGCGTTGTCGCCGGCCAGCACGGCGGCCAGCGACGCGGAGGCCAGGCTCCGACCTTCCAGCCGCACGGTCAGGCGGCCCGCGCGGTCGAGGCGATGCGGCGAGGCCGGCGGCAGGTCGGACTGCGTCTGGCCCAGGGTGGCCGGGCTGGCGATGCGGGCGCGGAGCTTCAAGGTCTCGACCCCGGCGCCGGCATGGACCTCCAGCGGCCGCCACGGCTCGCTCGCGGCGGCGACCAGCGGCCTCGGATCGTCGGTCAGAGCACCGTCGGCCGGCAGGTCCAGCACGTGGAGCACCGGCGGCGACGGCGGATCGCGCGGCGGGGCCGGCGTCCAGTCGACGCCGCCGCCCACCCCGATCTCGGCCACGGTAGGAACCAGGGTGGCGCGCGGCCGCTCGTCGAGATCCAGCCGCTGGATGCGCCAGGTCGCGCCCTCCAAGGCGAGACGGTCGCCAGCCTCGAAGCGCAGGCCCGCCGAGGGTGACAGATGCACGATCCGCGAACGCCGCGCCGCCGCGTCGGCCGCCAGCATCCGGTGGGCGACGGCCTCGGCCTCGGAAGCCGCCAGCACGATCGGGGCGTCGGCGTCGCGGGTCCCCTGCCCGGCCTCGCGGCGGACGATCAGCGCTCCGACCTGGTAGTCGCGGGCGGCGTCCAGGAACCGCAGGCGCAGGGCCTCGGCGGCCGGGTCGAGCGCGCGGGTCTGCGTCTCGCGCGGCGCGTCGTCGGGCAGAGCCAGATCGTCCTCCGCCAACACCCCGACGGCGCGGCCCGCGCGGGCCAGCATCTTCACGTGATCGCCGCGCTCGACCGGATCCAGGGCGAAGGCCTCGGTCAGGGGCGTCAGCGCGTCGCGCAGCCGCATCGGCCGGTCGACGACATAGCCGCCGACGCTCCCGCCCGCCTCGCCCGGATCGATCGCCACGCCGGCCCGCGCGCCCAGGGCCTCGATCAGTTCGGGCAGCGGCGCGATGCCCGCCCGGCCGGTCAGCCAGTGGCCCAGGGTCCAGTTGTCGCCGTCGCTCCAGACGTCCGTGCGCGCGGGGAAGTCGGGGAACGGCCGCGCGTCCCAGCACCAGGCGCTGGCGCTCTCGATCATCGGCCCGCCATAGAGCGGCGAGACCGGATTGGCGGCCGGCTCCTCCAGCCAGGCCAACACCGTTTCCAGATAGCGCCGCTGGCCAAAGTCGTCGCGCTCGCCGGTCGAGTACGGCGGCAGGCCGCTCTCGGCGCTCTTGGGATCGACGAACAGGTTCGGGGCGTTGGCGCCCTTGTCGACGGCCGGACAGCCGAACTCGGTCAGGCGGATCGGCTTGGACATCGGGACCCAGGCCGTGGGCGTGGCCGAGCGCACGCCGCCCGGTCGGTCGTGATGCGGGTTGCTCCACCACGACTTGAGGTCCTTGGCGCGCCAGATCCACGGCTCGCCATGGGCGCCGTCGGTGATCGGCGCGCGGACCTGGGCGTCGCGATCGGCCGGGCTGGCATAGTACCAGTCGAAGCTCTCGCCGCCGGTCAGCCCAGCCCGCAGATAGGCCGGGTCGCGCGAGCCCAGGAAGCCGGCGTCCGCGTCGAGATGGGTGTCGCCCTCGCGCCAGTCGGTGACCGGCGGGTACCAGTCGACGCCGACGAAATCGATGTTCGGATCGGCCCACAACGGATCGAGGTGGAAGACGGCGTGACCGCCGCCCGGCTGGTGACCGAAATACTCGCTCCAGTCGGCCGCGTAGCCCAGCTTGGTGGAGGGACCGACCACGGCGCGGACCTCGGCGGCCAGGCTCTTCAGTTTCGTGACCGCCGGATAGGTCCCGCCCGCGCCGCGCACCGTGGTCAGGCCGCGCAGCTCCGAGCCGAGGACGAAGCCGTCGACGCCGCCGGCTTGCGCGGCCAGCGAAGCCTGGTGCAGCACCATCCGCCGGAAGCCCCACTCACCATCGAAGAAGGCGTTCACCTGGCTGGTCGCCGCCGCCGTCCCGTCCGCGCCCGCCTCACAGGTGATCCGGCCGCGCCAGGGATAGGTCGGCGTGTCCATCAGGATGAACGGATAGAGGGTCACCTTCAGCCCGCGCCGCTTCAGCTCGGCGATGGCCTGCAGCACCACCGCGTCGGCCGGCGTGCCGCCATAGGCCGGGGCGCCGTCCTTCAGCGAGATCAGGTGCGCGCCCGAGCGGTCGACGCCCGCCACGCTCCAGGTGATCGGCAGGGTGTCCTTGGCCGCCTGCTCGACGCCGGGACGGATCTCGCACTGGCCGCAGCGCGGGTCGGTCCCGAACCAGGCCACGACCAGGGTCACGTGATCGACGGCCGGCAGCTGGGCCTGCAGCTGATCCAGCGCCACGATCAGATCCGGCCGCCCCTCGGCGTTGTGGACGCTCTCGGACGCCGTGCGGGTCAGGCCCTCGCGGCGCAAGACAGCCTCGGTGGCGTAGACGAACTCGCCCGCGCCCGGGATCAGGCAGACGCCCTTCAGCCGCTCTTCCAGCCCGAGAGTTCCGGGGGCGCGCGGCCGGCGGAACACCTCGAACGACAGCTGCGGCGGACGGTTGCCGAAGGACTCCAGCGGCAGGTCCTCGAACACGACATAGGCGACACCGCGATAGGCCGGCGCGGCACTCTCGATGGCGGCGATCAGCGGGTCTTGTACCTGATCCTCGGTCCCGCGATGCAGGCGCATGGTCACGCCGGTCATGTCCATGACCTTGCCGTCGGCCCAGACGCGGCCCAGGCCGTCGATCGGCCCCTCGGCCACGGCGACAGCGAAGGACAGGCTGTAGGCGTAACTGGCCGTCTTCTGCCCCTTGGAGCCGCCGACTCGACCCTCGACCCGCTTCTCGCGGAAGCGGGCGGCCCAGATCACCTGCCCGCCCACCCGCGCGCGGCCGAACACGCACGGCAGCGCCGCGCCCTCGGCCGCGCCGGTCAGGCGCAGCTCGGGGATGCGCGGCCCGACCTGACGCGTGGGGCTCAGCGCGTTGATCGCCGCCTGGTCGACCATCGCGCCCAGCGCCGCGCCGGCCACGGCTCCGATCGGCCCGCCGATCGCCGCGCCGACGCTGGAGAGGATGACTTGGGCCATTGAGCTTACCCCTCTTCCGCTCTTCCCGACGAAAGCCGGGACCCAGATCGAACCCACGAACGCTCGGGATTCCGCACCGTCGTTCGGCGCGACCACATCCGAGGCTCAGGCTGAATCTGGGCCCCGGCCTTCGCCGGGGAGATCGGGTTGGTGTTATGGGTTGGGAAATCTGAACGCGGCCGCCAGGCGCTCGCGCCACCAGCGGCCAAGCGCGCTCTCGACGCAGGCCCGGCCCCAGTAGGCGTGGATCATGCGGCCGGGACCGGACTGGATCGCGCAGTGCTTGGCGACCGCGCCGGGGGCCATTCGGAAGACCAGGACGTCGCCGGGCTGCGGGGCGTGGATGGGGATGAGCCAGCGGGCGAAGGCCTCGAGCAGCAGTTCTCGGCCACCGGTCTCGGCCCAGTCGGGGCGGTAGGGCGGCGGCGGTTCGGGCTCGGCGCCGTGGAGCGCGCGCCAGACGCCACGGACCAGGCCCAGGCAGTCGCAGCCCGCGTGCAGGGTCGAGGCCTGGTGGCGGTAGGGGGTGCCGAGCCAGAGGCGGGCTTGATCGAGGATGGCGCTGCCCCCCTCCACCGCCGTTCGGCGGTCCCCCTCCCCCAAGCGGGGGAGGAGAGAACAATCCGAGGCGGTGGTTCTCTCTCCGCCACCCTCCTGGGGGCGGACAGACCTGCGCGGCAGGTCAGGTGGGGGGAAGTGCTGACTCACCGCCGTCCCCCATCGTTCCGCTCGCCCTCGACGGGGTACAGCGTCAGGAAGTCCTCGCCCGGCGCCGTCGGGAAACCTCGGAAATTGACGCCGTTGGCGAACGTCCCGACACAGGTCGCCCAGCGCTTGTCGCAGGTCGCGCCCGTCGGCGCGGTGATCCCGCAGCGCGCATCGCCCAGCCGGGCGTCGCAGAGCCGGGTGAAGGTCCGCCCCGCCACCCGGTCCAGTTCGGCCAGCGGACCGGCCAGGGTCGCCTTGAACGCCTCGCCCTCGCGGCTGACCGCCGTGATCGTCGCCGTCCACAGGCGCACGACGCGGTGGGGCGCGCTCCAGTCGACGCGCAGTTCGGCGACCCGCGCGCCGTCATAGAGCCCCGCCGCCAGGTCGGCCTCGGTGATCCCGGCGTCGTCCAGCACGCCCAGCGCCGCGCCCTGGCCGGCTGCATAGCCGGCGGCCGCGTCGCGCGCCCCGGGGCTCCAGCCGCCGCTGGCCCGGCAGGGAACGCCGTCGACCACCAGGTCGCGGTCGTGGTCGGTGAAGCCCAGTCTCACGCCGTCGCGACGGATGACGATCCAAGCGCGGCACAGGCGGGCCTCGTCCAGGCCCTCGGGCAGGGCGCGCATCAGACCCGCACCTCGACCAGGGCGCAGGCGGTGACCCGGCCGGCGGCGAACCCCTCCAGGGTCACGTCCAGCCGGTCGAGATCGAAGCGCACCGGCGTGTCGAACTCGAAACCGGCCGTCACCGCCGCCCCGACGGCCGCGGCCGTGGCCAGGGTCACCAGGCCTGTCGTCGTGTCGACGGTGAAGGGCGCGGCCACGCCCGCCACCGCGACCTTGACGGTCCCGGCCACCGGCTTGGCGATCGTCCGCGACGCCGTCCCGTAGGCCTTGGTCAGCTGGAACGCCTTGCGCGTCCCGTCGCCGACGCCGATCGGCTGGTCGCCCGCCGCCGGCTGGGCTGAGGGCGCGCACGACTTGAAGTCGGCCGGGTCGCGGAAGCGGAAGCCCGCCAGCCGCCCGCCCCGCGCCTCGAAGAAGGCGGTCAGCTCGGCGATCTCGTCCAGCGGCCGGGCGGCGGTGGCGATCAGGTAGCGGCGGCGGCCCCGCGCCCACGGACTGGTCCGGCGCTCGAAGCCGGACGCCAGGGCGACGACCTCGGTGCGCCGCTCGATCCCGCCGGTGCAACCGAACGCCAGGCGCGCGGGCAGGCGCGCCTCGTGGAACTCGCTCATGGCGATCCCTCAATTCGTGAGAAGGTTTGCGGAAAATCGGCGCCAAGCGGAGCCGTTCGGGTTTTTCCGTTTCGGAAAAGCCCTTCTTTCTGGCTTTGGAACGAGGTCAGGCGGCCTCGCCGGCTGACCTCGTTCGCGGGCGCTGGGCGATTAAGTCTGCGTCATGACCCGGTTTTCACTTCAAGGACGGGTCGTCGAGCCCTACGTATGGGTCCGAGATTGGAGACTGAAATGGATTGGAAGACCCTGTTCCTGTCGCCTGAGGGCCGCATCGGCCGGCAGTCGTTCTGGATCGGCTGGCTCGTCCTGCTGGGCGTGAACATCGCCGTGGGCTGGCTGCCGCTGGTGGGCCACATCATCGCGCTGGGCACGATCTATTCCAGCGTCTGCATCCACACCAAGCGCCTGCACGACATGGGTCAGACCGGCTGGTGGCAGGTCCTGCCCTGGGTGTTCGGCCCGGTGCTGATCATGGGCTCGGCCCTGTCGATCGGCGTCCTGCCGGCCATCGCGGCCATCACCAACGGCGAGCCGGAACTGTCGGCCCTGACGGCCCTGGGCGGCTTCTTCATCTCGTGCTTCATCGCCTTCGCGGTGTGGCTGGCCTTCACCCTGTGGGTCGGCTGCAGCAGCGGCCAGCCGCGCGAGAACCAGTACGGCCCGGCCCCGACCAACGCCGCGGCGGTGGCGATCTAAAGCCGCCTCGCCCCCAGACTAACCGCCCGGGCCAAGGCCTGGGCGATCTGGGCGTCGGAGCGGATCAGCCCCGACGCCTCCCCGCCCTGGACATTGACCGTCACCGAGATCCCGCCGCCGCCGGCCGGTTCGATGCTCCCGGCGGAGGCCGGACGGAACACCTCCGGCCCACGCTCGCCAACCAGATAGCTGCCGCCGGGCAGCACCGGCCCGCCGTCGGCGCGCGCTCCGGAGAAGCTCTTGGTCAGCGCCTCGCCGAGCCCACCGCCTTTCAACGCCGCGCCGGCCGCGCCCAGCACGGCGCGGGCCAGTTCCGCCAGCGACACCTGACCATCGGACGCCGCGCGGGCCAGCGACCGGGCCAGGGACGTCCCCGCCCGCGCGAAGGACTCGTCGATCGAGCGGGCCGCGCGTTCGGCCGGCGCCTTCAGGGCTTCAAGCGACGCGGCGGCCTCGGCGGCGCGGGCGGGAACGGCGGTGAGGCCATCGGATTCGAAGCTCATGGGGTCTCCTCGTCGGGATAGCGGGCGATCAGGTCGGTGAGGCCCGAACGGGTCAGGACGGGCGAGGCCGGTGCTTCTGTCAGCGCCCGCCACTCGACCAGCGACAGCCGCCAGAACGCCTCGGGCGCGACGCCCAGCCGGACGGCCAGTCGCAGCGGCTGCGCCCAGCTCACGCGGACGCGGCCAGGGCGGCGGCCAGGGCGCTGGCGGCTTCGGGGACCGTGGCGCGGGCGGCGACCTCGGCGGGCTCGCCGCCGCCGTCCAGCAGCGCCGCCAGCACGGCGGCCAGGTCGCCCGCGCTCAGCGTGGCGATGCGGTCCGGCAGCTGCGACCAGTCGGAGAGACCGAGCGCCGCCTCGATGCGGGCCAGCGCGCCGAGCGTCAGGCACAGGCGTCGCGGCGCGCCGGCCAGGGTCACCACGACCTCGCCGCGGGCGGTGTTGGGAGGGAGCATTTCCATTTTTCTTCCTGTGCTGTCCCCCTCCACCGCCGTTCGGCGGTCCCCCTCCCCCAAGAGGGGGAGGAGAGAACAGGAGCGGCGCCGCTGCTCTCCGCCCCGCTTGGGGGCGGACAGACCTGCGCCAGCAGGTCAGGTGGGGGCCTGTGCCGAGTCAGATCGCCGTGAACGTCACCGCGCCCGCGCTGGCCAGGCTGAGCGCGAACGCCGCCTCGCCGTCGTGCTCGCCAGCGTATTCCAGGGCCGCGACGATGAACGGCCCCTCCAGCTGGCCGAAGTCCGGCACCACCAGGCGCCACACGCGCGCCGACTGGTCGAAAAAGCTCGTCCGCACCTGGGCGTCGGAGGCGGCGTCGCGGAACACGCCCGAGCCCGAGACGGCCACCGAGCGCACGCCGGCCCCGGCCAGCAGCTCGCGCCAGCGGCCAGCGCTGTCGCTGTCCGTCGCGTCGATCGTCTTGGCGTTGAGACTGATGGTGCGGGCGCGCAGGCCCGCGACGGTGACGAAGCTGGACGCCCCGTCGCTGATCTTCAGCAGGATGTCCTTGCCGGCTTGGGCGGCCATGATCGTCTCCTTGTCTTAAAGAAGCTCGGTCACCGCCCGCACGCGGACGATCCCGAGAGTGGTTTCGCGGTCGGCGCCAGCGAAGACGTCGGCATAGGGGACGCGCAGATTGACCAGCCGCCGGCCGCTGAGCGTCGGCCGGGCGTCGTGCAGCGCCAGGCGCACGGCCGCGACCAGGGCCCGCGCCTCTTCCGGCCCGCCGAAGCGGCTGGCGCAGGTCAGGGTCAGCAGGTGCTCGATCGCGTCGTTCTCGCCGACCGGACGCCCCTCGGCGCGGGTGACGACGACGCACGGATAGGTCGGCAGGCGCGGCGGGCTGGCGTGGATCCGCTGGCCGGCCACGGCGGTGACGGCGGGCGCGGCCTTCAGGCTGGCGACGACGGCGTCGATCAGGGGCTTGTCGCTCACAGTCGGGCCTTTCGGTAAGGGGTCAGCCACGGCTGGGCGAGGGCCAGCGACGGCTCGCCGGTGTCGCCCGGGGACGCGCGATGCTCGTAGGCGTGGGCGACCAGGGTCAGCACCGACAGCCGCAGCGGCGCCGGGCTGGCCGGGGTCAGCGTGACGCCCGCGGCGGCCGCGACATGGGCCTCGGCGGCGTCGATCAACAGGGTGAGGACGGCGTCCTCCGACGCGTCGGGCACGCGCAGGAACGCCCTGGCCTCGGCCAGGGTGAGGGATTGGGGCATGGGGGCGGTTCCTTGAGAGTCAGCACTTGCCCCCACCTGACCTGCTGCGCAGGTCTGTCCGCCCCCAGACGGGGGCGGAGAGGATCTCTCCTCCCCCGTCTGGGGGAGGGGGACCGCCGAATGGCGGTGGAGGGGGCAAGCGCCGAAGTTTGATTAGCTCGCCGCGAACTTCAGCAGCTTCACGGCGTCGAAGTTCTGCACGCCGCCGCCGACGCGCTTGGTGGTGTAGAACAGCACGTGCGGCTTGGCCGAGTACGGGTCGCGCAGCACCCGCACGCCGGCGCGATCGACGATCAGGTAGCCCTTCTCGAAGTCGCCGAACGCGATCGGGCAGGTGTTGGCCGCCGCGTCGGGCATGGCCTCGATCTCGGTGACCGGGAAGCCCAGCAGGGACGCCGACTGGCCCGGCTGCAGAGCCGCGTTCCAGATGTAGTTGCCTTGCGCGTCCTTGAACTTGCGCACGGCGCTGACCGTGCGGCGGTTCATCACGAAGCGGCCGTTCTGGCGGTACTGGGTCTTGGCCGCGTAGATCAGGTCGATCAGCTTGTCGGTCGGGTTGCTGGCCGGCCAGGCGCCGGCGACGCCGGTGGCCAGGTAACCGACCTGACCCCAGGTGTAGCTGGCGTCCGGCGCGGCGGTGTAGGCCAGCAGGCCCTTGGGCTTGTTGACGCCGTCGCCGGTCACGAAGGCCGTGGTCTCCTGGGCGGCGAAGGCGTCCTGCACTTCTTCCGCCAGCCACTCGTCGATGCTGACATAGGCGTCGTCCAGCAGGGCCTGGGTGGCGGCCGGGCTGGCGTAGAGCTCGCCGGCCGGGAAGTCGATGACGTCCAAGGTCGGGGCCGTGGTCTCGGGCCGCGCGGCGGTCTCGGCCACCCAGGCGGCGGCCAGGCCGGTCGGGCTGACCGGCTTGCGGAACGTGCCCGAGCCGATGGTGCGGACCTGGCAGATCTCGCGCATCGGCGAGGTGGCCGCCAGGCGACGCAGGATCAGCCGCTCCAGCTCCGGCGGGGCGACATAGCCGCCGGCGGTGGCGGTTCCTTCCGACAGCCCCTTGGCTTCGAGCAGCGCGGCGGGCGTTTCGCCGGTCTTCACGTAGCGGTCGAAGGCGGCCTTGCGTTCGTCGACATGCGCCAGCGGCGCATCACCCGAAAGAGAAGGCCTGCGCAGGTCGCTCATCAGCCGGTCGAGACGGTCCTGGGCGCGGGCGACGGCGTCGTCGATGCGGCCGACCTTCTCCTCCAGCAGGACATCGGCCCGCTTGGTCTCGATGGCCGCCAGCCGCTGGTCGTTGGCGGCCTTGAAGCTCTCGAACGCCGAGAGCACGTCAGCCAGCGCCGCGCGGGCCTCGGGCGAGGCCGCGTGTTTGGTTTCCTTCATGGGGATCTCCAAAGAAGCCCCTCCCCCTCGATGGGGGAGGGGTTGGGGTGGGGGTGAACCGACGGTTCAGCCCGATGAGATGGATGGAGAGCGAAGCGCGAGCGGACCCGCCGCATCACCCCCATCCCTGCCCTTCCCCCATCGAGGGGGAAGGGTTCAGACCGTTCGCAGCCGCGCCAAACTCAGCCGCGCCTGGGGCAGCATCGGGAAGGTCACGATCGACACCTCCCACAGCTCGACGCGGGACAGCACGCGCAGGCGGCCCTGGGTGCGGGCCTTGACCTGCCGGAAGCCGATGGAGAGGCCGTCCAGGGCCCCGGCCTCGACCAGCGCGGCGACGAGCCGGCCACGGGGCGTGGACCGCAGGATCCGCCCCCGCACGAACAGGCCCCTGGCGTCCTCCACGACCTCATCCCAGACCCCGACCGGCTCGGCCTCGTCGTGCTGGTGCAGCATCGCCACGGGCGCGCCGGCGGCCAGGCTCTCGGCGAAGGCCCCGGCGGCGGTGACGTCGTCGTTGAGGTCGCGGGTCCAGAACAGCGAGGCATGGCCTTCGATCTTCAGCTCAGTGTCCAGGTTCTTGATCATGGAGCGCGCTCCAGTCGGGCTTCGATGCGGGCGAGGCTCTGGCGGGTCGCGGTCGCCTGTTCCTCCAGCCGAGCCAGGCGTTCGGCGACCGGGGCCTGCGCCTCCAGCCGGCGCTGCATGTCGTCGATCCGCGCCGAGGCCTTGCCGGCCCACAGCAGGGCGGCGGCGGCCTGCAGCGCCACGGCCACCAGGACGGCGGCCGAGACCTGGCGGTCCAGCCGCCAGCGGCCAATGGGGTTTTCTTCGGCGGGGCTCAATGCTCCAGCCCCGCCAATCCTAGACCAGCAAGCCGCCGGCGCTCGGCGTCGGTGAGGAAGCTGGCCGCCTGCAGCCGGCTCCACAAGGCGTCGCGCTCGGCCGAAAGGGCCGGGACGGCGTCGAGGTCCGGCGCGATCCTGGCGCCCGGAAACTTGGCGGCCAGCCAGCCGGTCAGGGCCCGCGCCGCCCGCTCGGCCAGCGGGACCACCGTGCCGCGCCAGAAGGCGGCGTTGGCCTCGCGATAGTTGGCGTAGGTGTTGTCGCCGGGGATGCCCAAGAGCTGCGGCGGCACGCCGAAGGCCAGGGCGATCTCGCGGGCGGCGGCGTGCTTGCCCTCGGTGAAGTCCATCTCGGCCGGGGTCAGCGACATGGCCCGCCAGTCGAGGCCGCCTTCCAGCAGCAGCGGCCGGCCGGCGTTGGCCTGGCCCGAATGGGCGGCGGCCAGCTCGGTCTTCAGCCGGTCGAACTGCTCGTCCGACAGGCGGTCGCCGGCGTCCTTCGACGAATAGACCAGAGCCCCGGACGGCCGGGCCGAGTTGTCCAGCAGGGCCTTGTTCCAGGCGCTGGAGGCGTTGTGGACGTCGATCGCGAAGGCCGCGGCCTCCAGCGGCGAGAAGCCGTAGTGGTCGTTGGTCGGGTTGAACAGCTTCAGGTGCAGCACCGGCAACCAGCCGTCGGCGTCGCGGGCGATCCGCGCCGTGCGGCCGGCGGCCTGGTAGTCATAGGCCAGCGGCCAGCCGCGCGGTCCGGGGACCAGGGTCATCCGGTCGGGCCGCAGGGCGTAGAGCTCGGTGGGAGCGGCGTCGCCGGCCGCTTCCAGATAGGCGTTGCCGGCCACCTGCAGGCCGCCGAAGAACGCCTCCATCAGGTCGGGCCCGCCCTGCTCGGGATTGGGCCGGTCCAGCAGCCGCTTCAGCGGATGATCGTCGGCCCGCCGGCCGCCCGCGAACACCGCCAGCGGCGTCGACGCGGCGGCCTCGGCGATCAGCCGGACACAGCGATAGGCGACAGGGTTCTTGGCGAAGCCCTCGCTGGCGAGCGCGCCATAGTCGCGCGGCGTCCACTGCGGCCGCCCGCCCGTGGTGAGGGCGATCAGGCGCGCGGCGCGGGAGTCTTTGGTCTCCCGAGGCGGGCGGGGTTTGAAGAGGGCCATGGACGCTCCCGAAAGGTTGAGAACAAATGGAGAACAATGTGGGGTGACTCTCGGCGGCCAGGACAACCTCTCCTCCCCCTTTGGGGGAGGGGGACCGGCGAACGCCGGTGGAGGGGGACAGCACGGGAGATCCAAGGAATGGAGCAAACCAAGCCCGAGACCGTGACCCACGCCCGCTGCCTGCGACGCCAGATGTCGCCACCGGAAGCCCGGCTCTGGACCGCCCTCAGACGCGGCGGCCTCGAAGGCCTGAAGTTCCGCCGGCAGCATCCCTTCGGGCGCTGCGTGCTGGATTTCTACTGCGCGTCGCTACGCCTGGCGGTCGAGGTGGATGGCTCCGACCACACGCTCGACAGCCGACCGGAGCGCGACGTGGCGCGGGATCGATGGCTGCGTGTTCAGGGCGTCAGAACGTTGCGGATTCCGGCGCACGAGGTGATGGACTCCGTGGACAGCGCGCTCAACGCGATCAGGGCGTTCGTCGCGGAGGGGCGGCGCTGACCCCCTCCACCGCCGTTCGGCGGTCCCCCTCCCCCAAAGGGGGAGGAAAGAACCCTCTGCCAATGAGCGGTGCGCCCTCCTCTCCGCCCCGCTTGGGGGCGGACAGACCTGCGTCAGCAGGTCAGGTGGGGGCCTGTGCTGAGTCAGAGCGACCTCAACCGCGGCGTCTGCCGCCCACCCAGCATCAACTCGCTCACCGCCCAGACCAGTGCGTCCGCGCGGTCCGGACTGTGCTCCAGATCCCCCGAGCCCAGGGCCATCAGCTCCTCCTCCAGCGCCACGAACGCGCCGCAGTGGAGCACCCGGCCCTGCTCATAAAGCGCCGCCACGGGCTCGGCTCGCGCGCGTTTGCCGATGCTGGCGCGGACCAGCTTCACCCGGCACGGCGGATCGGCCTGGGCCAGGACCGAGCGCACCATGTCGCCGCCCTGGTTGGCCTCGGCCACCAGGGCGTCGGCGTTCCAGGCCCGCGCGGCGGCCACCGCCTTCGCGGCCCAGCCGGCGGGGGACAGGCCCCGCGCGGTCTCGTCGGCCAGCACGAAGGCGCGATCGTCCCGACGTCCGACCACCACGATCCCGCAGGCGTCGCCGGTCGCGGTGGCCGGCGGATCCACCGCCACCACCACGCGGTCGAAGCGCGCGGGCTTCGCCGCCCGGCAACGCGCCAGGTCCTCGGCTCGGAACAGGCCGCCGTCGGTCTCGACGATGATCCCGTCCAGCTCCTGGGCGGCCAGGCGGGTGCCGCCGTAGAGGGTTTCCAGCGTCCGCAGAAACGCCGGCGCCAGATTGCCGGCGTTGGCCGAGGTTCCAGCGCGCGTGACCGACACGCCGGGTTCGGCGATCAGCGCCTTCAGCGCCCGGATCGGCCGGGGCGTGGAGGTCACCACCAGTCTGGGATCCGCGCCCAGCCGCAGGCCGAAGCGCAGCATGGCCAGGGTCTCGGCGGGCTTGGGCCAGGCGCAGAACTCGTCGGCCCAGGCGGCGTGAAACTGCGGCCCGCGCAGGCTGTCGGGGTCTTCCGCCGAGAAGGCGTAGGCGGTCGCCCCGTTGGGCCAAACGAGGCGTCGGCGGGAGGCTTCCCAGCGGGGGCGGAACAGGGGCCCGCCCATCGCCTTCAGCCCGGACGGGCCCTCGATCATCACCTCACGCACGTCGTGCAGCGTGGGGCCGACCAGGGCCAGGTTCGAATAGGCCAGGGCGTTCAAGGTGACCCAGCGCGCGCCGGCGAAGGTCTTGCCCGCGCCACGTCCGCCCAGCATCAGCCAGGTCGACCAGGCGTCGTCGCGCGGCGTCATCTGGTGGATCAGCGGATCGCCCAGGAGCGCGCTAAGCAGGCGCTGCTGGTCCTCCCTGTCCAGCGTCCGCGTCGCCGCCGTCAGCCAGTTCCGTTCGACGCTTGAGCTCGAGGAGCTCAGCGAAGCGATCAAACCGGGCGGCAAGAGCGGCCTGAATCTCTTCGGGGTCGTCGGGGATACCGTCATGCATGGAGGCCTCGTCGTCATTCGCCGCCTCTCCGGAGGTGGGGGCGGCGGGCTTGATCTTCTCGGCGGGGGGCTCAGGGACCATCGTCTCGATCGCCTTGGCCGAGCGGGCGAAGACCCCGCAGGTGCGGGCGTCCTTCTCGATCTGGGCTTTCTCGGCGGGGTCCGTGCTGGTCTCGAAGGCGTTGATGAGCGTGTCCATCTTCGCCCGGAGGCGGGTCTGCAGCGTCTCGCTCCAGCCCTGCGCCTCGTCGCTTCTTCCGGCCATGACACAAAGGTACGGCACAAGCGGGCGCGGATCATTCAGGCGACCATAAAAGTGACAAGCCTTTGATTTCGCTTGCCTCCATCTCGCCAACGCCGGGGATCCAGCGGCCTCGATCCCCATACGCCAGGCCAGGACCTCGCCAGGGGGCGAAGGTCAGCGCCGGTACAGCCAGCTCCCCGGCAATCCCATCCGCACGCAGGCCTCGTAGGGCGGCGCGCCGGGGATCGGCGTCCGGTCCGCCAGCCGCGCCGCCGCCCGGATGATCGGCAGCTCCAAAGGCCTCGGCAGCCATTCACGGCCCAGGCCCAGCACCGCGCGCGCCTCGCTCGGAACCAGCCCCACGGCCGCCCGGATCAGCGGGTGCTGCAGCCGGCTCAGCGGTCCGGCGATCCTGACCCCGCGCATCAGGTCCAGGAACTCCAGCACGATCGCCGAGCGCTCCAGCCGCGGCAGCATGGCCGCCAGCTGCGCCTCCCAGGCGGCCTCCGACGCCGGCGCGCCCAAGGCCCCATAGAGCCGCGCGGCCGGGGCGGCCTCGGCGTAGAACCGGTCGCGATCCTCCAGAGACAGCGGCGCGACCAGCGTGTGATAGGCGGCCAGGAATCCGAAGCTGGCCGTGGCCTGCACCCAGTCCAGCAACACGACGTCGGAGGCCCGGTAGCCCTCGCCGCCGGGCGTCACGCCGCCGACCCGCGCGTGCTGTCGGCCGACCCCGGCGATCATCGTCTCGGCGACCGAGCGCGCGCCATAGACCGTGACCATCGCGGCGAGGCCGGTGCGCTTCAGCCGGGTCATCGGGTCGGTCCGGAAGCTGGAATGTTCCCAGACGCCGGTGCGCACGCGCGGCTCGGCCAGCTCCAGGATCACCGCCGTCACCCCGCCGACGAACAGGGCGACCGGGTTCTTGAACACCCGCCACGACACTGAATCCGGCGCGGCCAGGGCCGGCTCGCCCGCCGGAGCGGTAAAATCCACGCGCGGACCGCCGCGAATCTCGAACAAGGCCTTGGCGGCGTCGGCGAAACGGGCTTTCAAGGGCGCCTCCGGCACGGTTCAGCCCTTTCTAACGCCTGAACCCGCCGTCGCGCGCATGGACTTGTCATGTTAGCGCTCCCATCTATACCGACCGAAACCACTCATTGCGGGACGACGAACGTGCATCTGACGGGCGAGCTTCTGATCGGCGGCGAAAGCCGCAAGGGAACCAACGGCGAGATCAAGGGCGTCAATCCCGCCACCGGCGAGACCCTGGAGCCCGCGTTCGGCGGCGCGACCAAGGCCGATGTCGAACAGGCCGCGGCCCTGGCGGCCGAGGCGTTCGGGCCCTACCGGTCCCTGCCCTACGAGACCCGCGCCACCTTCCTGGAGGCCATCGCCGAGCACATCGAGGCGATCGGCGACGACCTGATCGTCCGGGTGATGGCCGAGACCGGCCTGCCCCGCACCCGCCTCGAAGGCGAGCGGGGCCGCACGACCGGCCAGCTGCGCCTGTTCGCCAGCGTGCTGCGCGACGGCGGCTTCCTGGAGGCCCGCATCGACCCGGCGATGCCGGACCGCAAGCCGCTGCCGCGTCCCGACCTGCGCCTGCGCAACGTGCCGCTGGGCCCGGTGGCCGTGTTCGGCGCGTCGAACTTCCCGTTGGCCTTCTCGGTGGCCGGCGGCGACACCGCCTCGGCCCTGGCGGCCGGCTGCCCGGTCATCGTCAAGGCCCACCCGGCCCATCCCGGGACCTCGGAGCTGATCGGCCGCGCCATCCAGGCCGCCGTCGCCTCGGTCGGCCTGCATCCGGGCGTGTTCTCGATGATCCACGACAGCGGCTACGAGATGGGCGTGGCCCTGGTCGCCGATCCGCGCGTCAAGGCCGCCGGCTTCACCGGTTCGCGTCGGGGCGGCCTGGCCCTGGCCGCCGTCGCCCAGAGCCGGCCCGAGCCCATCCCGTTCTACGCCGAGATGAGCAGCATCAATCCGGTCATCCTGCTGCCAGCCGCTCTCAAGGCGCGCGGCGAGAAGATCGCCCCGGACTTCGTGGCCGCCCTGACCCTGGGCGCGGGTCAGTTCTGCACCAATCCCGGCCTGATCCTGGCCATCGACGGCCCCGAGCTGGACGCCTTCGTCGAGACCGCCGGCAAGGTGGTGGAGGCCGCCCCGGCCGCCGTCATGCTGACCCCGGGCATCTGCCAGGCCTTCGCCCACGGCGTCGACGCCCTCTCGCAGGACAAGGCGGTCACCACCGTGGCGCGCGGCCTGCCCGGCGCGGACGGCAGCCACACCGGCCGCGCGGCCCTGTTCAGCGTCAAGGCCGCCGACTTCCTGGCCAATCCGCACCTGCACGAGGAGGTGTTCGGCGCCGCCTCGGTGGTCGTCCGCGCGACCGACGAAGCCGAGCTGGCCAAGGTCATCGACGCCCTGGAAGGCCAGCTGACCATCGCCATCCACCTGGAAGAGGCCGACCACGCCCTCGCCGGCGCCCTGCTGCCGGCGCTGGAACTGAAGGCCGGCCGCATCCTGGTCAACGGCTTCGGCACCGGCGTCGAGGTGGCCAACGCCATGGTCCACGGCGGCCCGTTCCCGGCGACCAGCGACGCCCGGGCGACCTCGGTCGGCACGCTGGCGATCGCGCGCTTCCTGCGCCCGGTCAGCTACCAGAACCTGCCGGAAGCGCTGCTGCCGGCCGAGCTGCGGACGGAAAACCCCCTGGGCATCGCCCGGCGAGTCGATGGCAAGGTGAAGCTGGCTTAGGCCGCGTATCTTCTCTCCTCCCCCTTCTGGGGGAGGGGGACCGCCGAACGGCGGTGGAGGGGGTCAGCGCCGCGCCAATCTAGGCCCGCGCCGTCCCCCTCCGTCACGGCGCGTATTCGCGCCGCGCCACCTCCCCCAAAAAGGGGAGGAGAACTCCAGATCAGCCCTCACGACACTTAAGCAACCACTTGACTATTCACCCACACCCCGATACTTAACCTAATGCCTAACCATCAACCCTCGCTCGACCTGATGTTCCAGGCCCTCGCGGATCCCGCGCGGCGGAGCATGGTCGAGCGGCTTTCCCGGGGCCCCGCCTCGGTGAGCGAGCTGGCCCGGCCGCTGCACATGTCGCTGCCGGCGGTCATGCAGCACCTGGCCACGCTGGAGGCGGGCGGGATCGTGGCGTCGGAGAAGGTCGGCCGGGTGCGCACCTGCCGGATCAATCCCGATGTCCTGAGCCTGGCCGAACAGTGGATCAACCAGAGGCGCACCCAGTGGGAACAACGCCTCGACCGGCTCGGCGCCTTTCTGGCCGCCGAGGAAGACGGGGAAACCAAATGATCGACCGCCCAAAGACAGACCGCAGCGCCATCCACGCCACCTTCGTCGTCGAGCGGGTCTATGCCGCCTCGCCCGCCCGGGTGTTTTCCGCCTTCGCCGATCCGGAGAAGAAGGCCAAGTGGTTCCACGGTCCCGAGGAATGGGGCCCGCCGGAAAGCGGCATGGACTTCCGCGTCGACGGCGAGGACTACGCCGTCAGCCGCCCGCCGGGCGAGCCGCCGCACCACTTCCGCAGCCGCTACCATGACATCGTGCCGGATGAGCGGATCGTCTACACCTACTGGATGCACCACGGCGAGGATCTGGCCTCGGTGTCGGTCGCCACGCTGGAGTTCCGCCCCGAGGGCCCCAAGACGCGCCTGGTGATCACCGAGGTCGGGGTGTTCCTGGACGGCTACTACTCGCCCGAGGGCCGCGAGGACGGGACCCGGCAACTGATGGAACAGATCGCGCCGCTCGTGGAGGGGACGACGCCCTAGACGCCGGAGCACACCTCTCTCCTCCCCTCTTGGGGGAGGTGGCGCGGCGCGAATACGCGCCGTGACGGAGGGGGACGGCGCGGGCCCAATGGCGCCGCGGCTGGCCCCCTCCACCGCCGTTCGGCGGCCCCCCTCCCCCAGGGGAGGAGAGACGCTACCGGCCTCGCCTCAGTGCCCCCCAGCGCTGGGCGGCTTCGCCATCTTCGCCACATCCGCCTCGGTCACCGGCTTGGCGTAGCTGTTGCCAAAGTGCGTGCGGACATAGGTCACCGCCTCGGCCATCTGGGCGTTGCTCAGCGTGCCGACGAACCCTGGCATCGCGCCCTTGCCGCCCGTCACGATCATGATCGGATAGGCCGCCCCCGCCAGTCTCGGATTGTTCGCCAGGGCCGGGATGGTCCCCGCTCCGGTCGCGCCCTTGGCGTCGGCCATGTGGCAGGCCTGGCAGACCGCGCCATAGACCTGCTCCCCCGTCACGGGCTTCTGCGCCCGGACGATGCCGCCGCCGGTGTCGCCGCCGCCGGAAGTCTGGGCCATGGCCGGAAAGGCGATCAAGGCCGCCGTCACTAAGATGATCTTCCGCATGATCCTCAGGCCTCCAGCGCGCGCTTGTGCAGACGGGTGATGGCGTCGATGGACGAGAGCAGCGCCCCCTCCATCCAGCAGCCGACGTAAGACGCGTGCTCGCCGGCCAGCACGATCCGGCGGTCCATGCCGACCAGGGTCTGGTAGTGTTCCTTGCGGGTGTCCTCGTTCCAGCGGGCGCAGCAGCCCAGGGTCCAGGGCACGCGGCTCCAGGCCACCGAGGCCCCGCTGGCGAACTCCTGGCGGTAGCTCTTGGGGTGCAGCACCGAGCCCTGCGCCAGGGCCACCTCGATCCGCTGCTCGGGCGTCATGCCGGCCAGGCGATAGGCCCCCATCTCGCGGGCGAAGGCCCCCAGCAGCACGGCCGGCCCGTCCTTGAACATGTTGTTGTTCGGATAGGAGATCAGGGCGATCTCCTGGTCGGTGAAGCTGTGACCGCCGTAGATGTAGTCGTCCTCCTCCCAGAAGCGGCGCTTCATCTCCAGGCCGATCTTGACCTGGCCGGAGTACGGCACGGCCTTGATCGCGGCCATCATCTCGTCGGTCACCGCCAAGTCCATCTGGCCGAGGATGCCCAGAGGGATCGTGCAGACGCACCAGTCGGCCTTGGCGTCGGTCACCTTGCCCGTGGCGGTGTCGGCGTAGGTCACCACCACGCCCTTGTCGTCCTGGGCGATCTTGCTGACCTTGGCGTTGTAGGTGATCAGGCCCTCGACCTGCCTGGCGAAGGCCTTGCCGATCATGTCCATGCCGCCCACCGGCTGGAACATGGTGGTCTGCATCTCGTGCCCCATGAAGAAGGCCATCGAGGTCCAGACCTGCGGGTCCAGCACGTCGTGCAGCTTGTAGAGGTCCTTGGACGGGATCGGCGCGCCATTGACCCCGCCGCCGCCCGGCCGCTCGAAGCCCCGGTGGTTGGAGGCCTTCAGGCCGGCCGTGTATTGGTAGTTGTTGTCCAGCATGCCCCAGCCCTTCAGGGCCTCCAGCAGCTTGTCGCGGTCCTCCTGGGTGACGGTGTCGTCCAGCGCCTTGGCGTTGACCGACTTGGCCAAGAGCTCGGCGATATTGCCCTCGAAGTCGGCGGCGGCGGCGTTGAAGCGCACCGGCTTGCCGTCGAAGGCCTGGGACGAGTGGACCCAGCCGGAGTGGTTGAACTGGATGAACGGCTCCAGGGCCACGCCGAACGACTTGCAGTAGTGCAGCAGGGTCCGGTGGTGGTGCGGGATTCGCCAGGGGCCGGGGTTCAGGTAGTTGCCCGGCGAGAAGGCCACCTTCTGGGTCGCGCCGCCCAGCTCGGTATAGGTATCGCCGCCGCGCAGCGACCAGTTGCGGCCGCCGGCGCGGTTCTGGAACTCCAGGATCTTGACCTTGTAGCCGGCCTTGGTCAGCTCGAACGCCGCCAGCATCCCCGCCAGGCCCGCGCCCAGCACGATCACCGAAGCGCCGGGCCGCGCGCCCTGCAGGTTCGGCGGGCCATGGAACTGGGTCTCGGCCGCGTGGCCCAGCGTGGTCATGGCCTGATACAGCGCGGCCGTGCCGCCGACCTTGGCGATGGCCGAAAGAAGCTGGCGCCTGGTTGGCGCCGTTACACCCGATCCCATTGAAAGCCCGTCCCCGACAGAACCGTCGAAGCCGACGGTGTGGACAAGGGCTAGCAGGGGTGAGCGTTTGGGCGAGGGGTTGAGGTGGCCAAGGACGATAGGTCGTGGCCGACACTCCGATTTATCGGCGCCCCGACGACGTGGTTGCGCGGGAACTGTGCAGGGCGGCCCGCCCCCTTAGCCCACCACCCGCAGCGTCGGCCGATCGGCCGCGGCCTGGGTCAGCGGGACCACGAAGTGGAAGCTGGACCCCTGCCCCGGCGTCGAGTGGACGCCGATCGCGCCGCCCATCAGTTCGACCAGTTCGCGGCAGATCGACAGGCCAAGGCCGGCGCCGTCGTGGGCGCGGGTCAGGGAGCTGTCGACTTGGGAGAAGGTCTTGAACAGCTCGGACAGGTCCTCGGCGGCGATGCCCAGGCCGGTGTCCTCGACCTCGAAGCGCAGACCCTTGGCGGTGGGACGGACGCGGACGGTGACGCCGCCGTGGTCGGTGAACTTGACGGCGTTGGCCACCAGGTTGCCCAGCACCTGACGCAGACGCATCGGGTCGCCGCCCCAGCGGCCACGCAGCTCGGGCGCGATGTCCGCCGTCAGGTCCAGGCCCTTGGCCGCGGCCGCGCCGGAGAAGGCCGCGCAAGAGGCCTCGACCAGGGCGGCCAGGTCGAAGGTCTCGGACCGCAGCCGCACCGCGCCGGTCTCGAGCCTGGCGATGTCGAGGATGCTGTTCAGCAGGGCCAGCAGCGCCTGGCCAGACTCCTGCAGGATCTTCAGGCGGCGGCCCTGCGTCTCGCTGAGCGTGTCGGCGGCCATCACCTGGGCCATGCCCAGCACGCCGTTCAGCGGGGTGCGGACCTCGTGGCTCATATTGGCCAGGAAGCGGGTCTTGGCGGCGTTGGCGGCCTCGGCCTCCTCCTTGGCGGCCAGCAGCTCCAGGCGCCCGGCCTCCAGCTTGCGCAGGGCCTCGGCGACGCGCTGGGTCAGCACGGCGCCGGCGGCGGCCAGCACCAGGAAGCCGATCAACAGCCACGGCGCGACGCTCTTCAGCAGCTTCAGGCCCGGGTTCCTGGCCTTCCAGGCCAGGGCCCCGAACACGTGGCCGTGGATGTCGCGCAAGGCGACCTTGGGCGGATCGCCGCCCGGGCGGCGCATCAGGACCAAGTCGTCCAGCCCCAGGTCGTCCGACAGCTGATGAACAAAGGCGGCGTCCATCCGGCGGGCGCTGACGACGATCGCGGGGGGGCCGTCATAGAGCTCGGCGGCGGCCCGGCTCTCCGGCGTCACGGCGGCGAGGGCGACCAGATAGACCTCGTCGTCGATCCGCATCAGACCCGTGCGCGTCACCTCGCCGGCGGTGCTGAGCTTGCCGGCGCGGCGCGCCGCGCGGGCCTTGGCGGCCACATCGGCGGCGATCGGGGCGGCTTCGGCGGGGAAGCTCCCGAGGGCGCTGGCCGAAACCCGCTTGCCGCCCGCCGAGGCGTAGGCCACCTGCCCCGAGCGGATGACGAAGGTCAGGTCGTGCTTGAACTGCTCGTGATAATAGGTGGCGAAATCGGTGTCGGCCCAGGTCGCGTTGATCGTCCAGCCCATGGCCTTGTAGGCCTGGTCCCAGACCGTGGCCGACGTCACCTCGCGCTCTGTCCGCTCCAGGGTGCGGACGATGGTGCGCTGGGTGATCTCGATCTCATCAACCGCTTCCATGCGATCCAGCTGCCGCGCGGCCAGGATCATCAGAGCCAGTCCGCCCAGGATCGAGACGACGACCAGCACGGCGGCCGCGCCGACGATCCCGTGGATCAGTCGCATGGGCCGCGCTTCGGCGGTCCGGAAAGGTTGGTGCGGTGGCGTCATTGACCGTCACCATGATGAACAACCGCGTTCGCCGGAAGGTGACGTGTGGACGCAGCTCAGGCCTAGCGCGGCCTTAAGCCCTCCAGGACCAGCGCCGTCACCGCCGCCCGGGTTTCTTCCATGAAATTCTTGTCGGACAATGACTTACCGGTCAGGGCGCGCACCTGGACGGCGAAGTCGGCATAGTGCTGGGTCAGGGCCCATAGGGCGAAGATCAGGTGCGGCGGGTCCACCGGGGCAAGCCTGCCCGCCGCCGCCCACGCCGCGATCACCGTGACCTTGGCGTCGAACACTGCCTTCAGGGGCCCCGCGAGCACCGGCCTCAGCAGCGGCGCGCCGCGCAGCATCTCCAGGGCGAACAGCCGCGAGACCTCCGGATGGTCGCGGCTGAGCGCCAGCTTGGCGTCGATCAGGGCGGCGATGGCCTCGGCGGGGTCGTCGCCCTCGCTGAAGCGGCTCAGGGGCGCCAGCCACAGGGACAGCCCCTGCTCCAGCACCGCCACGTACAGGGCCTCCTTGGTCGGGTGGTAGTAGAGGAGGTTGGCCTTGGAGATCCCGGCCGCCTGGGCGATGGCCTCGACGCTGGCGCCGTCCAGGCCGAGGCGCGCGAAGACGCCCAGCGCGGCCTTCAGGATGGCGGCCTTGCGGGCCTCGCCGGCCCTTTGGCGAGGACCGGGGCTGCGGCCGCCCCTTGGCGTTTCGGCCGCCTCGCTGTCGCCCACGCTTTGAGCGGCCTTGACCAGCTCGCGGGCGCCGGACGCGCGCTTGGACGCCGGTTTGCCAGCGGCCTTGCGCGACGGCTTGACGGTCTTGGCGGCGGCGTCGGTCATGCCAGCTCGAACTTGGACCATTTGGTCAAACATGGACCGAACGGTTCGGATTGCAACGTTACGCGGGATGGTATTCCATGCCCCTCGGACATCACAAGGCGCCGCGTCGATGAGCTCTCCGATCACCCCGCTTTCGCCCGGCGCGATCATGCTGCCCGCGCGGCCCGAGCCGATCCCGGTCGACCCGAAGACGACGGCGGTGATCGTCATCGACATGCAGAACGCCTACGCCTCCAAGGGCGGCTATCTCGATCTGGCCGGCTTCGACATCTCGGGGGCCGCGAAGGTGATCCAGGAGATCAAGGCCATCCTGCCCGTGGCCCGCGCCGCCGGGATGCAGGTCATCTATTTCCAGAACGGCTGGGACGACCAATATGTGGAAGCTGGCGGTCCCGGCTCGCCCAACTGGTGGAAGTCCAACGCCCTGAAGACCATGCGCGCCCGGCCCGAACTGCGGGGCAAGCTGCTGGCGCGCGGCCAGTGGGACTACGAGCTGGTCGACGACCTCAAGCCCGAGCCGGGCGACATCCAGCTGCACAAGACCCGCTACAGCGGCTTCTTCAACAGCCAGCTGGACAGCGTGCTGCGGGCGCGCGGCATCCGCCACCTAGTGTTCGTCGGCATCGCCACCAATGTCTGCGTCGAGTCGACCCTGCGCGACGGCTTCTTCCTCGAATATTTCGGGACCGTGCTGGAAGACGCGACCCACCAGGCGGGCCCCGACTTCGTGCAGAAGGCGGCGCTGTTCAACATCGAGAGCTTCTTCGGCTGGGTCTCGACGACGGCGGATTTCAAGGGAGCGTTTGGGCAGCTGGCGCCGGAGTAGCGCAGCCCCCTCCGGCGCTCCGCGCCACCTCCCCCATAAAGGGGGAGGAGAACCTAGGCCCTGCTCCCCTTCATGGGGGAGCTGTCGGCGAAGCCGACTGAGGGGGCAGCACAGAGGAGAATACCATGCCCAAGACCGTCATCACCCCGCCGGGCACAGGCACGCCCATCGCCCCGTTCTCGCCCGGGACCCTGGCCGACGGGATCGTCTACGTCTCGGGCACCCTGGCCTTCGACAAGGACAACAACGTCGCCTTCCCCGACGACGCCGAGGCCCAGACCCGGCAGGTGCTGGAGACCATCAAGTCGGTGATCGAGACCGCCGGCGGCACGATGGAGGACGTGACCATGAACCACATCTTCCTGACCGACTGGAGCTTCTACCAGACGATCAACAAGGTCTATGCCGAGTACTTCCCCGGCGACAAACCCGCCCGCTACTGCATCCAGTGCGGCCTGGTGAAGCCCGGTTTCGTGGTCGAGATCGCCTCGGTCGCGCACATCGGGAAGCGCTGAGCGCGATGACCTCCGGCACGGTCGACGGCCTCCATTATGAACTGCACGGCGGACCGGTCGCCGGCCGCGAGGTCGTGCTGCTGTCGTCGGGTCTGGGCGGCTCGGGCGCGTTCTGGGCCCCGCAGATGGCGGCCCTGACCGAGCGTTGGCCGGTCGTGCTGTACGACCATCGCGGCACGGGCCGCAGCGTCCGCGAGCTGCCAGACGACTATACCGTCGCCCATATGGCCGACGACATGGTCAAGGTGATGGACGCCCTGGGCCTGGCGAAAGCCCACGTGGTCGGCCACGCGGCCGGCGGCAACGCGGGCCTGCAGCTCGCGCTGGACCAGCCCGATCGCCTGGGCAAGCTGGTGGTGGTCAACGGCTGGTCGCGGCCCGATCCGCACATCAGGCGCTGTTTCGACACCCGAATCCATCTGCTGAACGACAGCGGACCGGAAGCCTATGTCCACGCCCAGCCGATCTTCCTCTATCCGGCCGACTGGATCTCGCGGAATGACGCCCGCCTGCAGGCCGAGGAGCCCCACCACGTGGCCAGCTTCCCGCCGCGCGACGTGATGCTGGCCCGGATCAACGCCCTGCTGGCCTTCGACGTCGACGCGCGGCTGGAGGAGATCACCCACCGGGTGCTGATCAGCGCCAGCGCCGACGACATGCTGGTGCCGCCCAGTTGCTCTCAGCGCCTGGCCGGTCGCCTGCCCAACGCCGACTACCAGGTCGCCGCCTGGGGCGGCCACGGCTTCACCGTCACCGATCCCGAGACCTTCAACGAAGGTCTGATCAAGTTTCTGGAGGGGGCGTGAGCGTGCGCCGCCCTCTTCCCTGTCATCCCGGCCGTAGCGCGCAGCGCGAAGAGCCGGGACCGCAACAAACGCCGGGGCTTCCGGCGGTCCCGGCTTTCGCCGGGATGACAAAGTAAGAGAGGGGTACTTCCATGCAGGTCGGCGTCTTCATCCCCATCGGCAACAATGGCTGGCTGATCTCGGAGAATGCTCCGCAGTACATGCCCAGCTTCGCGCTGAACAAGGAGATCACCCAGAAGGCCGAGAAGTACGGCTTCGACTTCGCGCTCTCGATGATCAAGCTGCGCGGGTTCGGCGGCAAGACGCAGTTCTGGGAGCACAATCTCGAGAGCTTCACCCTGATGTCGGGCCTGGCGGCCGTGACCTCTAAGATCAAGATCTTCGCCACCGTGGCCACCCTGACCATCCCGCCGGCCATCGTGGCGCGCATGGCCTCGACCATCGACTCGATCGCCCCGGGCCGCTTCGGCATCAACCTGGTGACCGGCTGGCAGAAGGCCGAGTACAGCCAGATGGGCCTGTGGCCGGGCGAGGCGCACTATACCGACCGCTACAACTACCTGGCCGAATACACGACCGTGCTGAAGGACCTGCTGGAGACGGGGGTGTCCGACTTCAAGGGCAAGTACTTCACCA
This sequence comes from Caulobacter sp. GW822-FHT07D08, assembly GCF_058798735.1. Taxonomy (NCBI): domain Bacteria; kingdom Pseudomonadati; phylum Pseudomonadota; class Alphaproteobacteria; order Caulobacterales; family Caulobacteraceae; genus Caulobacter; species Caulobacter sp. GW822-FHT07D08. Next base: position 88,821 of record NZ_JBXAKU010000012.1, read on the forward strand.
TGGACGACTGCCGGGTCAGCCCGCACCCGAAGGAGACCAAGCTGATCTGCGCCGGCTCGTCCGACGAGGGCCTGGCCTTCACCGCGCAATACGCCGACTACAGCTTCGCCCTGGGCAAGGGGACCAACACGCCCACCGCCTTCGCCAGCGTCAACAAGCGGCTGGAAGCGGCCGCCGAGAAGACCGGCCGCGACGTGCAGTCGTTCATCCTGTTCATGATCATCGCCGACGAGACCGACGAGAAGGCCATGGCCAAGTGGCAGTCCTACCGCGACGGCGCGGACCAGGAGGCGCTGGCCTGGCTGACCCAGCAGGCGGCCCCGAACGCCAAGGCCGGCGCCACGACCAACACCACCCAGTTGGCCGCGCCGGAATCGGCGGTGAACCTCAACATGGGCACGCTGGTCGGCAGCTATGAGAGCATCGCCCGGATGATGGACGAGATCGCCGCCGTGCCCGGCACGGCCGGGGTGCTGCTGACCTTCGACGACTTCGTGAAGGGCGTCGAGGATTTTGGGGAGCGGATCCAGCCGCTGATGAAGAGCCGGCAAAAATAAGCCCTCCCCCTTGATGGGGGAGGGTTGGGTGGGGGTGAGCACGGCCGTGCAGGCGGGACCGCCGTATCACCCCCATCCCCTGCCCTTCCCCCATCAAGGGGGAAGGGAGATAAAATTAGTCCACCGCCAGCATCCCGATCAGCTGCAGGCGGAACACCAGCACGCTGTCCGGCGGGATCTCGCCCATGTCGCGGGGGCCGTAGCCCAGCTCCGAGGGAATGTAGAGGGTCCACTCGTCGCCGACCTTCATCTTCGGCAGGGCTTCCAGCCAGCCCTGGATCAGGCCGTCGGCTGGCATGATCGCCGCCTTGCCGCGCGCGAAGCTCGAGTCAAACACCGTGCCGTCCAGCAGCTTGCCCTCGTAGTGGACCTTGACGATGTCGCCGAGCTTGGGCGACGGGCCGGTCTTCGGGCCCGAGGTCACGACCTTGTACTGCAGGCCCGACGGCAGGGTGACCACGCCCGGGGCCTTGGCGTTCGTCGCCAGGAAGGCCTTGCCGGCCAGGGCGTTGGCCGAGGGGCCGGCGTTCAGCTGCGGCGGGGCCGACGGCTGGGGCGTCTGGGCGTGGGCCGCGCCGGCGGCGAGGAAGGTCATTGCAGCCATTGGGGCGGCCAAGGTGGCGAGAAGGCGCATCAAGGGTCTTTCGAACGCTGGTGTCAGTGAGCGACACCGTAGCGATCCTTGAGCGGAACTTCGCGGCGAAATTTTGGGCTTTGAAAACTGTCATCCCGGCCAAGCGCGTAGCGCGCCGAGCCGGGACCGCCGGAAGCGCTGCGCCTGTCGCGGTCCCGGGTCTTCGCTACGCTTCGCCCGGGATGACAAGGATTGGTAGCCCTAGACCAGCCCCCGCTTCTGCGCCTCCAGCGCCGCCTCGGCCCGGGAGCAGATGTTGAGCTTGCGGTAGATCGCCTTGACGTACCCCGCCACGGTCAGCTCGGTGACGCCCATGACCTTGGCCGCCTCGCCCGAGCGCAGGCCCCGGCCGATCAGGCGCAGCACCTCGGTCTCGCGCGGGGTCAGGGCCGCCTCGGGCTCGACCGTCTGGATCAGAACCGGCCGGGCGCGGAAGTAGTCCAGCATCCGCCGCGCCACCGCTGGCGACAGCGGAGTCTCGCCGGCCTCCAGGCGGCGCAGGTAGCGCACCAGTTCGTCGCGGCCCATGTCCTTGAGCAGGTAGCCCCCCGCCCCCGCCGCGATGGCGTCGAACAGGTGGTGGTCGTCGGCGTAGATGGTCACCACCACCGACCGCGTCGCCCCGCCCGAGCGCTCGGCCAGATCGCGCAGGAAGTCGACGCCGCGTCCGTCCGGCAGGGCCAGGTCGACCAAGGCCAGGTCCGGCGCCCCGTCGCACAGAAACGAGCGGGCCTCGGCCAGATCCGCCGCGCCGCGCGCGACCACGCCGGGAAACGCCTCGGACAGGGCCGCCAGCAGGTGCTCGCGGGTCTCGGACTGGTCTTCCAGGACGAGGGCCGTGCCGGGGGCGTTGGGAGCAAGGGTCATGCCGGGGCGCTCGCATCGACGGGCGTAGACAGCCGGACCACCGTCCCCTTCGTGGTTTCGGGAAACGCCACCGTCCCGCCGATCTCGCCCAGCCGCCGCTCCAGGTTGGCCAGGCCGCTGCGGCGGCCCCCCGCTTCGCGCGGCAAGCCGACGCCGTCGTCGCTGAGGGTCAGCTCCAGCCGGCCGGCGTCTTCGTGAACCGTGACGGCCACGGTGGTCGCGCCGGCGTGGCGGATGGCGTTGGAGATCACCTCGCGCACGGCCGAGGTCAGGTTCTTGTAGACGCGATAGGGCGCGGTCACGCCGGGATCGGCCAGCTCGACCGGCGGCCAGTCCAGGGCGATGCCGGCCGCCTCCAGCCGCTCGGCGGTCTCGTGGCGCAGGTCGGCCAGCGCCGCCTCCAGCGGCAGGTCCTGGCCCGACAGGCCCGAGACGATGGCCCGCAGGTCGCCGATCGCCCCGCGCACGGCCTCGCGCGTCTGGGACAGGTCCTGGCGGTGCAGGCCCGACAGCAGGCGCGCGCCGACGTCGTCGTGCAGGTCGCGGGCGATGCGCAGGCGTTCCTCGACCACGCCCCGGGCATAGGCGTCGCGGCCTTCCTCGATCTGGCTCAGAAGGCTCACCAGCTGGTCGGCCAGCTGGACCTGCGCCGTGCCGAACAGGCCCCGCCCCCGGAACGGGAAGCGCAGGGTCAGCGCCGTGGTCCCGGCGGCGGCGGGCAGGCCCAAGGCCACGCCCTCCTCGAGGATCTCGGCCTTGGTGTTGGTCGCCAGGGCGGGGGCGATCTCCAGCGGCTCATAGACCTTGGACAGCAGCGCCTTCCAGGCGTCCGCCCGCGCCTCGGCCCCGTGGATCAGGGCGACCTGGGCCACGGCGGCGAACATCTCGTGATCCTTCAAGGTCTTGCGGCCGATGGTCCGCCGCCACAGCACGTCGCGGAACGGCAGGTAGGCGAAAGCCACGACCAGCAGCGACACGCCCAGCGCCGTGCCGGGAGCCGCGCCAAGGGCGGTGATCAGCAGACCGTCCAGGGCCAGCATGGCCGCGCCGGCGCTGAGGTAGAACAGGATCCGGAACGCCCACTGGTCCAGCTCGAACAGGCGGTGGCGGCGCAGGCCCACGGCCATGCCGACATAGATGATCACGAAGAAGCCCAGCGAGAAGCGCGGGTCCAGGAACGGCCGCATCCCCAGGGCGATCGGCACGGCGACATTGCCGATGAAGGCCCCCGCCCCGACGATCACCGACAGGCCCAGCCAGCGGGTGGCGGCCATGGCGGCGGGGTCCTTGCGGCTGGCGAAAGCCTGGAGGGCGATGGCCACGATGATCAGGGCCATCTCGATCGAGGTGACCGCCTGGCCCATGCTCTCGACTGACGGATTGCCGGGCAGCAGCGGCGTCAGCGCCCAGGCCAGCACCCACAGCGGCGCCAGCAGCATGACCGGCAGCTTGGTGACCCGCTTGGGATAGGCCAGGAAGAAGGCGATCATCGCCCCGCCATAGGCCACGGCGCCGGTCATGTTCAGGCGCGCGGCGATGGTCGCCAGCGTCCCGTCCATGACCAGCTCGACACTGGAATTGACCGCCCAGCCGAAGGTGAAGGCCAGCATCGACAGGCCCGTCAGGGCGAACAGCTGGGTGGACAGCTCGCGCGGCCGCAGGGCCCAGACCCAGCCGACGATCAGGGCCGCGATCAGGCCAAACGCCAGATTGGCCCAGAACTCCGCGCCCAGGGCCGACAGCGGCCGGGCGCGGCCGTCCAGGGTGACGACCCGCTGGGCGCCGTCTTGACCGGCCAGGCGCAGCACCCGAGGCTCGGCGCTCAGGGCTTGGGCGAAGGCGTCCTCGCGGCGGGCCTGTTCGCGCGCCTGGGTCTGGGTGGCGGGCGTCTCGAGGCCGCCGATCTCGGCGGCCCGCAGGGCGGGCGCGGCGCGGTCGCCGCCGACCCCGGCCATGCGATCGCCAATCTTGGCCCCGACGCGGTCCAGCGGCCCGCCGGGCGTGAGGCGGGTGATCACCACGGCCCCGTCGGGCCGGACGGTGAAGTCCGCGCCCAGCCACGGCGGGCTCATCGCCATCCAGACGCCGATCAGCGCCGTCGCCACGCACAGCAGGACGACGCCGAGCAGCAGGGTCGTGGGGGACGAGGCGCGCATCCGGTCTTGCTGAAAACGATTGGGACGCAGACCTTGGGACAGGACCAGCGCGACCGCAACCTTCACGGAACGGCGTTACGAAGACACCCCCAGTTCTGGGGGTTGCTACTGCCCGTTGCCTGGCGCCCAGGGAAACTCCAGGCTCTCGTAGTACTGCAGCGACTTGGCCGGAGCCTTTTCCCCCGGCGGCAGCGGACGCTTCGAGAAGCTTCCGAACCACGCCACCGAGGCATCGCGCCACCACTGGGCCTCGTCGCGCTGGATCTTCAGGTAGTCGGCGACCTCCTTGTGGCGCTCGGCGTCGACATACGGCGTCAGGCCCGCCCAGGTCTTCTCCATGCCGTCGACATACGCGACGCCCCGGCCGTAGTGTTTGACCATGCCGTCCCACAGGGTGTCGCCGGACTTCAGGCGGTAGTCCCAGGGCAGGTGGTGGAACCACAGCAGGTCCTTCTCGTCGACGCATTTGAGGTCGGCGAAGCAGGCCCCCACGGCCGGCGCGTACTGGGCCGTGGCGTTGCTGCCCGAGGGGGTGCGGTCGAAGCCGATCCCGTCCGGGCCGGCCTTGGCGTAGTAGACGCTGGTCCAGTCGGCGCGCGGACCGCCGCTGACCCAGGGACCGGGGCCATAGTGGTGCCCCTCGCCCATCTGGTGGTGCAAACCCAGCGGGGTCATGTAGTCCACCGCCGCCTCGCGCGAGCCCATCATCATGTCAACGACCGGCTTCACCAGGCGCGGGTCATCGCCGAAGGTCATCTTCGTCCAGTCGGTGGCGATGTCCTTGGCCGAAGCTTCCGGATCCCAGGCCAGACGCCCGAAGGCGTACCAGTTGGCCTGGTCGAACTGCGAGCCGCTCCAGTTGCGGTCGCTGCCGATATTGGCCACCCCGGCCATCACCGTCAGCTTGCGGTCGTCCAGCGTCCCGTCGACCACCTTGGCCACGGTCGAGCCCTTGCCGTGGGCCATGGTGTCGGCGCGCAGGGTCTCCTCGAACAGCGGGCCCAGATAGACGAGGTGGGTCGAGAAGCCGAGATATTCCTTGGTGATCTGGAACTCCATGCCGAGGTTCGACTTCGGCATGGCCCCGAACAGCGGGTGGAACGGCTCGCGCGGCTGGAAGTCGATGGCGCCGTTCTTGACCTGGATGACGACGTTGTCGCGGAACTGGCCGTCGAAGGGCTTGAACTCCGAATAGCCCTGCTTGGCGCGGTCGTCGGGCTGCTCGTGCGAATAGACGAAGGCGCGCCAGATCACGACGCCGCCGTGCGGTCCCACCGCGTCGGCCAGCATGTTGGCCCCGTCGACATGGGTGCGGCCATAGTCCTGCGGCCCCGGCTGGCCCTCCGAATTGGCCTTGACCAGGAAACCGCCGAAGTCGGGAATGGCCTTGTAGATCTCGTCGGCCTTGGCCTTCCAGAAGGCGGCGACGGCCGGGTCCAGCGGGTCGGCGGTCTTCAGGCCGCCCAGCTCGACCGGCGCCGACCAGCGGGCCGACAGATAGACCTTGACGCCATAGGGCCGGAACGTGTCGGCCAGGGCGGCGGCCTTGGCGATATAGGCCGGGGTCAGGCTGTCGGCCTTGGCGTTGACGTTGTTCAGCACCGTGCCGTTGATGCCGATCGAGGCGTTGGCGCGGGCGTAGTCGACCATGCGCGGGTCGACGTGGCCGGGCAGCCGCCACCAGTCGAAGATCGACTGGCCGGAATAGCCGCGCTCGACGTGGCGATTGAGGTTGTCCCAGTGGTTCAGCATGCGCAGCTTGACCTTGGGAACCGAGGTGATGTCGAGGTTATCCACAGGCCGCCGGGTCTGGATCAGTTCCAGATAGCGGAAGACGCCGTAGAGGACGCCGACGTCCTTGTTGGCCGAGATCACCGTGGTCTTCCGGCCGTTCACCGCCTGGGTGCGGATCCGGTAGCCCTCGTCGCCCAGGCCCTTCGCAGGCTCGACGGTCAGTTGGATGACCCCGTCGCGGACGCCCGCGGCGGCGCTGGCGGGCTTGCCGACCAGGCCGGCCAGACCGCGCTCCAGCTCGGCCCGGGCGACCTTCAGGGTCGGGGTGTCGGGGGCCAGGGAACTTGGGGGCGCGATGGCGGCGGCGCGGGCGGCATAGGCCGGCCGGGCGCTGGCCTCGACGGGCCGATAGCGGAGCCAGAGGTCGTAGCCGTCCTCCGCCCGGGCGGTTGTCGCCACGAGCATGAGACCCAGCGCCAAGGCCAGAAGCCGCATCCGTTTCACTCCCACTTTCTCCCGATTTCCCCGGCGAAGGCCGGGGCCCAGATACGGCTGGAGCCTGAGCCATTCCTGGCGCCGCTCAGCCTTACGATCTGGGTCCCGGCCTTCGCCGGGAAGATCGGCTCATTTGAAACTTGAACCACGCCAAAAAGGTCGGGTCACCAAAGTCATAGTGGTCAGACCACTGGGTTGACAACCCTTATGGTACCGGTAAACCGATAGGCGGGGAGGAAGATGGACGCCGCGCGCCTGGTTTCGGGCGGGCCTCCGGTCTTTCGGTCCCGACAAACGATTGCAGACAAAGCGTCCCCCAAGGCCACCATGCCCAAGATCATCGCCGCCAAGACCATCGTCACGTGCCCGGGGCGCAATTTCGTGACCCTGAAGATCGTGACCGACGAAGGTGTGTACGGCATCGGCGACGCGACCCTGAACGGCCGCGAACTGGCCGTCGAGGCCTATCTCTCCCAGCACGTCATCCCCTGCCTGATCGGCCGCGACGCCCACCAGATCGAGGACATCTGGCAGTACCTCTACAAGGGCGCCTACTGGCGTCGGGGACCGGTGACCATGGCCGCCATCGCCGCGGTCGACATGGCGCTGTGGGACATCAAGGGCAAGATCGCCGGCCTGCCCGTGTATCAACTCCTGGGCGGCGCCTGCCGCACGGGCGTGATGGTCTATGGCCACGCCAATGGCGAGACGATCGACGAGACCCTCGACAACGCCGCCCACTACGCGGCCCTGGGCTACAAGGCCATCCGCCTGCAGACCGGCGTGCCGGGCATGCCGGGAGCCTATGGCGTCTCCAAGGACCGCTTCTTCTACGAGCCGGCCGACAGCGACCTGCCCAAGGAGACCATCTGGTCGACCGAGCGCTATCTGCGCACCGCGCCGGACCTGTTCGCCGCGGCGCGCGAGCGATTGGGCTGGGACCTGCACCTGCTGCACGACGTCCACCACCGCCTGACCCCGATCGAGGCCGCGCGCCTGGGCAAGGATCTGGAGCCCTACCGGCTGTTCTGGATGGAGGACGCCGTCCCGGCCGAGAACCAGGGCAGCTTCCGGATCATCCGCCAGCACACCACCACGCCGCTGGCCGTCGGCGAGATCTTCAACTCGGTCTGGGACTGCAAGCAGCTGATCGAGGAGCAGTTGATCGACTACATCCGCGCCACGGTGGTCCATGCCGGCGGCATCACGCATCTGAAGAAGCTGGCCAGCTTCGCCGACCTGCACCACGTGCGCACCGGCTGCCACGGGGCCACCGACCTGTCGCCGGTCTGCATGGGCGCGGCCCTGCACTTCGACCTGTCGATCCCCAATTTCGGCATCCAGGAATATATGCGCCACACGCCCGAGACGGACGCGGTGTTCCCCCACGCCTACAGCTTCAGCGACGGCATGTTGCACCCCGGCGAGGCGCCGGGCCTGGGCGTCGACATCGACGAGGATCTGGCGGCCAAATACCCCTACCAGCGCGCCTATCTGCCGGTCGCCCGCCGCCTGGACGGCTCGATGCACGACTGGTGAGACCTTGGTCAGGCCTCGGGAGCGGGAAAACCTGACCTCCCGGCGGAGAGAGGTGAAAAAACAGAACAATTCGCGCCGGTCCCCGTGGTAGGGAATTGGGGTCCCGACAACGCCCCATTTGGGCAAACGCGTCCTTCCGAGCCTCCGCCCCGACATGTCAGACAACGTCAAGCTCTACCGCAGGATCGCCGACTCCGTGGCCGACGCCATCGAGGCCGGACAGTACAAGCTGGGCGACCGCCTGCCGACCGAGCGGGAACTGGCCGAGCAGTTCGGGGTCTCGCGCCCGACCCTGCGCGAGGCGATGATCGCCCTTGAGATGCTGGGCATGATCGAGGCCCGCCACGGCCTGGGCATCTATGTCACCGGCAATGTCCGCCCCCAGGCCCCCTCGGCCGAGATCGACTTCGAGATCGGCGCCTTCGAGCTGATCGAGGCCCGCCGCCTGTTCGAGGGCGAGGCCGCCGCCCTGGCCGCCACCTCGATCACCGACGAACAGATCGGCGAGTTGGAAGGCTTGCTGGAGCGCATGCGCGTCGAGGAGGAGATCCGGGGCGAGGACGCCGACCGCGACTTCCACCTCACCATCGCCCGCGCCACCGGCAACGGCGCGATCATCGCCACGATCGAGAACCTCTGGGATTGGCGCAACCGCTCGTCCCTGGCCCGCAACATCCTGACGCGCGCGCGCGGCATGGGGCTGGAACCCCGGATCGTCGAGCACCGCCGGGTGGTCGACGCCCTGAAGGCGCGCGATCCGGCCGCCGCCCGCCAGGCGATGCGCGACCACCTGGAACGGGTGATCGACCACCTGCTGCACGCGACCGAGACCGAAGCCGTGCAGAAGGCCCAGCAGGAGACCAAGGCCCGACGCAACGCGATCGCCAAAAGGGTGGCGATCTAGGAGCCTTCCCGATCCTCCCCCTTTTGGGGGAGGTGGATCGACGCGGATACGCGGCGAGACGGAGGGGACGGCGCAGGCCCCAATAGCGCCGCGGCTAACCCCCTCCACCGCCGTTCGGCGGTCCCCCTCCCCCAAGAGGGGGAGGAGAGACGAACCCCATGACGCGCTCGCCGCTCCGTGGCACAGCTAGGCCATGCGCCTCCCCGCCCTGAAACCCGATTCCGACCAGATGCTGCACCTGGACGCCCTGCGCATCGTCGGGGCGCTGATGATCGTGGTCTTCCACTTCAACCGCTTCATCAATCTGGACGGTCGCTGGCAGGCGGCCGACGACACGATCAAGAGCTTCAGCCTGATCGTCGACCTGTTCTTCCTGATCTCGGGCTACGTGATGGCCGCGATCTATACCGGTCGCCTGACCACCGTCGCCAGGTACCGCGACTTCCTGCAGAAGCGCGTCGCGCGGCTGGGTCCGCTGCACTGGGCGACGATGCTGGTGTTCGTGGCCATCGCCGCCCTCGGCTGGGCCGGGGTGCTGAACGAGCGGGATCCGTCGCGCTACGACGTCTCCTGCATCGCCCAGAACGTCCTCTTCATCCACGCCTGGGGCACGTGCCACGCCCAGACCTGGAACTTCGTCAGCTGGGCGATCAGCGCCGAGATGGGGATGTACGTCGCCCTGCCGCTGCTCTTCTGGATCACCGCCCGAGGCTGGCAGGCCACGGCGGCTGTCGCCTTCGGCAGCCTGGCCCTGCTGCTGTGGATCTCGCGCACCGGCGAGACCTTCTCGCAATGGACCTACGATTTCGGCGTCGCCCGCGCCGTGCCCGGCTTCATGCTGGGCATGCTGGCGTTCCAGCTGAAGGACGTGCTGGCGAAACTGCCGTTCGCCCGGTTCGTGATGTGGGCCCTGCTGGCGGCGTTCTTCGTCGCGTCCTGGGCGGGGGCGTCGCGGACCACCTTGCTGTTCCTGATCTACGCCGTCGGCCTGGCCGGCGTCGCCGCCGACGCGGCGGGCGTGCAGGGCGGGGTGAGCGCGCGGCTGGCCCCGTGGGCGCAGCTCAGCTTCAGCCTCTACCTGCTGCACCCGATCGCGCTGAAGATCGCGCTGAACTGGGTGGGGCTGGGGATGTGGGGGCTGAACGGCGACGCCATGCGGCTGTGGTGCCTGCTGTGGGTCGTGCTGTTGATCCCGGCGGCGTATCTGTCGCTGATCGGGTTCGAGCGGCCGGCGCGGGATGCGTTGGCCAAACTCGGGAAACGCTGAACGCGCTCCCTCTCTCTTAGAGAGAGGGTTGGGGTGAGTGGTTACGGCGCCTGACGGAGTGCCGGCACGCCGTCGACCGGCGTACCCACTCACCCTCCCACCGCTGCGCGGCGGGCCCCTCCCTCTCTCCATGAGAGAGGGGTTCAAAATGCTTGGCTCAGCCCTGCGCGATCCGATCCACCCACCCCGGCAACTCGCTGATGCTGCCCAGCTCCGCGTAGCGTTCGTGCCCCACCGGCGCCTCGGCCGCCTCGTGCGACCAGACCAGCGGATAGGGGATCAGCGCGCCCCAGCAGCCCGCCTCCAGCGCCGGCAGGATGTCCGAGCGCATCGAGTTGCCGGCCATCACCGCCTGCTCGGCGCCCGTGCCGTAGCGGTCGAAGACCCGGCGATAGGTGCCGGCGTCCTTCTCGGACACGATCTCGACGGCCACGAAGTAGTCCCCCAGCCCCGACGAGGCCAGCTTCTGCTCCTGGTGCAGCAAATCGCCCTTGGTGATCAGGATCAGGCGGTAGCGGTCCGACAGCTCGGCCAGGGCCTTGTCGACGCCCGACAGCGGCTCGATCGGCTCGGTCAGCATCTCGCGGCCGACGGCCAGGATCTCGCGGATCACACGGGTGTCGACGCGGCCGTCGGTGACCTCCAGCGCCGTCTCGATCATCGACAGGGTGAAGCCCTTGGCCCCGTAGCCATAGACCCGCAGGTTGCGCTTCTCGACGGCCAGCAGCTGGTGCTCGATCTTCTCGGGATCGCCGTGATCGGACAGCAGGTCCAGGAACCGCGCGTGGGACAGCCGGAACTTGCTCTCGCAGTGCCAGAGGGTGTCGTCGGCGTCGACGCCGACGGTGGTGATGGTGCTCATTGAGGCAGCCATAGCAAAACGGCTCGGCGGTCGCGAGAGGCCCCTTGACCCTCCCTGACCATCTTGTCAGTTGGCCGTCAGGCTGCGGACCCCTTGGCCTTGCTAGACCCGGCCCAAGCTTCCCCTCCGCAACGACGGAATTCAGTATGATATCGCTCGTGCGGACGGCCTTGGCGCGTCCCTATACCTTCGTCGTGATGGCCGCGATGATCCTGATCGTCGGCGTCCTGGCGATCCTGCGTACGCCCACGGACATCTTCCCCAATATCCGCGTGCCCGTCGTGGCGGTGGCCTGGACCTATGGCGGCCTGTCGCCGGCCGACATGTCGGGGCGGATCCTGACCCCCTACCAGCGGACCCTGACCACCACGGTCAACGACATCGACCATATCGAGGCGACCTCGCTGCAGGGCGTCGGGGTGGTGAAGATCTACTTCCAGCCGGGAGCCGACGTGCGCCTGGCCAACGCCCAGATCACCGCCATCTCGCAGACCCTGCTGCGCCAGCTGCCGCCGGGCGTGACCCCGCCGCTGATCCTCAACTACAACGCCTCGACCGTGCCGATCCTGCAGCTGGCCCTGGCCGGCCAGGGCCTGTCCGAGCAGCAGCTGTCCGACTTCGGCGTCAACGTCATCCGCACGCGCCTGGTCACCGTGCCCGGCGCGGCCGTGCCCCTGCCGTTCGGCGGCCGGACCCGTCAGATCCAGGTCGACATCGACCCGCAGGCCCTGCTGTCCAAGGGCCTGTCGGCGTCCGACGTCGGGGCGGCGATCGCGGCCCAGACCCAGATCACCCCGGCCGGCTTCGTCAAGATCGGCGAGTTCCAGTACAGCCTGCGCCTGAACAACGCCCCCGGCACGGTCGAGGAGCTGAACGCCCTTCCCGTCAAGACCATCAACGGCGCGACCATCCGCGTCGGCGACGTCGCCCACGTGCGCGACGGCTCGGCCCCGCAGCAGAACATCGTCCACGTCGACGGCCAGCGCTCGGTGCTGATGACGGTGCTGAAATCGGGCGCCACCTCGACCATCGCCATCGTCGACGGGGTCCGGGCCGCCCTGCCCGACCTGAAGGCCCAGCTGCCGCCCGAGCTGACCATCACCCCGTTGAACGATCAGTCGACCTTCGTGAAGGCCGCCGTCGAGGGCGTGGTCCACGAAGGCGCCCTGGCCGCCGTGCTGACCTCGCTGATGATCCTGCTGTTCCTGGGCTCGTGGCGCTCGACGGTGATCATCGCCGTCTCGATTCCGCTGGCCGTGCTGGCGGCGATCGCGGCCCTGGCGGCGTTCGGCCAGACCCTGAACGTCATGACCCTGGGCGGCCTGGCCCTGGCCGTCGGCATCCTGGTCGACGACGCCACCGTCACCATCGAGAACATCAACTGGCACCTGGAGCACGGCAAGGACGTCAGGACGGCGATCCTGGACGGGGCGGCCCAGATCGTCACCCCGGCCTTCGTGTCCCTGCTGTGCATCTGCATCGTCTTCGTGCCGATGTTCTTCCTGCCGGGCGTGTCGGGCTTCCTGTTCGTGCCGATGGCCCTCTCCGTCGTGTTCGCGATGATCGCCTCGTTCCTGCTGTCGCGGACCCTGGTGCCGACCATGGCGGCCTATCTGCTCAAGCCGCACGTCCCGCACGACGAGGAGGCCCCCTCGAAGAGCCGCGTGGTCCGCTTCCAGCGCGGTTTCGAGCGGAGCTTCTCCACGGTGCGCGACGCCTATGCCGGCCTGCTGGGCTTTGCTCTGGACGCGCGCGGCGTGTTCGTCATCGGCTTTTTGGCGTTCGCCCTGCTGAGCCTGGCCCTGGTCCCGTTCCTGGGCCGCAACTTCTTCCCGGCCGTGGACTCCGGCTCGATCGCCCTGCACGTCCGCGCCCCGGTCGGCACGCGGATCGAGGAGTCGGCGGCCCTGTTCGACCGCATCCAGCGCCACGTCCGCACCGTGATCCCGGCCGACGAGGTCGAGACCATCGTCGACAACATCGGCCTGTCCTCCAGCGGCATCAACACCGCCTACAACGCCTCGGGCACCATCGGCCCGCAGGACGGCGACATCCTGATCAGCCTGAAGAAGGGCCATCGCCCGACCGACGGCTACATCAAGGCGCTGCGCGAGGAACTGCCCAAGGCCTTCCCCAGCGCGACCTTCTCGTTCCTGCCGGCCGACGTGACCAGCCAGATCCTCAACTTCGGCAGCCCGGCCCCGATCGACATCCAGGTCACCGGCGGCGACGCGGCGACCAACCAGGCCTACGCCCAGAAGATCCTGCGCGAGATCCGGCGCATCAGGGGCATAGCCGACGTCCGCATCCAGCAGCCGGCCGCCGCGCCGGAGCTGCGCTTCGACGTCGACCGCACCCGCATCCACGCCCTGGGCCTGGACGAGCGCGACGTCACCGCCAGCCTGGCCGGGGCCGTGGCCGGCAGCCAGCAGACCGCCCCGGTGTTCTGGCTGAACCCGAAGAACGGCGTCTCCTACCCCGTCGTGGCCCAGACGCCGGAATACATGCTGGACAGCTTCGACAAGCTGCGGTCGATCCCGGTCACCGGGGCCCGCGCCGCCGACCCGGCGCCGCAGGTGCTGGGCGGACTGGGGACGCTCAGCCGGGGCTCCACCGCCGCCGTCGTCTCGCAGTACAACATCCAGCCGATGGTCAACGTCTTCGCCGCCACCCAAGGGCGCGACCTGGGCGGCGTGGCGACCGACGTTCAGAAGGCCCTCAAGAAACTGGAGAAGGACAAGCCCGCCAAGGTCAAGGTGAACCTGCGCGGCCAGTTCCAGACCATGAACACCGCCTTCTCCGGCATGGGCTGGGGCCTGTTGGGCGCGGTGGTGATGATCTATCTGCTGATCGTCATCAACTTCCAGTCCTGGCTGGACCCGTTCGTGATCATCTCGGCCCTGCCCGCCGCCCTGGCCGGCATCGCCTGGATGCTGTTCGCCACAGGGACGCCGCTGTCGGTGCCGGCCCTGACCGGGGCGATCATGTGCATGGGCGTGGCGACGGCCAACTCGATCCTGGTGGTCAGCTTCGCCCGCGAGCGGCTGGCGGCCACCGGCGACGCGGTCCAGGCCGCGTTCGAGGCCGGGTTCACCCGCTTCCGCCCGGTGGTGATGACGGCCCTGGCCATGATCATCGGCATGGCGCCGATGGCCCTGGCCCTGGGCGAAGGCGCCGAGCAGAACGCCCCCCTGGGCCGGGCGGTGATCGGCGGCCTGATCTTCGCCACCTGCGCCTCCCTGCTGTTCGTCCCCACCATCTTCTCCATCGTTCACGGCCGCCGCCCCCGCGCGGAAGCCGCCTCCCCCGAAGGCGTCGCCCATGTCTGAGTCCCCCCTGCCCCCCTCTGACGCCCTGCCCAAGACCAGCCCCCGAAGCCTGCGCCGCCTGGCCCTGATCGGCGCGGCCGGCTTCGTCCTGATCCTGGCCGCCGGGACGGCCTCGCGGCTGATGGCCAGCCAGGACCTGAAGAAGACCAGCCAGGCCAGCGCCCTGACCACGGTCCACGTCATCCAGCCGGGCGGAGGCGAAAGCGCCGACCTCGTCTTGCCGGGCCGCCTGCAGGCCTGGGCCGAGGCCCCGGTCTACGCCCGCACCGACGGCTATCTGCGCCGCTGGTATGTCGACATCGGCCAGCCGGTGAAGGCGGGGCAGGTGCTGGCCGAGATCGACGCCCCGGAAGTCGACCAGCAGCTGGTCGCCGCCCGCGCCGCCCTCGCCACGGCCCAGGCCCAGCGCGATCTGGCCGCCACCACCGCCGCCCGCTGGAAGCGCCTGGTCGGCGAGAACGCCGTCTCGCAGCAGGAGGCCGACGAGCGCGCCGGCGACCTGGCCGCCCGCGAGGCCATGCGCAACGAAGCGCTGGCCAATGTCCGCCGGCTGGAGAGCCTGACCGCCTTCAAGCGCATCGTCGCCCCGTTCGACGGGGTGGTGACCAGCCGCGACACCGACCAGGGCGCCCTGATCAGCGCCGGCGGCGCCCGTCCCTCGCCGCTGTTCACGGTCTCCGACACCCGCCGCCTGCGCCTCTATGTCAGCGTGCCGCAAAGCCTGGCCGGCCAGATCCGTCCGGGCATGAGCGCCACCTTCGCCTCGCCCGACCTGCCCGGCCAGACCTTCAACGCCCGCCTGGTGCGCACGGCCGACGCGGTCGACGCCCAGTCGGGGTCGATGCTGATCCAGCTGGAGGTCGACAACGCCGCCGGCGCCCTCAAGCCCGGCGCCTACGCCCAGGTCAGCCTGGACCTGAAGGCCGCTAGCACGACCTCGACCGCATCGGTGCGGATCCCCTCCAACGCCCTGCTGTTCCGCAAGGAAGGCACGGCCGTGGCCGTGGTCGGCGGCGACAACACCGTCTCGATCCGTCCGGTCCGCATCGCCCGCGACGACGGCGCCGAGCTGGAACTGGCCAGCGGCGTCGCGGCCAACGACTGGGTCGTGACCAGCCCGCCGGACGCCATCGCCACCGGCGACCACGTCAACGTGGTGAAGGCCAAGAAGGGAGCCGCCGGTGCGAAGGGCTAGTCTCCTGATCCTGGCGGGTCTCGGGCTTTCTGGCCTGAGCCTCGCCGGCTGCTCGATGGCCCCGGCCTATGCGCCGCCGACGCCCGCCGCGCCCGCCGCCTTCCGCGACACCGGTCCGTGGACTCCCGCCGCGCCGATGGAAACGGTTCGCGACGCCGCCTGGTGGGCGGTGTTCAAGGACCCAACCCTGGATGGCCTGGAGCGCCGACTGGAGTCCGGCAGCGCCGACCTCGCCGCCGCCCTGGCCCGCTACGACCAGGCCCGCGCCCTGTCGCGCCAGGCCTCCAGCGCTCTCCTCCCCAGCGTCGGGGCCTCGGCCAGCGTCGAGCGCCAGCGCACCCCGGCCAACGGCCGCTACGACACCACCACCCTGGCGGCCAGCGCCGCCTATGAGCTGGACCTGTGGGGCCGGGTGCGCAACCTGGTCGCCGCCGGCCAAGCGGACGCGGAAGCCAGCGCCGCCGACCTGGCCGGGGTGCGCCTCAGCCTGCAGGCCCAGTTGGCCGATACCTATTTCGGCCTGCGCGGGGCCGACGCCCAGATCGCGGTGCTGGGCTCGACGGTCGAGGCCTATCGTCAGGCGCTCGACCTGACCAACCGCCGCCAGCGTGGCGGCGCGGCCAGCGGGCTCGACACCGGCCGGGCCCAGACCCAGCTGGCGGCGACGCAGGCCCAGTACGAGCAGGCGGTCGCCGACCGCGCCCTGCTGGAACACGCCATCGCCGTGCTGGTCGGCGAGCCGGCCTCCAGCTTCACCCTGGCCGCCGCGCCGGAACTGACCGAGGCCCCGGTCACCCCGGTCGGCGCGCCCTCGACCCTGTTGCAGCGCCGGCCCGACATCGCCGCGGCCGAGCGCCGGATGGCCGCCGCCAACGCCCGCGTCGGCGTGGCCCGCGCCGCCTGGTTCCCGAGCGTGACCCTGGCCGCGGCCGGCGGCTACCAGTCCAGTGGCGGCGAGCTGCTGACCGCCGCCAACCACGTCTGGGCCCTGGGCCCGCTGGCCGCCGCCCTGCCGCTGTTCGACGGCGGCGCCCGCAAGGCCGAGGTCGCCCGCAGCCGGGCGGTGTTCGACGAGACCGCCGCCGGCTACCGCCAGACGGTGCTGGACGCCTTCCGCGAGGTCGAGGACCAGATGGTCCTGGCCAACCGCCTGGCCGCCGCCCAGGGCCGCCAGGACGAAGCCGTCGCCGCCGCCGTCCGCACCACCGCGCTGGCCACCACCCGCTACCGCGAAGGGGCGGCGAGCTATCTCGACGTGGTCACGGCCCAGACGGCGGAGCTGCAGGCGCGGCGCGAGGCGCAGGACCTGCGGACAAGGCGGCTGTCGGCCAGCGTGGATCTGATCCGGGCGCTGGGCGGGGGCTGGGGGGCGCTCTAATTCCCTCTCTCTTAGAGAGAGGGATTCTAAACCCCCGCCGCCTCCCGCTCAGGCGACACCACCACCTCGCTCCCCGGCAGCAAAAACCCGATCAGCACCTCGCCGCCTTCGCAGCGCGCGAACACCGAGCCGCCGTGCATCAACACGATCGCCTTGACCACCGCCAGGCCCAGGCCGTGGATCTCGCCGCTGTGCTCGCGGGCGCGGTCGAGGCGGTAGAAGCGGTCGAACAGGCGGGACAGGTGCGCCTCGGGGATCGGGCCGCCGCGGTTGCGGACCGACAGGCAGACGGCCTTGCCCTGCGGCTCGATCATCACCCGCACGGTCTTGCAGTCGACGCCGTGGCGGATGGCGTTGTCCAAAAGGTTGGTCACCGCCCGTCCCAGCAGCGCGGCGTCGGCGTTGACCGTCGCGTCGCCCCGCACCTCCAGCTTCACCTCGGCGTCCTCGAACAGCACGTCCAGGAAGTCGGCGGTCTTGTGGGTCAGGGCCGCCAGCGACAGCGGGGCCAGGTTGGCCGCCAGCGCCCCCTGGTCGGCCCGGGCCATGAACAGCATGTCGTTGATGATCGTGCGCAGGCGCTCCAGCTCCTCGAGGTTGGAGTGCAGCGTCTCCTCCAGCTCGTCGGCGTCGCGGGGGCGCGAGAGGGCGACCTGGGTCTGGCCGATCAGGTTGCCCAGCGGCGTGCGCAGCTCGTGGGCGACGTCGGCGTTGAAGGCGGCCAGCCGCTCATAGGCCGCCTGCAGCCGGTCCAGCGCGCCGTTGAAGGCGCTCATCAGCCCGACCAGTTCGGCCGGCAGGTCGCGGGTCGGCATCCGCAGGCTGAGGTCGGCCGGGTTCAGGGCGCCGGCGCGGTGCGACAGGCGGTCGACCGGGGCCAGGCCGCGCCGGGCGATCCACCAGCCCAGCAGGCTGACCAGCCCCGTCGTCAGCACCGACATGGCCAGGGCCGCGACGCCCAGCACGTAGCGCGAGGCGTCGAACGGCGCGGTGTCGGCGGCGATGACCAGCCGCACGTCGGGGCGGCGGCCATAGGCCGGCACGCGCCGGGCCAGGGTCATGAACCGCTTGCCGTCGGCATGGATGACGCCGAGGCCATCGCGGGCCGGCTCCAGCGCCGCGCCCGGCGTGAACCGGAAACGCGGATCGGCGGACTCGATCCGGTAGCGGATGCCGCCGTCGGCCGGCGTGAACGACTTCAGCTTGTCGGTTATCAGCGGCCAGCGGCCGGGATCCTCCAGCTTGCGGATCATCGCCTCGATGATCTGCGAGCGGGCGCTGAGCTCCTCGGCCTGGTGGCGCTTCAGTTCCAGGCTCTGGAAGCTGAACAGGGCGACGCCGGCCAGCATCGAGACCAGGCTGGTGGCGATGGCGAACATCAGGGCCAGGCGGCCGGCGATGGATTTGGGGGCCAGGGAACGGGGGGCCAGGGAACGGGGGGCAAGCGAACGGGGGGCAAGCGAACGGGGCGTCACGGCGCGGTCCCCTCGGGGCGATGCTCCAGGACGTAGCCCATGCCCCGCACCGTATGCAGCAGCTTGGTCTCGAACATCCCGTCGATCTTGGCCCGCAGCCGCTTGATGGCGACCTCGACGACGTTGGTGTTGGTGTCGAAATTGATGTCCCAGACCAGCTCGGTGATGATGGTCTTGGAGACGATCTGCGACTGGCGGCGGCCCAGCACGACCAGCAGGGCGAACTCCTTGGCCGTCAGGTTCAGCCGCCTGCCCGCCCGCGTGGCGCGGCGGGCCATCAGGTCCAGGTGCAGGTCGCCGACCGTGATGGTCGTGGACTCGCTGCGCCCGCGACGGGTGATGGCCTGCAGCCGGGCCAAGAGCTCCAGGAACGAGAACGGCTTGACCAGATAGTCGTCGGCCCCGGCGCCCAGGCCCTTGAGACGGTCCTCGACGCTGTCGCGGGCGGTCAGCATGATCACCGGCGTCTGACGGGTCTGGCGCAGGCGCTCCAGCACCTCGACCCCGTCCAGCCCCGGCAACATGCCGTCCAGCACCACCGCGTCATAGTCCAGGGTCTGGGCCAGGTGCAGGCCGTCCTCGCCATTGGCGGCGAAGTCGACGGCATAGCCCTGCTCGGTCAGCCCCTTGCGCAGGTAGGCGACGGTCTTGGGCTCGTCCTCGACGATCAGGATCTTCATCAGAGTGAGGCGTCTCACGACCAGCGGCCCGGAACGCCGGGGGGCGTTCCGGGCCGACAAGATAAGGCGCCCTCGCGTCCGCCGCCATCGCTGGGGGTGGGGGACCGGGTCCGGCGGCGAGGCGAGGACAAGGCATACTGCCGTCCCCGCACGGTCGGCAGCCTGACCGCCGGATGACATTTCTGACCGGAAGCCTGGTTTCCGGCCCGACACGATTGAACCATTTCGGCCGCAAGTCTCCTTTATCCGCGCGCCCAGTAATCCGCGCACCCAGTCGGTAATCGCCCGAGGTTTCCTATTGTCTTTGCTTGATCGCCGCGCCGCCCTGACGCTCCTGGCCGGCGGCGCCGTCGCCGCCAGCCTGTCGCCCGGACAGGCCGATGCGCGCCCGGCGCCTTTCTCGTTCGACGTCGTGCAGGCGCGCGCCCGCGCCCTGGCCGGTCGTCCCTACGTCGCCCCGCCCCCGCCGCCCGCCGAGGTCGCGGCCATGGACTATGACGCCGCCCAGGCGGTCGGGTTCTATCGCGAGAAGATCCCGCTGTGGGGCGGCGACTGGGGGATCGAGCTGTTCCCGCTGAGCCAGGGCGTGTCCAAGGCCATGACCATCCACCTGGTCGAGGACGGCCGCGCCCGGCCGCTGGCCTACGACCCGACCCTGTTCTCGTCGCCCGCCGACAGCCCGGTCCGCGCCCTGCCCGCCAAGGCCGGCTTCTCGGGCTTCCGCGCCATCAGCCGCGACGATCGCGGCGAGTGGCTGGTGTTCCACGGCGCGTCCTACTTCCGCTCGCCCGCGCCGTTCGGCCAGTACGGCCTGTCGGCCCGCGCGATCGCCGCCGACACCTACGCCGTCCAGCCCGAGGAGTTTCCCGACTGGCGCGAGGTCTGGCTGGAGCGCGACGCGCAGGGGCGTCTCGTCATCCACGCCCTGATGGAGAGTCCGGGGATCGTCGGGGCCTACAGGTTCGTCAACGACCGCGACGGCCTGGCCCTGACCCAGACCGTGCAGGCCAGCGTGTTCTTCCGGCGGGCGTTCGACCAGATGGGCTTCGCGCCCCTGACCAGCATGTTCTGGTACGGCGAGGACCGCGCGGTCCCGGCGGTCGACTGGCGACCCGAGATCCACGATTCCGACGGCCTGGCGATCTGGACCGGCGCGGGCGAGCGCCTGTGGCGGCCGCTCTCAAACCCCCGGCGCGTGGTGACCAGCGTGTTCAGCGACGAGACCCCCAAGGGTTTCGGCCTGATCCAGCGCGACCGCGACTTCGAGCACTATCACGACGACCAGGCCAGGGCCGAGCGCCGGCCCAGCGTCTGGGTCGAGCCGATCGGCGACTGGGGCAAGGGCTCGGTGCGTCTGGTCGAGATCCCCACCGACAGCGAGACCAACGACAATATCGTCGCCTTCTGGACGCCGGACGCGCCGGTCAAGGCCGGGAGCAAGGTCGAGCTGACCTATCGCCTGCACTGGACGGCCGACGCGCCGGAGACCGACCTCGCCAAGGTCGTGGCCAGCCGCTCGGGCCGGCCAGGCGAGCCGGGGCGCGACACCGCCGCGCAAGGCCGCAAGGTCGCCGTCGAGTTCCGGGGGGCCAACCTGCTGGCGCTGCGCACGGCGATCGACATCGAGGCCGACGTCACCGCCCGCAACGGCCAGATCCGCCTGTTGTCGCACTATCCCGGCGCCCGCCACGAGGCCGAGACCGACGCCCTCTGGCGGGTCACATTCGACGTGGTCTGCGATGGCGCGGAACCAGCCGATGTGCGCGTCGTCCTCAGGCAGAAGGGGCGCGCGTTGAGCGAAACCTGGACGGCGCTGATTTTTCCGCCCGCGCCGTGAAACCAACCGCGCCGTCGCGAACTTGGCTTGCCGACGGCTCCCGCCTCCCCGAACCCAGAGTGTAGTGGCTTTGTTGTCCTCCGAACGACGCGCGAGCGCCCGTCCCCTCCCCGCCCTGAAGCTGGCCCCGCCGCCGGCCAGGCCCGCGCCCGCCTCGTTCGCCGCGTGGCTGCCGGCGGAGAAGCCGCTGGCCATGCCCGCCCAGAGCCTGCGCGCGGGCCGGCTGACGCCGCTGGCCGGCCCGGACGTCTCCGGACGCCGCTGGGTGCTGCTGGCGGGCTCGGGCGTGCTGACCGCCGTCACGGCGGTGATCACCGCGCTGCTGTTCTCGCCCGGCGGTTTCAGCCTGGTGGACGGCGTCGCCTTCGGCCTGTTCGTGCTGCTGTTCGCCTGGGTGGCCTTCGCCTTCATGAGCGCGGTGGGCGGCTTCTGGACCTGCTGGCGCGCGCGCGACGGCCGCGAGCAGCCGCAGCCGGTGATCCTGACCCGCACCGCCCTGCTGGCCCCGACCTATAACGAGGATCCCGGCCGCGTCCTGGCCGCGATCCAGGCGATGTACGAAGACCTGAACCAGCGTGAGGTGGCCGAGCTCTACGACATCTTCGTGCTCAGCGACACGCGGGTCGAGAGCGTGGCCCGCGAGGAGGCCGTCGGCGTGCTGCGGCTGCGCGCGCGGCTCGGTCCCAAGGCGCGGATCTTCTATCGCCGCCGGGTCAAGAACACCGACCGCAAGGCCGGCAACATCGCCGAGTGGGTCGAGCGCTTCGGCGGGGCCTATGCGCAGTTCCTGATCCTGGACGCCGACAGCCTGATGACCGGCGACACCCTCATCCGCCTGACCCACCGCATGGAGCGCGACCCGAAGCTGGGCCTGCTCCAGACCTCGCCCTCGATCATCAATGGCGAGACGCCGTTCGCGCGGCTGCAGCAGTTCGCCTCGCGCGCCTACGGGGCGATGCTGTCGGCCGGCCAGGACTGGTGGTCGGGGGCGGAGGGGAACTACTGGGGCCACAACGCCATGATCCGCACGCGGGCCTTCGCCGAGCAGGCCGGTCTGCCGCACCTGCCGGGGCCGCGCCCATTCGGCGGCCACATCATGAGCCACGACTTCGTCGAGGCGGCCCTGATGCGCCGGGGCGGCTGGAAGATCGGCCTGGCGACCGACCTGACCGGCAGCTACGAGGAGACCCCGCCGACCATCCTCGACATGGCCATTCGCGACCGCCGCTGGTGCCAGGGCAACCTGCAGCATCTGGGCGTGATCGGGGCCAGGGGCCTGCACTGGATCAGCCGCCTGCACCTGCTGCGCGGCGTCCTGTCCTACGCCACCTCGCCGCTGTGGCTGTTCCTGCTGATCGCCGGGGCCGGGGTGTGGATGGAGCAAGGCGGAGCCTCGGCGCTGATCCGCGCCGACGCCGCCGCCTGGCTGTGGGGCCTGACCATGGCCCTGCTGATCGCCCCCAAGCTGATGGCCGGCGCCCTGATCCTGCGCCGCCGCGCCCAGCGCCAGGCGTTCGGCGGCGGCGGTCGCTTCGTCGCCGGCATGGCGATGGAGATCGTGCTGTCGGCCCTGGTCGCGCCGGTGCTGATGCTGATGCAGAGCGTGTCGGTGCTGCAGGTGCTGATCGGCCGCGACGCCGGCTGGGCGACGCAGCAGCGCGACCCCGGCCGCCTGACCCGCGGCGAGGCCTGGCGCGTCCACCGCGCCCACATGGGCATCGGCGGCGTCGCCGCGGCCCTGGTCTTCGCCCTGGACCCGGTGATGTTCTGGTGGTCCAGCCCGGTCTATCTGGGCCTGATCCTGTCGGCGCCGCTCGCCCTCTTCCTGTCGCAGCGCGAGCTTGGCGACGTCCTGGGCCTGTTCCAGACCCCCGAGGAACGCCGCCCGCCCCGCGTGGCCCTGCGCGCCGCCGAACTGCGCGCCGCCTACGACCGCGAGGCCCCGGTCCGCGCCGCGATCGAGAAGCTGATGCGCGCCCCGGTCATGGTCTACGGCCCCGACGCCATCCACACCCGCGCGCGAGCCAATCTGGTCTCCAGCCGGACGGCCTGAGGCGACAAGACCACTCTCCCAAAAGATCACTGATCCCCAGCCTGCAATTTTCGATTGCAAACCAAGCTTCGCCGTGAGAGCCCTTGGCGATCTCAAGGCAGGGTGTGGATGGTGCTCATGTGGTTCCAGGCCGCCGCGTCCGTGGAGGCGGCCCAGAAGGTCGAGTCGATCGTCGTCACCGCCCGGCCCGCCCAGGTTCGCGACAAGATCGACCGCCGCGTCTACGACATCCGCTCGGACGCCGGATCGCAGGGCGGCGTCGCCCTCGACGTGCTGAACCGGATCCCGTCGGTGACCGTCTCGCCGACCGGCAGGATCGCGCTGCGCGGCGATCCCGGCGTCCAGATCCTGATCAACGGCAAGCCGCCGGTCGCCGGGACCTCGGTCCTGAAGTCCCTGCCAGCCTCCAGCGTTGACAGCGTCGAGGTGATGACCAACCCCTCCGCGCAGTTCTCGCCTGACGGCACGGCCGGGATCATCAATATCGTCACGCGCAAGGCGCGCGCGCTGGGGATCTCGGGCACGATCTCGGCGCGGGCCGACACGCGCCAGAAGGCCGATCTGTCGGCCAGCGCCTCGGCGACCAAGGGCGACTGGAGCGTCGACGGCCGGGTCTTTCTAGGCCACAGCCCATCGGAAACCAACGCCGACTACAGCCAGCGCGACGCGGCGTCCGGGCGCGGGCTGGTGTCGCGCGACAACCACGGCACGTCGACGCTCGACATGGCCCAGGCCTCGCTGGGCGTCACCCGACGGCTCGCCAAGGACCGCGAGCTGAGTGTCGAGGCCCACCACATGGGCGGACGCATCCGCGCCAACGACCTGGCCCACTACCAGGCGTTCGGCGGCGTCGCTCCAGTCCAGTCGGAAGAGGCCGGGACGCAGCGCTACACGACCCGAACGGACGATATCGAAGCCAGCTATTCCGACACCTGGCCCGACGATCGCGGCTCGCTGGAGGCCAATGTCTCGCACGCCCAGAGCGACGAGCGGACCCGCACCGACCATGACGACCGCGAGATAGCGCCGACGACCCTGGCCCAGCGCTACGGCGACGCCAAGCGCGTCCGGGGTCCGGACGATCAGGCCAAGGTCGCGGTGGTCGCCAACCTCGCCGGCGGCGCCATCCTGACCACGGGCCTGGAGGCCAACCGCGTCGAGCGCGACTTCACCCGGTCCTATGACGGCGACATCGCCGTGCTGGGCCTGGCGAGCGGCGATCTGGGCGTGTTCAACGCTCGGCGCGCCAGCCTTTCGGGCTATGCGACCTATCAGTTCCCGTTCGCCGGCTTCAAGCTGATGCCCGGCCTGCGGGTGGAGACGGAATCCCTGCGGCTGCATGCGGCGGCGGCCTCGCGGGACCGCGACATCACGCGCCTGTTCCCCTCGCTGCACCTGTCGCATCCGCTCGTCGGCGGCAAACTCAAGGCCAGCTACAGCCGCCGCATCCTGCGGCCCGAGCTGGAGCTCTATGATCCGCGGCGCGCCCCAGCCAATCCCCACAGCGCCATGCTGGGCAACCTGGATCTCGCCTCGACCATCACCGACTCCTACGAGAGCGGCTACGAGCGGACCTTCGGCAAGACGACGCTGGGGCTGACGGCCTATTACCGCGTCAGCCACGATCCCTGGCAGAGCTACACGACCTGGAACCCCGACCTCACCACCGCGAGCCGGCCCCTGAACTACGACCGCGCCACGTCCGGAGGGCTGGAGGTCAACGCCCGCGGCGAGGCCCCCGGCGGCTGGAAGTACGTCGTCAACCTGAACGTCTTCCGTCGGCAGCTGGTCCCGGCCGCCGCGACCTTGGCGACCACGACCCGGACGAACTATTCCGGCAATGTCGTGGTCGATAAGGTCCTGAAGAACGGCGACAAGCTGCAGTTCAACCTTAGCGGCGTGGGCAAGACCTCCACGCTGCAAGGCTATCAGGCCGCCTACCAGCAGCTGGACGCCACCTGGAGCCACAAGCTGAGCGACCGCTATTCGGTCAGCCTGAACGCCACGGACATCTTCAACACCAACCGGCAGCGCAGCCGCTACCGGGACGGCGGCGTGGTGATCGACAGCGACCTCGCGCCCAGCACCCGGGCGGTGCGGGTGTCGTTGATCTACAAGTTCAAGGCCAAGGTCTGACGGCGCATTGACGATGGCGCTGCGCTTTCCGGCGCGGTAGGCCAGGGCCGTCGAACCCAGAGCGTGGCAGCCGAAAGTGTGAGCGGTTTCGGCGCCCGTCACGCTCCAAAAAGCCAAGGTGAGCCCCATGGATTTCTCGAAACTGCAGGCCGTCAGCACCGTCACCACCGAGTGGAAGTATCCGCTGGCGCAGACCAACCGCTCGGGCCTGCTGCAGGTGGACCAGGGACCGGACCACAGGCTCTATTGGGAAGAATACGGCAATCCGGACGGCGAGCCGGTGATGTTCCTGCACGGCGGTCCGGGCGGGGCGTGCGCGCCGGTGATGTCGCGGTTCTTCGATCCAAAGCGCTACCGCGTGATCCTGTTCGACCAGCGCGGTTGCGGGAAAAGCGAGCCGACGGTCGCCACCCATGGGCCGCGAGTGGCCCTGACCCGTAACGACACCGACCATCTGGTCGACGACATCAACAAGCTCCGCGACGCCCTCGGCATCACCGGCAAGATGCACGTGTTCGGCGGCAGCTGGGGCAGCACCCTGGCCCTGGTCTATGGCATCCGTCACCCGGACAAGGTCGCCTCGCTGATCCTGCGCGGCATCTTCCTCGGCGCGAGCGAGGACCTGCTCTACATGTACCAGGGCAATGCGGCGACCTTCGAAGCGGCGCCCTACGCCCTGACCGAGCCGGGCAGCTATGTCGCCTATCCCGACGAGTGGAAGGCCTTCGTCGAGGAGATCCCGGCCGAGCAGCGCGGCGACATGATGGCCGCCTACAAGGCGATCTTCGACATGGAGGCCAGGACGGACGCCGACCGCGCCCGCCAGCTGCGCGCCGCCGTGGCCTGGTCGGTCTGGGAAGGCACGATCTCGAACATGATCCCGAAGGACAGCGATCCCGGGAAGTTCGGCGAGGCTGACTTCGCCCTGTGCTTCGCCCAGATCGAGGCCCACTTCTTCGCCAACGGCCTGTTCCTTGAGCCTGACTACATCGTCGGCCATGTCGACAGGATCGCCGCCATCCCGACCCACATCGTCCATGGCCGCTTCGACCAGGTCTGCCCGCTGACCCAGGCCTCGCGGCTGGTGGCGGCGATGGCGTCGGTGGGCGCGACCCCGGCCAGCTACGTCAAGACCAATGCCGGCCACAGCGCCATGGAGGCCCAGACCGTCCTGGCCCTGACGGCGATCATGGACGGGCTGCCGCCGATCGGCTGAGTTTTATACGGCCCTTACGCGGGAGGGCTCGCTCCCATGTGGAGCGCTTATGCGGGGCGGGGGTACTAAAGGCGCGTTAGAGCGTGGCAGCCGAAAGTGTGCGCGGTTTCGGCGCCAGCCACGCTCTAAGTGTTTGAAATAGAGCCTGTTTATCCGCTTCTGATGTTTCCATCAGAAGCGGACAGGCTCTAGTGGACAGCCCGCCATGTACATGCCCTCCCCGGCTCACCGCCGCCTGTTGATGATCCTGCTGGTCGCCGGCCTCGGCGGCTTCACAGGCCTCCTGGCCTGGGCCGCCCGCGCCCCGCATCAGGCCGATCTCTTGCGGTTCTTCGCCGTCGTCTGGCTGCTGTTCTTCGGCGCCGCGCGGATCCTGGTCCACCTGGACGAGGCGCTGGACCAACCCGGCGAGGCCACGACCCAGCATTGGTCGCGGCTGCGGGGCCGAGGCGAGCCCTGAAGGCGCCCCGGAGCGCGCGGCTTGCTCTAGGCTCTTGTTTTGACGCATTTTCTGACGACGAACCGGTATCCACTTCGTCGAAAAATGCTCTAGAAGCTGAGCACCGCGAAGACCACCGCGCTGATCGGGATCGCCGCCGAAAGCGCCATGTGCAGCACGGTCTCGGTCAGGCTGAGGACCGAGCGGCTGGGCAGCTTGAACGGGGCGGCGGTGGGGATCATGGCGGGTGCTCCTTGCACGCTGGAGCTTGCACCCTGACCGGTTAACGATCGTGAATCTTGGACGGATGGATCGCCGCGACATGTTGTCCGGCGCCGCCGTCCATTCCGGCGCTTTCCCAAAAAAATCGGCGCGCCCAGGAACGGGACGCGCCGTGAGGCCGCGCGGGCGGGAGGAGGCGGATCGCCCACGCTTGAAGGCTGGACGGAGCGCGACCGCCCGCCGATCCGAGGTTAAGGACCGACGGACGGAACCGCGCCGGAGGAGCCTTAGAAGCTCATCCGCAGGCCGACCACGTATTGGCGGCCGGGCTTGTAGTAGGTGAAGGTCGCGTTGTCGTACTGGAAGTGCGAGCGCAGCGACTCGTTGGTGATGTTGGTCACGTTGAACGTCACCTGCGGCGCGTTCCTCATGCCGAAGATTTTCTCCAGGTCGTAGCTCGAGGAGAAGTCGGTCTGCTTGTAGTCGTCCGCGAACAGGGCGGCCGAGCCGATGCCGTTCTGGTTGGCGCCGCTGGACTGCGAGCCCTTCCGGAACACATGGCTGAGACGCAGGCTGACGCCGTTGTGCTCGTAGTAGCCCGTCAGGTTGTAGGTGTACTTGGCCACGCCATAGGCGATCGCCGCGCCGTCGCTGGTCTGGTCGACGATGGTGGCGTTGGCGTTGACGCCCAGCCCCTCGACGCCGAACCGGCTGGTCAGGAAGTCGAGCGGCTGCACCCACTGGAATTCCAGGCCGTTGATCGTCAGCTTGTTGGGCACATTGATCTGCGACTGGATCTGGACCTGCGCCGCGGTCGGACCGCCGCGCGCCTTGATCGCGTCTTGTTGCGTGGGGTTCAAGGTGTCGAAGGTGATGCCGTACTGAGCCAGGGCGGAGAACGGCTGGGTCACGACGTTGTTGGTCGTGAAGCCGGTCAGCGACTTGCGGAACGCGTTGACGGCGATCACGCCTTCCTGGCCGGTATAGAACTCGAAGCCCAGGTCGATGTTCTTCGAGAAGTAC
Organism: Caulobacter sp. GW822-FHT07D08; assembly: GCF_058798735.1. Lineage (NCBI taxonomy): Bacteria > Pseudomonadati > Pseudomonadota > Alphaproteobacteria > Caulobacterales > Caulobacteraceae > Caulobacter > Caulobacter sp. GW822-FHT07D08. Next base: position 116,819 of record NZ_JBXAKU010000012.1, read on the forward strand.
GGCTTCAGGGCCGAGTTGCCGATGGTGGCCTGGTCGGCCGACGGCGCGCCGAAGCTGACGCCCGGCAGCTGGGCGGCGGGATCCGGACGGGTCATCGTCTCCGACACCGCCACGCGGGCCACGGCGTGCTCGCTGACGTCATAGGCGATGTTCGCGGCCGGCAGCCACTTCGAATAGGTGTTCTCGATATAGACAAAGTTGACGATGTTCGGATAGCGCGCGCCGTCCGGCAGCCCGGGGGAGGGTTGCCCCGGGACCGGCGGAGGCGGCGTATTCCGCGGGTCCGCGACCGAGACGCGCCCCCCGATCGTCTGCTTGGTGTGGACATAGCGGACGCCGACATTGAAGCGCAGGTCGCTGTCCATCACCTGGGTGACGCCGTTCAGCTCGGTATAGGCGGAGCTGTTCTTCTCGTTGATATAGCCGCCGCTGGCGCCGGTGTTGGAGCCGCCCGTCTCCGGCGAGGCGTCGTGCAACTGGTCGTAGTTGGTGGCCTGCTTGACCTTGTCCCAGTCGACCGTGACGAAGCCGGCCGGACCGGGCTTGAGGTAGCTGGCCAGGCTGGCGGTCGGGATCAGCGAGCCGCCATAGGTCAGCGTTCCGGTCTGGCCGGCGGTGTAGTTCGTGCCGTAGCCGGGATAGCTGGGATAGCCGGTCGGCGCGGCGCCCGGCTGGCTCAGGCCCTGGCAGGGCGGCTGGCCGTTCGGCGAAGGCAGGTTGATGCTGGGGTTGTTGCCGCAGGTCGCGTTCTGCCACGGGGTGGTGTTGTCGTAGCCGCGGATGGTGCGCGAGACGTCGTCATAGTTGCCGCCGAACTTCAGGTTCAGCTTCTCGTCGCCCCAGGTGACGGCCGCGCGGACGCCCTTGGTCTCATACCAGCGCTTCTCGTCCTGCATGTTCAACCGGCCGCCGTCCCAGACGAAGTTGGCCGGGTTGTTCAGGTCGACGCTGCTCTTGATAGTCGGCGGACCGTTCGGGTTGTAGGTGTAGTCCACCGTCGTGCCGAGGCCCAGCGCGGTCACCGGACCGAAGGTCGGGCTTTCGCGGTGGAACGTGCTCTTGGTGTAGTTGGCCTGGGCCTCGACCTTCAGCTTGTCGTTGATGCGCCATTCGCCGCCCGGATTGATCCCCCACAGCTCGGTCTTCTCGAGATAGGGACGGAATTCCAGGAAGAACTGCGAGTTGGCGTAGGTGCCCTGCGTGACCGTGCAGCCGGCCGAGCAGTCGGTCTTGTCGTACTTGGTGTTGGTCGGAATGATCGCGCCGTTGCGCACGATCCACATCATGTCTTCGCGGATCAGGTCGTTGTTCTTGTAGCCGTACATGCCGTCGACATAGAAATTCATGTCGTCGTTCGGACGCCACTCGACGCTGCCGACCAGGTTGAGGCGGTCGCGGCGGCCGTACTCGGCCGACGGACGGCCCAGGCGCGGCAGCAGGCCGTTGTCGATCTGCTGGATCGTCGCGCCGGGATTCAACGACAGCAGATAGGCCTGGTCGATGACCGTGCCCGCCACCAGGCCCGCGCCGGCGCCCACCGGCACCGTGCCCGGGATCGTCCAGTTACCGCCGCCGGTGGCGTTACAGTTCGTGCCCGAAAGACATTGCGGATAGGGCACTGGGCGGGCCGGATCGGTGCTAGGCACCGACAGGTTCGGGTTGGTGAAACCGATGGTCTCGTAGCCGCGGGTGTCGGTGTGCAGGCGCTGGCCCGAAACCCCGAACAGGACGCCGAAATTGTCCCAGGTCTTGCTGGCGATCAGCGAGCCCTTGCCGCCCAGCTTGGCGCCGTCGGGCTTCACGCCCTGGACGTTCATGCTCAGGTGCTGGCCGGGACGGTCGAACGGACGCGCCGAGCGCATGTCGATATTACCCGCCGCGCCGCCTTCCAGCAGGCTGGCCGAATAGCTCTTGTTGACCGTCAGCTTGGTGAAGAGATCGGTCGGGAAGAACGAAAGGTCGACCGAACGGTCGGTGCCCTGCGCGTCGGTGGCGCCCGAGGACGCCACGGCGATCGAGGCGCCGTTCAGCGTCACGTTGGTGAAGTTCGATCCCAGGCCGCGGATGGCGACGTTGGTGCCCTCGCCCGTGATGTCGCGGGTGATGGTGATGCCGGGGATGCGGTTGAACGACTCGGCGATGTTGGAGTCGGGGAACTTGCCGATGTCCTCGGCGAAGATGGCGTCGGCGAAGCCGGTGGTCTCACGCTTGGCGACCGTCGATTGCGCCAGGCTCTTGCGATAGCCGGTGACGACGATCTCGTCGACGGCGGTGTCCGCGGCCGGCGCCGGAGCGGTCGTCTGAGCGTAAGTGGCCTGGGCAATCGCCAAAGTGGTCAGACAGGTCGCGCCGATCAAGGCCAGGCGACGAACGGACCCGTGGTGTCGAATAGACGACATGTTTCTCTCCCCATTACAGTGCTCTGAGCACTTGTTTCGTTGTCGCCGTACGGCTGATCGGCCGCCCCTTCCCGGTTGGCCGACGATTACGCTCCGCTTGGCGGTGGTAGCGGTCACACTCGACACGGTTACGAGGTAAGTCCTATCAAGTCAATGTGGTCTGACCTCGTTGTCATGCCCCTTAGGACGCTTCGCGGGAACTGCGGCGCCAGGGCCACGCTCGCGCGCCGGCCGAGGGAGACCCGGTCGCGATCCTGGCGTGTTTAGGAGGAGTTGGCGGCCGCGCGGGCGCGATGGCGCCTGCGCGTCGGCGCTCAAGAGCATTTCTCGACGAAAGCGGACGCCGGTTCGTCGTCAAAAAGTGCGTGAAAACAGGAAACTGGAGCCGTTCACCGATCCCTTGGATCGGAAAAGGCCCTAGTTCCAGCCCGTCGGGCGCTCCGGTTCGCGGCGCGCGGCCGGCCCATACCGGTGGCCCCTGTTCACCCGCCGCAGGGAGGCTGGATAACGGTGCAGCTGGGCGTCGGGCCGGATCGGCCGGGCCACCAGGCCGCCGCCGCAGTCGGGGCAGATCTCTTCGAACCGGATGTCCGCGCAGTCGGCGCAGAAGGTGTGTTCGAACGTGCAGATTCGGGCCGCGGGGCTGGCCGGCGGCAGGTCCGCGTCGCAGCACTCGCAATTGGGGCGCAGTTCGAGCATGGGCCGTCCTCCCGTGTTCGTCTGGTGCTTCAGGTATTTCGAGCCTGGAAGCCTTGTACCATAAGGGCTTTTGAGCCCGTCGCGCGAGGGTGCGCGTTCGCCGATCACGGTAATGTGGCGCCAAGCGAAATCCGCGTGATCAGCAGGGGTTGACCCCCTCCCCCATACCCCCTAGACACCCCGCCGTTTGCGCGGCGGACGGGCCAAAAGCCCGTCCGCTTTCTTGCAGGCGAACGCCCCGGCTCGCCGGGGCTGGGCCGGGGTTACACCCAGCCCGCCTTTTTGCGACAATAGGCACCCTCAGCACGCGTCCAGGAGCGCTCCACAGAATGTCCCAAGACCTTCTCCCCGGCGTTACCGGCGTTCTGGCCCTGGCCGACGGCACGATCCTGCAGGGCGTGGGCTGCGGCGCGGTCGGCGACGCGGTCGGCGAGGTGTGCTTCAACACCGCCATGACGGGCTATCAGGAGATCCTGACCGACCCGTCCTACATGGCCCAGATCGTCGCCTTCACCTTCCCGCATATCGGCAATGTCGGGACCAACGCCGAGGACGTCGAGCAGATCACCGGCGTGGCCGAGACGGCCGCCCGCGGCGCTTTGTTCCGCGACATCCCGACCGAGCAGGCCAACTGGCGCGCCAACAGCGACTTCGACGCCTGGATGAAGGCGCGCGGCGTCATCGGCCTGGCCGGGATCGACACCCGCGCCCTGACCCGCAAGATCCGCGAGACCGGCATGCCGCACGGCGTCATCGCCCATTCGCCCGACGGCAAGTTCGACCTGGACGCCCTGGTCGCCAAGGCCAAGGCCTGGGCCGGCCTGGAGGGTCTGGACCTGGCCAAGGACGCCTCGACCACCCAGACCTTCACCTGGGACGAGGGCCTGTGGTCCTGGCCGGAAGGCTACGCCAAGCTGGACAAGCCCAAGTACGAGGTCGTGGTCATCGACTATGGCGTGAAGCGCAACATCCTGCGGGCCCTGGCCCATGTCGGCGCCCGCGCCACGGTGGTGCCGGCCAACACCTCGGCCGAGGACATCCTGGCCCGCAACCCGGACGGCGTGCTGCTGAGCAACGGCCCCGGCGACCCGGCCGCGACCGGCGCCTATGCGGTGCCGGAAATCCAGAAGCTGGTGCAAAGCGGCAAGCCGGTGTTCGGCATCTGCCTGGGCCACCAGATGCTGGCCCTGGCCCTGGGCGCCAAGACCGTGAAGATGGAACAGGGCCACCATGGCGCCAACCACCCGGTCAAGGACCTGACCACCGGCAAGGTCGAGATCGTCTCGATGAACCACGGCTTCACCGTGGACAGCGAGAGCCTGCCGGCCCCGGTGCGGGAGACCCACGTCTCGCTGTTCGACGGCACCAACGCCGGCATCCAGCTGGCCGACAAGCCGGTCTTCTCGGTGCAACACCACCCCGAAGCCTCGCCCGGCCCGACCGACAGCCTCTATCTGTTCGAACGCTTCGCCGGCCTGATGGACAAGGCGAAGTAGGCGCCTGGGCGCTGACTTCGCTCCTCCCCCTCCACCGCCGTTCGGCGGTCCCCCTCCCCCAAGAGGGGGAGGAGAACAAAGCCAAGGAAGCCCGCGTCACTCGGTGACGCGGGCTTCTTGCTGTGGTGGGGGCCGCCTCCCGCAAGACTAGGGGGCAAAGCGGGAGGCGGCGGCCAGACACCCTAGGCAAGGGGGGCGCACTTCAGGCGTCTGGCGGGGCGAGCGCGTCCAGGTCGGGTGACGCCCCGAGCGGAGACAGGCCCTAACGCGGGAACTGGTAAAGGCGCGGTGCTCAGACCTTGAGGTCGAGCAGGCGCTTGTTCATCTCGTCGGCCACGCGAACCACCGCCGCATTGGCCTTGAAGTCGGTCGCGGCGCCGATCTGGTCGGTGCGCTCCTTGACGTAGTCGACCTCCCCAACACTTTCGGCGGCCTGGGCGTCCGAAGCCGCCACCCGCTGGGCCGAAGCGTTGAGCCGGTCGGCGGCGGCCATCATGCCCGAGGCGGCGATTGAGAGAGCCTGCATGGGGTGTCTCCGTTCTACGCCTTGGTTATCTGGCCGGTTGGGTTAAGACCTTACAACCAAAAATGGTAAAATTCACGACTTGGTCATCTTTTTTAGCGGCGGTTAACCTTTCGGCGGGGCCTTTCCAGGCGACCTCGACAGGGTGAATCTTTCGCCAACCAAACCGTGCGCGAACGCCGCTTTCGCAAGGCGCGCGGCCAAGCAGCGGGGGCCAGGCGTCAACGGCGGTCTCCGCGCAAAAACCTGTCCAACATTACAAAACGTTCAGGCTCGGCCGTATCGACAAGCCGTCATCGTCCCGACATGGTTCGCCCCTTCGCGGGCCGGGGGGCGGTCCGCTCCCCGGGAGTCTCTGTAGAAATGTCGTTCACGCGTCGTGTCGCGCTCGCCAGCGCCGCCCTGCTCATGGTGGCGCAACCGGTTCTCGCGGCCACACCGGCCAAGCCCGTCGCCATCGCCGAGAAGGCCGGCAAGAAGGCCGCGCCCGCCTCGGATTTCGTTCCCTCGCCCGAGGCCATCAAGGCCCACATGACCTTCCTGGCCGACGACCTGATGGAAGGCCGCGAGACCGGCACGCGCGGCTATGACATCGCCGCCAACTACGTCGCCGCCCAATACGCCCTGCTGGGCGTCAAGCCGGCCGGCGACAAGACGGCGACCGGCGTCTCCTACCAGCAGCACGTGCCGCTGATCGCCTTCCGCGGCGCCGGCGAGGGCGCGTTCGGCCTGACCGGCGCGGACGGCCAGACGCTCGCCCTGAAATACGGCGAGGACTACCTGCCCAACCCGCAGGCCCAGTCCGCCGACCTGAAGGTCGACGCGCCGCTGGTCTTCGTCGGCTACGGCCTGGTCAATCCGGCCACGGGCCGCGACGACTACGCGGGCCTGGACGTGAAGGGCAAGATCGTCGTCATGCTGAACGGCGCCCCGTCGTCGCTGCAGACCGAGGAACGCGCCCACTTCAGCAACCCCAACACCAAGCGCCAGGAAGCCGCCAAACGCGGCGCCATCGGCGTCGTCACCCTGTCGGGCCCCAGCGCCGAGAAGCGCCGTCCGTTCGCGGCCGGGGCCGGCATGATGCGCGGCTGGCGGGTGATCTGGCGCGACGCCAACGACGTCGGCGCCATCCGCGCGCCCAGCGCCCCGGCCCTGGCCTCGATCAGCCAGGCCGGCGCGGCCAAGCTGTTCGCCGGCGCCCCGGTGGCCCTGGCCGACGTGCTGGCCGAGTCCGAGAAGCCGGACGGCGCCGTCAAGGGCTTCGCCCTGACCTCCAAGGCCAGCATCAACGTCAAGACCGAGATCGAGAAGCGCGAGAGCAGCAACGTCGTCGGCCTGATCGAGGGCTCGGACCCGACCCTGAAGGCCCAGACGATCATCCTGTCGGCGCACCTTGACCACATCGGCGTCCGCGAGACCGCCAAGCCGGGCGAGGACAAGATCAACAACGGCGCGCTCGACAACGCCTCGGGCATCGCCACCCTGCTGGAGGTCGCGCGCGGCTTCAAGAACAGCAAGGTCAAGCCGAAGCGCTCGATCATCCTGCTGGCCGTCACGGGCGAGGAAAAGGGCCTGGTCGGCTCGGACTACTTCGCCAACAACCCGACCGTGAAGAAGACCGACATCGCCGCCGACGTGAACCTGGACATGCCGGTGCTGCTGTACCCGTTCACCGACGTGATCGCGTTCGGCGCCGACCGCTCGACCATCGGCGAGGCCGTCAGGCACGCCGCCGGCCGCGTGGGCGTCGCGCTTTCCGGCGATCCGATGCCGGAAGAGGGCCTGTTCACCCGCTCGGACCACTACCGCTTCGTCGAGCAGGGGATCCCGTCGGTGTTCCTGATGACCGGCTTCCAGAACGGCGGCGAGGCGGCCTTCAAGGGCTTCCTGAAGGGCAATTACCACCACCCGGGCGATGATCTGAACCAGCCGATCGACTACCAGGCGGCCGCCAAGTTCGCCCTGGTGAACTACGAGATCGCCCGCGAGCTGGCCAACATCCCGGCCCGCCCGGTCTGGAAGAAGGGCGACTTCTTCGGCGGCACGTTCGCGCCGGCGGGGCATCCGTCTTCCGCCAAGTGATTTGGGGCGAAGTAGGTCGCCACATCGTAACACCCCCATATCCGTTCTCCCCGGCGAAAGCCGGGGCCCAGATGGAAAAGCGCTGAGGGTGGGCTCTAGACGTTCAGAGCCCTTCCAATCAGCCCCAGCGGCGCGAGATCTGGATCCCGGCTTTCGCCAGGAAGAACGGGATTTTGGAATTGACCCGGAGGGCGGCGGAAGGGATTCTGCCGCCCTCCTTCGTTTCGACCTGGATTTCCTCGCACCGTGACCGCCCGCACCGGCGCCTTCCTGAAGATCGGCGTGATCGCGCCGGCCATCATGGTGGCCGACGTCGCGCTGGCCCAGCGACTGTTCCCGGGCTTCGACGCCGGTGCCCAGTTCATCAGCGAGCTGGGCGGCCCCAAGGCGCCTCTGCCCGAGATCTTCAACTACGGCATGATGATCGCTGGTATCGCGGGCCTGCTGGCCGGCGCCGGCTTCACCCACGCCCTGGAGCACGCCGGCGGCCGGCGGCGGGTCTCGGCCTTCGCGGGCCTGTTCGTGGCGCTGACGGGCCTGGGCGCCTTCTTCGCCGGGGTGTTCCACTGGCCCGACCCCATGCACCGCGCCTGCGGCGTCGGCCTGGCCATGCAGTTCGCGCCGCTGTTCACCGCCTGGGCCCTGTGGGGCAAGCCGGGCCATCGGCGGCTGGCCCAGTTCTCGCTGGGCTGGTTCTTCGGCCTGCTGCTGGTCTTCGCCCTGCTGACCGGGGTCTGGAACGTCCGCACCGGCTACGACGTCGGCTACTGGCAGCGCGGCCACGCGTTCCTGGGCCTGCTGTGGCTGGCCATCGCCGCCTGGAGCCTGGAGAAGGGCTGGAAGGCGAGCGCGCTGGCGACCGAGCCTGCGGCCGTCTAGGGTCTCCCCACAACGGGAGAACGTCCACCATGACCGGATATCGTTTCGCGACCCTAGGATTGGCCGCCCTGGTCCTGACCGCCTGCTCGCAGCAGAAGACCGAGGACCAGCCCGCCGCCACGCCGCCCCCGGCCGTGGGCGACGAGACCCGCACGCCGGCGGTGACGCCCGCCGTCCCGGCCCCCGTGGCCGCCGCCCCCGTCCCCGTCCCCGCGGAAGGTGGGACCATCGGCGGGGACGGTTCCCAGATCCAGCTGTCGGACCTCACCCTCGCCGACCAGCAGGCCCATCCGCTGAAGGGCGAGCTGAGCTGCCATTTCCGCGACAAGGCCGGCGCCCTGCTGCTGGTCGCCTCGGGCTTCTCGGGCGTCAAGGAGCCCGGCTTCGGCCTGGTCAAGGTGCTGGACTCCGTCGAGCAGGTCGTCGCGCCGGGCGGCTACGACGCCATGGTCAACGGTACGGCCTTAAGCGGGCAGGGCAAGACGGTGACCATCGCCATCACCGGTCCGGCGACTGGCGGCGGCGAGTCCCCGCCCTACCCGGCCACCCTGACCTACGACCGCGCCGACGGCGCCAAGCGGGTGTTCGTCGGGACCTGGACATGCGGGCCGTAGGCCTTACCGCGGCTCCGGCGCCTCATAGGTCGCCGCCATCACGCCGTCGGCCAGGGTGTCGCCTTTCAGGGCGCTGACCAGGGTGTCCAGCGGGACTTTCGGTCCGAAGGTCAGGCGCTCGGCCAGGGCGAAGATCTGGAAGTGGTAGCGGTGCAGGCTGTGGCCCGGCGGCGGGCGCGGCCCGAACCAGCCGACCGTCCCGTTGTCGTTGACGCCCTGCATGGCCCCGCCGATCAGGCCCAGGGTCGGGTCGTTCGCCAGACCCTCGGGCAGGCTGGTGGCCTCGCCGGGGATGTTCCAGATCAGCCAGTGGACGAACGGCCGCTCGCGCGGGGCGTCCGGGTCCTCGACCACGATCGCGTAGGCCGCGGCGTTCTCGACCGGCGTCCAGACCAGCGGCGGCGAGCGGTTCTCGTGATAGGCCGAGTGACGGTCCTCGAGGTGGCCGTCGGGGTCCAGCGAGGCGGTCGTCAGGACGATCCCGTCACCGGGTCCGAACGGCTGGACCTTCTGGATGGCGATCGCTTCGCCCGAGTGATTGGGGCCGGCGGGATCGGGGGTCGAGTGGGACATGGGGTCTCCTTCCCCAGCCTAACCCTTCGCGCCCCGGCCAAGTTTCGTCCCCTACCGCCAGGCGTAGTTGAAGCTGACGCTGATCCGCTGCTCGTCGGCCTGGTTGGTGGTCACCTCGTGGCGCAGCCAGCTCTCCCACATCAGCACCGTGCCGGTCGACGGCTTGACGTAGATGAACGGCCGCAGGGTCTCGGGCGCGTCGTCGGCGCGGGTCGGGGCGGCCATCATCATCGGCAGGCGCGGATCCTCGAACTTCAGGGCCGAGGCGCCCGGCGGGATGGTGATGTAGATCGTGCCGGAGATGACGCTGTGCGGGTGGATATGGCCGCTGTGCGAGCCGCCCGGCTCCAGGATGTTGATCCACAGGCTGTCCATGACCAGCTTGCCGCCGGACAGGTCGAAGGCCAGGTCCTTGGCGAAGGCCGCCGCGTGCCTGTCCAGCTTCTTCTTCAGCGTCTCGAACAGGCTGTCGCGCTGCGGCAGGTCGTTCAGCGAGGCGTAGGACGTGTAGCCCAGATAGCCCTTGTTATAGGCCCAGGCCTGGCCGGCCTCGTCGTCCTCGGCGATGGCGATGCAGGCGTCGTGCAGCTCGTCGAGGAACGCCTCGGCGTCCTTCTCGCCGGCGAGACTGGCTTCATAGAGCGGCGTGACGAAGAGCGGGCGCGTGGTCATGGAGCGCGGCGTAGTCCACCGGGCTCGGAGATGTCAAAGACACTTTCTAGTTGTTCAAAAATGAGACTAGTGTCAGGGTGGCATATCGGCGTTCTTCCAAAAGGGGCGGAGGATGCGTTCTATCGCTGTTCGGACAATGATCCTGGCGGTGGCCGCCAGCCTTGGAGGCTGCGCCGGAGGGTTCAAGGGTTCGCCTGACACGACGATCGCGGCGGCCGCGGTCTCGGCCTGTCCGGTAACCGCCAAGGGCGCGGCGCCGAGCCGAACCGCCTACGACAAGGAAACCATCGACGCCAAGCGCGGCGCGGCGCGAAACGCCTTCATCGACAGCTGCCTGGCGGCGATCGACACCAGCTACGGCGCGTTCGCCCAGGGCCTCTCGAGTGACCAGAAGACCTTCGCCGTCGGGTCCGATTTGGCGACGTCCGGCCTCGCGGCGGCGGCCACCCTGGCCAAGAGCGCGCGCACCAAGACCCACCTGACGACCTATGCCAGCCTCGTCCTGGGCCTGCGCGGCAGCGTCGACAAGGAACTGTTCCTCAGCAAGACGCTGCCGGTGCTCATCAGCCAGATGGACGCTTCGCGCAACGTGGTCCTGGCGCGCATCGTTCAGGGCAAGACCCGGACGGACGCGGACTATTCCCTGGACGCGGCGCTGTCGGACCTGAAAGCCTACTACGCGGTCGGCACCTTGAACGGCGCCCTGACCCAGGTCGCCAACGACGCCGGCGTCAAGAACCAGGCGGCCGTCGAGGAGATCACCCGGATCAACCGATACAAGTCCACCGCCGACGACACCTCCGACAAGATCAACACCTATCTGGCGGTCGGCACGGACAACTTCGCGACCCGCCTCGATCTCGTCGCCGACTGCTCGCCGTCGGCCCGCAAGATGGCGAGCCAGAACGACAAGCGCCGCGAGGTGGCCCACGTGCTTGAGGCGGGAACCCGTGAGGAGCGCGTCGAGATCATCGGCTGCCTGAAGGGCAGGAACCAGGCCGTCAACTAGGAGGGATCCCATGGCCGAGACGCCCAGCCACAGCACGAAGGTCACCCAGGACGTCTATGAAGGCGTCGCCGAAAGCCGTCGCCCGACCTTGATTGGCATCCTCTGGGCGTCGGGCGCGCTCAGGGTGGAAACCTTCAAGGCCGCCGACGGCACCTACACCGTGACGGCCACCTTCCCGGCGTGATTGACGCCGCCCCCTGGGCGGAACATAGTCGGAACATGGCCGACGACGACCTGATCCTGACCCTCGACGCGACGCTTGCCGAGCGCCTGCGGATTCGCGCCGAGGCGGCAGGGCTGAGCGTGGAGGCGTACGCGCACGATATCCTGCGGCGCGACGTCGACCCGCCAGGCCTCGCGGAGAGCGAAACCCGATGGGACAGCCGTTTGCCGCCCCGCCCGCCCGAAGACGACCTCGACCAGAATTCCAAAGCCTATTCCGACTATATCGAGCGGATCTGCGACGAGGCCGAGCGCACGGGCGGCATACCGTTCGAGGTCTTCCGAGAGCGCCTGCGCAATCTCGGCCAGCGCCGCTAAGTCATGTATCGGGTCGTCGTCACGTCGGCGGCCATGGCCGATGTCGGTCATCTGCGATCGTGGCTGTTAGCGCGGGGCGCTCGCTACGCCCTCGAGCTCAGCAATGCGCTTGGCGGCGCCGTGGACACCCTTGTCGACTACCCCGAGCGCACGCCGATAAGCCGCGATGGCGTCTATCGTGAGCTCTACGTCGCCTTCCATTCGAACCAGTACGTTATCCAATACCGCGTGCGCGGCGACCGCGTGACGATCGCGCGCATCCGACACAGCCTCGAACGTCGCTGAACGCGCCGGACTCGCCTATATCTCCCCCGTGACCGATACGACGACCGACACCCCCGCCTCTCCCCGCCTGTCCGGCGCCGCCCTGATCAAGGACGAGGTCACGCGCCTGCCCGATGCGCCCGGTGTCTACCGGATGATCGGCGAGGCCGACGAAGTGCTCTATGTCGGCAAGGCCAAGAGCCTGAAGAAGCGCGTCGTCCAGTACGCCCAGGGCCGCTTCCACACCAACCGCATCGCCAACATGGTCGACGCCACGCGGTCGATGGAGTTCATCACCACCCGCACCGAAGCCGACGCCCTGCTGCTCGAGATCAACCTGATCAAACAGCTGAAGCCCCGCTTCAACGTGCTGCTGCGCGATGACAAGAGCTTCCCCGAGATCGTCATCCGCCGCGACCACGACGCCCCGCAGCTGCGCAAGCACCGCGGCGCCCACACGATCAAGGGCGACTATTTCGGACCGTTCGCCAGCGCCTGGGCGGTGAACCGCACGCTGAACACCCTGCAGAAGGCCTTCCTGCTCCGCTCGTGCAGCGACAGCGTCTACGAGAGCCGCGACCGCCCCTGCATGCTGCACCAGATCAAGCGCTGCGCCGCCCCCTGCACCGGCCTGATCGGCAAGGAAGACTACCAGGGCCTGGTCGACCAGGCCGAGGCCTTCCTGCGGGGCAAGTCCCGCGCGGTCATGGCGACCATGGCCAAGGAAATGGAGGCCGCCGCCGAGGACCTGGAGTTCGAGCGCGCCGCCCGCCTGCGCGATCGCATCCGCGCCCTCTCCAGCGTCGCCCAGGAAACCCAGATCAACCCCGAGACCGTGGACGAGGCCGACGTCGTCGCCCTGCACGTCGAGGGCGGCCAGGCCTGCGTGCAGGTGTTCTTCTTCCGGGCCGGCCAGAACTGGGGCAACCGCGCCTATTTCCCGCGCGTCACCGGCAATGTCGAAGAGGGCGTGGACGAGAGGGGCGAGACCACCACCGAGGAGCAGCGCATCCTCACCGCCTTCCTCGGCCAGTTCTACGACGACAAGCCGATCCCGCGCCTGATTCTGGCCAACCTGCAGCCGGCCGAGGCCGAGCTGCTGGCCGAGGCCTTCGCCCTGAAGAGCGGCCGCAAGGTCGAGATCGCCACCCCCAAGCGCGGCGAGAAGGCCGACCTCGTTCAGCACGCCCTGACCAACGCCCGCGAGGCGCTGGGCCGGAAGATGGCCGAAGGCTCGGCCCAGACCAAGCTGCTGGCCGGCGTCGCCGAGGCCTTCAAGCTGGACGCCCCGCCAGAGCGGATCGAGGTCTATGACAACAGCCACATCCAGGGCACCAACGCCGTCGGCGGCATGATCGTGGCGGGGCCCGAAGGCTTCATGAAGGGCCAGTACCGCAAGTTCAACATCAAGAGCACCGAGCTCACCCCCGGCGACGACTACGGCATGATGAAGGAGGTGCTGAAGCGCCGCTTCGCCCGCCTGGTCAAGGAGGAGGAAGAAGGCGACAGCGACAACCGCCCCGACCTCGTCCTGGTCGACGGCGGCAAGGGCCAGCTGGACGCGGCCCTGGAGATCATGGCCGACCTGGGCGTCGACGACATCGCCGTGGTCGGGGTGGCCAAGGGTCCCGACCGCGACGCGGGGCTGGAGCGCTTCTTCATCCCCGGCCAGACCCCGTTCATGCTCGAGCCCAAGTCGCCGGTGCTCTACTACCTGCAGCGCCTCCGCGACGAAGCCCACCGCTTCGCCATCGGCGCCCACCGCACCCGCCGCAGCATGGACCTGAAGAAGAACCCCCTGGACGAGATCGAAGGCGTGGGACCTGGGCGCAAGAAGGCCCTGCTGCACGCGTTCGGGTCAGCGAAGGGGGTTGGCCGGGCGAGCGTGGAGGATCTGGTCAAGGTGGAGGGCGTCAGCTTGGCGCTGGCCGAGCGGATCCATGGGTTTTTCAGGAAGGGGTGAGGGCGCGATATCCCAATCAGCCCGGCCGCGACCGAGACCGCGAACGCTCATCGCCCAGCCCCTGGGCGATGAGCTCACTTTCAGGTCATGCCGCCGTCAGGCGTATTCGCGGAAATCGGCGTCGTCGACATCAGGACCGCCGTGGGTGAGATCAAGCGCGAAACCCTTCGCGCGGGTCTGCTGAGCGGCCACCGACTGACGCGGAGCCGATGAGGCGGCGGACTTGCGGACGGTTGCCGCCGGGGGCCGCTTGGCGGCGGACCGCGGCGCCGGTTGGCGCACGGCCGCGCCATTGGTGTTGATCCGGAAGTACGCGATCGAGGCCTGCAGTTCCTCGGACTGGGCGGCCAGTTCCTCGGAGGTGGCCGACATCTCTTCCGAGGCGCTGGCGTTCTGCTGGGTGACCTTGTCGAGTTGCTGGATGGCCTCGTTGATCTGCGAGGAGCCGACGTCCTGCTCGCGGCAGGCGGCGCTGATCTCGGCGACCAGTTCGGCCGTCTTGCGGATGTTCGGCACCAGGCTGGTCAGCATCTCGCCGGCCGACTGGGCGGCCTTGACGGTGTCGGACGACACGGCGCTGATCTCGGACGCGGCGATTTGCGAGCGCTCGGCCAGCTTGCGCACCTCCGAAGCCACGACCGCGAAGCCACGGCCATGTTCGCCAGCGCGGGCGGCCTCGACGGCGGCGTTCAGGGCCAGCAGGTCGGTCTGGCGGGCGATCTCCTGAACGATCGTGATCTTCTCGGCGATGGTCTGCATGGCGTCGACGGCCTTGTTGACAGCCATGCCCGAAGTCTCTGCGTCGATCGCCGATTGGCGGGCGATCTTCTCGGTCTGGGTGGCGTTGTCAGCGTTCTGCTTGATGTTGGCCGACATCTCTTCCATCGAGGCCGAGGCCTGTTCGGCGGCCGTGGCCTGCTCGGTGGCGCCCTGGCTCATCTGCTCCGAGGTCACCGACAGCTCCTGGCTGCCGGCCGAGACGTTCTCGGAGGCGGCGATAGCGTCAGCGACCACGCCGCGCAGGCGCTCGACCATCCGCTCCAGGGCCAGGCCCAGGGTGTCCCTGTTCGACAGCGGCTTGGGTTGGACGGTCAGGTCGCCATTGGCGACCTGGTCGGCAAGCGCCGCGGTGTCGCGGAGATTGGCGACCATGGCGCGCAGGGAAAGACCCAGCGTATCCTTGTCCGACAGCGGCTTGATCTCGACCGAGAGGTCGCCAGCGGAGACCTGGTCGGCAAGCGCCGCGGTAGCCTTCAGATTGTCGGTCATGCCGTTGAAGGTATCGACCAAGTCCTTGATTTCGTCGTTGGAGTTGATCGCGACGCGCTGGTCCAGGTCGCCGATGGCCACGGCGTTGGCGACCGTCTTCAGCTGGCTCAGGCCCTTGCTGATGCCGAGCGCGATCCACAGGGCCGAGCCCACGGCGATGATGAGGGCGACTGCGGTCATAAGCATGATCATGCTGCGAGTGCTTGCGTATTGTTCGTCAGTCTCCTGGTCGGCCTTGGCCATGCCGACCCGCTGGCGCTCGACGACATCTTCGAGTTGCGCCACGAGAGCGTCGGCGCTCTTTCCGCCAAAGCCCTTGGACAGGGCGATCGCCTCAGACTGTTTTCCGGCGCGCGCCAGATCGCGGACTTGATCGTCGTAGCGGATGAACTGATTGAGGGCTTCTTGCGTCTTGGCCCAGTCCGCCTTGCCCTTGTCGGTCGAAATGGCCGAAGCGTCTTCGATAAGCTTGAAAAGACCCGCCCGCGCCGCGTCGCCGTTCTTCTCGTACCGGTCCAAATCGACCGTGTCGGTCGCCACCATCATGCCCTTCTGAGCGCGCAGGGCCATGAGAACCTGGACATTGGCCTCCTGCGCGTATTCCAGCTTTTTCGCCGGGCCGGCGATCAGGTTGGAGATGGCGTCGTTGAGGCTGCCGAGACTGTAGACGCCAAAGCCCGCCGTGCCGGCCAGCAGGAGGACCATGAGCCCGAAGGCCGCGACGAGCTTGAATTTGATCGTGAAACGCATGTTCAAGGTTCCAGCCAGATTAGGATTGAAGCGAGGTGATGGGCGTAATGGTCGCGGTCGATTGACCGCGCGCGGCGAAGATCTGGTCGAGATCGGGGATGACGATCAGGTCGCCTGCGCGCCGCGCCAGGCGGCGGATGAAGTCCTGGCGCCAGCGCATGCCGACGCGCGGCGTCTCTTCAGTGGTGTCGTGGGCGATTGAGGTCACCTCGTGCACCTTGTCGGCGCGCAGGCCGATCAGGGTGACTTCGCCATCCAGGTCGTAATCGGTGACCACGATGCGGCTGGGCGGCGCGCCGAGCACCACGGTCTCGGGCAGCAGGTCAAAGGTCGGGGCCTCGATGGTTTCGTAAGTCATCAGCTTTCCCCTCACCCGGCCGCGCATTCGCGCGTTGTGGCATTATCCGAAGACAGATCAACTGAACGCCCGAACTCGCCCCACATACTCGCCCCCAACTCAAATACAGATCGCTGGAGGAACGAATCTATACCTGAAATATTAGATGCAACGCCCAAGTTTAAATTAGGGTAAACCCTGCAACCCGAAGTTCCAGGCTCCTCGTGAACCGCTTCTGGACGACATCGATTTCCACCAACTATAAGTTTAGCTTGCGTTTTTCGCGCTCAAAGCCTTGGCCCGAACTGTTTGGTGGCGGGGGTCGGGAGGCGCCTCCGATGAACGTCGAGAGGGTCGAGCGGGTGACGATCGACGCCGCCGCGCTCTCCGCCACCCGAAAGAACGCCGTTCTCCGGCGCAACCAAAGCCCTCCGGCCCCGTTTGATAACTTGAGTATTTTCAAGCGGGGACCGTCATGGACCATCAGGACCAAAAGACCTTCGAGCGCGACCTGGTCGCGCTGATTCCGCATCTGCGCGCCTTCGCCCGTTCGCTGTGCGGCGACGCCACCGCCGCCGACGACCTGGCGCAGGAAGCCGTGGCCAAGGCCTGGGCCAGCCGCAACAGCTTCGCCATGGGCACCAACATGAAGGCCTGGACCTTCATGATCCTGCGCAACCAGTTCTATTCGGACAAGCGCCGCAGCTGGCGCTCGGTCGGCCTGGACCAGGAAACCGCCGAACGCACCCTGGTGGCCAACACCAATTTCGACGGCGCCCTCGCCCTGGACGACCTGCGCCAGGCGATGCTGATGTTGCCCGAGAACCAGCGCGAGGCCCTGATCCTGATCGGCGCCGGCGGCTTCTCGTATGAAGAGGCGGCCGAGATCATCGGCGTCGCCGTCGGCACGGTGAAGAGCCGCGTCAGCCGCGCCCGTTCGGACCTGGTCCAGATCTTCGAGACCGGCCGCTACGAACGCGACGGTAAGCCGGTGCACGAGGCCATGGGCTCGATGCTGCGGGCGCTGGAGCGCCTGGCGGCTTAGGCTTCAATGCTGTCATCCCGGCCAAGCGCGTAGCGCGCCGAGCCGGGACCGCCGGAGGCTCAGCGTCCCTGGCGGTCCCGGCTCTCCGCTTCGCTGCGGCCGGGATGACAAGCTTTTTTGCGTTTAGGTCAACCCCCGGCACGCCCCGCAGAACGCCGCCACGTCGCCGTCGTCGTGATAGATCGACAGTCCCACCCGCAGCACGTCGTCGCGGACGTCGGTCACCACGCCCTTTTCGGCCAGCGCCTGTTTCCAGGCGCTGGCTTTTTCGTGCCGCAGGGCCAGGAACCGCGCCTGCGGACCCTCGCCTGGCGGGTTCAGCACGACGGCGTCCTTCAGCGGCCCGGCCTCGCCGTCGGCGATCCTGTCCAGCAACAGCCGTTGCAGGCGCCCGACATGGGCCGCGATCGCCGCCGTGCTCAGGCCTTCGGCCTCCAGCATCCGGCCCGCCGCCACGAAGCGGTACAGCCCCGACGGATCGAAGGTCGCGCCCAGGAAGCGGCCGGCGTCGCGGACATAGCCGACCCCGCCGGGCGGGCCCTCCAGGTCGCCGAACTCGGCGTACCAGCCGGTCAGCACCGGGCGCGGGCCATAGCCCTCCGGCGCGTGCAGGAAGGCCGCGCCCTCCCCGGCCATGGCGTATTTGTAGCCGCCGGCGACGTAGAAGATCCGGTCCGCGACGGCCGACAGGTCGGTCGGGACGGCGCGGAAGCCGTGATAGCCGTCGACCACCACCCACGGCCCCTCGGGCCGGGCCAGCTCGGCCAGCTCCCAGACGCGCTCGAACACGAAGCCGGTCTTGAAGAACACGTGGCTGACGAAGATCAGGTCGTAGGTCCCGGTCCGGGCGGCGGACAGGAACCGCTCGGCGAAGTCGGGGCGGTCGGTCTCGACCAGGGTCAGCTCGATCAGGCCGGCCTCGACCCAGCGCTGGGCCTGGCGGCGGAACGAGTGGAACTCGCCGTCGGTGGACAGGACGCGGATGGGCTGGTCGGTCGACGGGCGCTCGATCGCCGACACCAGCGCCGCCAGCAGGGCGTGGGTGTTGGGCGCGAAGACCACGCTGTCGGCCGCCCCCTGCGAAGAGAGAGGCAGGTTCAGCTCGCGGGCGACCAGGCCCTGGGCGGCCGGATAAACCTGGCCCAGCGCCTTGTCCCACTTGTGGTCGGCCAGGACGACCGCGTCCTCCCAGGCCTCGACCTGGCCGGCCAGGGTGGCGTCGGGCCACAGGTGATGGCTGTGGGCGGCCATGTGCAGGCGGCCCGGCACGGACAGGGCCTTGGAAAACAGGTCCTTGCGCGCGGTCATCGGAGCCTGGTCCTCCCTCATAGTTTCGTTCTCAGGGACCACAGTTCGGGGAAGGCCCGGCGGCGCAGGGTGCTGGCGAGATAGCCGACCCCGTCGGTGCCGCCCGTGCCCGGCCGGCCGCCGATGATCCGCTCGACGGTCAGCACGTGCTTGTGCCGCCAGGTGACCAGGGCGTCGTCCAGGTCGACCAGCTTCTCGGCCAGCTGGTACAGCTCCCAATAGCGCTGCGGGTCGCGATAGACCTCCAGCCAGGCGGCCTCCACCTCGGGCGAGGGCGCGTAGGTCTGGCTGAAGTCGCGGTTCAATGCATTGTCCGGCACGGCCAAGCCGTGCCGAGGAAGTTGCGCGATGGCCACGTCGTAGAGGCTGGGCGCGTCGAGCGCCGCCTGCAGCTGGCCCAGGGCCGAGGAGCCCTCCTCGTGGAACTTCAGGAAGCTCTGGTCCTTCAGGCCCAGCAGGTATTCCAGGGTCCGGAACTGATGCGACTGGAAGCCGGAGGACGAGCCCAGGTCGCCCCGGAAACTCAGATAGTCGGCCGGCGTCATGGTCGCCAGCACGTCCCACGACAGGGTCATCACCGTCTGGATTCGCGACACCCGCGCCAGGGCCTTGTAGGCCGGCTCGACGTCGTGGGCCGCGATCAGCCGCTTGGCCAGCTCGACCTCGTGGATGATCTCCTTGAGCCACAGCTCCTTGGTCTGGTGGATGACGATGAACAGCAGTTCGTCGTGCCGGTCGCTCTGCGGCTTCTGGGCCGCGAGCAGTTCGTCCAGCGCCAGATAGCGCGCGTAGGTCATGTCTTTCGCCATGGAGAACCCTATGCCGCTTTTCGCGGCATATCGCTACCGCGGGCCTATCGCCGGGACGGCTGGCCGTTACCCGCCGGGGCCTCTAGAATGGCCCGCCACAACCCGCACCCCAGAACCGCCTCAAGGAGCCCTGGCGTTTGAAAGCCTCGACTTGATCACGCAATACGGATGGTCCGACGCGCTGGCGCGGGACTTCAAGCCGCACGCCCGCGCCGGCTACGTTCCCGGGCGCGTCGTCGTCCAGCGGCGCGACGGCTATCTGGTGACCGCCGACCGGGGCGAGCTGCGCGCCAAGCTGTCCGGCCGTCTGCGCCACGAGGCCCGCGAGATCGGCCATCCCGCCGTCGGCGACTGGGTGGCGATGTCGGTCAACGCCGCCGAGCGCACCGCCACCATCCACGCCCTGCTGCCGCGGCGCACCGCCTTCATCCGCCGGGCCGCCGACAGCCTGCAGTCGCCGCAGGTCATCGCCGCCAATGTCGACCTGGCCTTCATCGTCACCTCGATGAACGGCGACCTCAATCCGCGCCGGATCGAGCGCTACCTGGCCGCGGCCTGGCAGAGCGGCGCGCGGCCGGTGATCGTGCTGACCAAGTCGGACCTCGTCGCCGACACCGGAGCCCAGACCGCCGAGATCGAGGCCCTGGCCGCCGGCTGCCCGGTGGTCAGCATCTCGGCGCGGCAGGGCGTCGGCCTGGACGCCCTGCTGGCCCATCTGGCGCCGGGCGAGACCTGCGTGCTGATCGGCTCGTCCGGGGTCGGCAAGTCCACCCTGGTCAATGTGCTGCTGGGCGAGCAACGCATGGCGACCCAGGACGTCCGCGAAGGCGACGACAAGGGCCGCCACACCACCAGCCACCGCGAGCTCGTTTTGCTGCCCGGCGGCGGGCTGATCGTCGACACCCCCGGCGTGCGCGAGATCGGCCTGGTCGACGCCGAGCAAGGCGTCAGCGTGGTGTTCGACGACATCGAGCAGCTGACCCAGAACTGCAAGTTCAGCGACTGCACTCACGCCAACGAACCCGGCTGCGCGGTGCGCGCGGCGATCGAGAGCGGGACGCTGGATCCCGACCGCTGGGCGCACTTCCAGAAGCTGGGGCTGGAGCTGGCCGCCATGGAGCAGAAGACCGAGCGCCTGGCCCGGGACGCCGAACGCCGCCGGCAAGGCGGGCTGCAGAAGGTCTATCGCGCCACCAAGAAGGACGTCCGCGGCGGGGCCGATCGCTGAACCAGCCGCGTCGCCGCACGATGTTCTCTCAGAATTTGGACCCTTCCCCGGGCCGAACGGGTTAGGGGTGGTGATTCCAGACTAAAGAGAGACCCTTGCCATGCCCGCTTTCACCATCGTCACGACCAGTGCGACCCAAGGCAGCGATGCGGCGGAGGTCAGCTCGCTGGCCGATGAGTTCGGCAGCGACATCGAAGCCCTGGGCTATTCGCGCCGCATGGCCGACGAGATGCTCAGCATGGCCAACCAGCTGTCGCTGGACTTCGACTACAGCCATGTCGGCCTCTATGAGGGCGACCTGATCGACGAAGAGGTCGATCCCAGCCACGCCGCGTTCCTGGGCGCGTGGGTGCTGGACGAGGAAGGCATCGCCTTCCTGACGGCGGACGAGTTCCGCGACGGGACCGACGAGACCGAGACGGAAGCCGAAGCTTCCTGACGAAATGGCCGTCGGCGACGCCCCATCCGGCGCGCCGGCGGCGCTTTCCCCTCCCCCTCCGCGCGTAACCCCGCTAAACCCTCCCTCATGGTTCAGTCGTCCGCGTCCGTCATCGCCGCGCCCCCTGTCGCGCCCCAAGCCGCGCCTCAAGCCGCGCTTCAGCCCGCGCCCGTCGCCACGCGCTCGCGCGTCGGCAAGACGCTGTCGATCGTCGCGCCCTGCTTTAACGAGCAGGAGGTCCTGGACCTGTTCTTCGACCGCATCGACGCCGAGCTGGCCAGGCTGGGGGTCGACTACGAGATCGTCTGCGTCAACGACGGCAGCCGCGACCACACCCTGGCGGTGCTGCTGAAGCACCATCAGCGGGATCCGCGCATCAAGGTCATCAACCTGGCCCGCAACTTCGGCAAGGAGGTCGCCCTGTCGGCCGGCCTGGACGCCGCGTGTGGCGACATGGTGGTGCCGATCGACTGCGACCTGCAGGACCCGCCGGAGCTGATCGGCCAGTTCATCGAGGCCTGGGAGGCCGGGGCCGACGTGGCCTATGGCGTGCGGGTCGACCGCAGCAGCGACACCTTCGTCAAGCGCCTGACGGCCCAGGGCTTCTACAAGGCCTTCAACCGGATGTCGGACGTCGACCTGCCCTACAACGCCGGCGACTACCGGCTGATGGACAGGCGGGTCGTCGACGTGCTGCGCCAGTTGCCCGAACGCAACCGCTTCATGAAGGGCCTGTTCGCCTGGGTCGGCTTCAAGCAGACGCCGATCCCCTATGCCCGCCCCGAGCGCGCGGCCGGGACCAGCTCGTTCCGCTACTGGAAGCTCTGGAACTTCGCCCTCGACGGCATCACCTCGTTCAGCACCGCCCCGATCCGGATCTGGAGCTATGTCGGCCTGATCGCCGGCCTGCTGGCGGCCTCGGCGGCCGTGTTCCTGGTGCTGCGCACCCTGCTGGAAGGCAACAAGGTCCCCGGCTATCCGTCGCTGATGGTGGTGATCCTGTCGGGCTTCGCCATCCAGATGCTGGCCATCGGCTCGCTGGGCGAGTACGTCGCCCGCATCTATCAGGAAGTGAAGGGCCGGCCGCTGTACGTGATCATGGACCGCTACGGCTTCGACGCGCGGAACCCCGAGACGTGAGCGCCCTGCTGACCCCGGCCCGGCGCGAGTTCCTGGTCTCGGCCCTTCGCTATGGCGTGGCCGGCGTGGCCAACACCCTGGTCGGCCTCTCCATCATCCTGGCGCTGGACGTCGGGCTGCGCGTCGACCCGCACATCGCCAACGCCGTCGGCTACGCGGTCGGGGTCTGCGTCAGCTTCGCCCTGAGCAAGCTCTTCGTATTCAAGGCCCGCCGCGCCGCGCGTTCGGCGCCGCTGCGCTACGGCGTGGCCGTGGCCGTGGCCTTCGCCCTGAACCAGGGCGTGCTGACCCTGGCCCGGATGGTATTGCCGCATGGCGCCCTGTTCGATGTCGCCGCCCAGGGCGCGGCCGTGGCAAGCTATACCGCCGCGCTCTTCCTGCTGAGCCATTTCTGGGTCTTCGCCCACCAACCCACCGCCGACCGGGACGCCGCATGGACCGCCTGATCTACGACCGCATCCGCGAGCTGGAGACCGACCACTGGTGGTTTGTCGGACGCCGCAAGATCCTGCGCGGCCTGCTGCGGCGCCTGGCCCCGCCGGCCGGCGCGCGCATCCTGGAGGTCGGCTGCGGCGCGGGCGGCAACGTCCCGCTGCTGCGCGAGTTCGGCGACGTGAAGGCCCTGGAGCCCGACGACGAGTCGCGCGCCTACGCCTCCGAGCGCCTCGGCCTGGCGATCGACACCGGCCTGCTGCCGGACGGCCTGCCCTACGCGCCCGAAACCTTCGACCTGGTCTGCGCCTTCGACGTGGTCGAGCACGTCGATGACGACGCCGGCTCGGTGAGGGCCCTGGCCAGGCTGGTCAAGCCCGGCGGCGCGATCCTGACCACGGTGCCGGCCTATCAGTGGATGTGGAGCCACCACGACGTACTGCACCACCACAAGCGCCGCTACCTGCTGCCGCGCTACCGCGCCCTGTTCGAGGACGCGGGCCTGAAGGTCGAGACCGCGACCTATTTCAACAGCCTGCTGTTCCCGCTGGCGGCCGTGCAGCGCACCGCCAAGAAGCTGCTGAAGAACGACAGCGCCGACGACGCGATGCCGCCGTCCTGGCTGAACAAGGCCCTGGCCGGCGTGTTCTCGCTGGAGGCCCCGCTGACGATCGGCGGCGGCCTGCCGTTTGGCCTGTCCATCGCGGTGATCGCCCGGAAGGTCTAAGCGGAATCGGCGGGGCGGCCGACTGCCGGAAGCGGACCTTATGATCGTCTGTACGGGGTCGTGAACGGTCATCGGCGGAGGTGCTGACACTGGCCCGAGGGAGGTCGGCATTCTGGACTGGCACCGGTGACGGCTTCCGCCCCTAGTCGGACAATGCGGATTACCGAAAGAGGACCCAGCAGAAAGCCTATGACGGCGCGCAAGACTTATTGCGCTACTGAGTAGAGCTTAGCGTATTCGCATGGAACAGTTCATGCTCATGATTGCGCTCTCTAGCGCGCTTCGCACCGCGCTGCTGCGCCATTCGGTGACCAAAAGAGAATCCGGGTCAGGCACGACCATGATACTTCAGCATGAAGCCTGGGACGCGCTGTCCACTCTGGCCAGGAACGGCCGCGACGCAGCGGGTAGCCGATGGTCCGACGTGACAGCGACTGCCGCTAAAGAACTTGGTGCGAACACGGGCATCCCTTCGTCCCGTGTTGTGGCCATCTTAAATGCAGGGGCTGACGGCCGCCCATTCCCGCAGGCGTGAGCCATTGGCGGCGTCTCGACCCGTACGCCGCTAGCAAAAGCCTGACCCGCCGGACAATGAAGGCCCGTCAACGTCGACGGGCCTCCGGACAAACTCAGTCGCAGGTGCCGAATTCGAAGTCTTCGAATTCGCCGGTCTCCTGCCCGAACGACCGTATAGTCCCGTCGCAATAGTAGCGGACCCAACCCACCTCTACTCTTTCTCCAGGTTGGAGACCATGACCCGGCGTGTGAAAGTACTCATAGTTATAGTAGATCGTCTCCCGGTAGAAGCGCGGACCTGCGTTTGAACTCATCGGGATCGAGGAAAGGGCCAGAGCGGCTATCAGCGAGACTTGAAACAAGCGCTTCATGCATGATCCTCAATGGGCGGAAGTGCCCGAAGAAAATGGCGCCATAAGTTGTCTAATTTTGCAAACTAAAGTTGAGTCTATTGCGCGATATTTCTCTCACCGGCTAGTCCGGGTTCTTCCCCCTTGCCCTTGGGCCCCTTCCGCAACGTGCGCATCCGGTGACCGCGGCGGCCTAGGTCCAGATAGCGGACGTCACTAGGTTCAGGGCGGGGTGGAGGCTGTGTGAAAACGTCGATTTAGGCTATGATTCTCGGAGGTTAATCTCCGGGGGCTTAGATGAAGCGCT
>NZ_JBXAKU010000013.1:0-130538 GCF_058798735.1 Caulobacter sp. GW822-FHT07D08
AAGATGCAGAACATCATCCGCGCCGAACGCGACGGCGTCGTCAAGGCCGTCAACGCCAAGTCCGGCGATCCCGTCGCGGCGGATGAGGTGCTGGTGGAGTTCGTCTGATGAATTACCTGGCTCGTGACCCCTACGCGCCAAAGCGCCTGATCGACATAGGCGACGCCGCTCGCGGGCTGGGCGTCACCACGCGCACGCTGCGCTACTACCAGGATCAGGGTTTGATCCGATCGCACCGCCTGGCCCGCAATGTCCGGGGCTACGACCTCGCGACCATCGAGCAGCTCAAGGCCATCGTCGCGCTTCGGGCGGTCGGGCTGCCGGTCGCCGCCATTCGCGCCATTCTGTTCTTGCGCGATCAGCCCGACGCGCAGCGTCGCGCCTTGCGTTCGGCGCTGGCCGAGGCGCTGCGCGAGCAGCAGGCCCAAATCGAGCGGTTGGCGGCCCTGGCCGATGGCGTCGCCACCGACGACGCGGGGCTGCCACCGGCCATCGCCGGGCTGCAGGCCGCCTCCGCCGCGTGGCCGACGACAAGTCCGTCGCCCGACTGAACGCCGTGATCCGGCCGCGCCGGCTTTACGGTGCGCCCTATCGCCCCGCGGAGCGATCGCCGCGCGCGGCGTTCACAGCGATTGGCCGTCGTCGATGGTGAAGTCGGCGCCGGTCACGCCCTTGCTCTCGTCGGACAGCAGATAGACCAGCATGGGGTCCAAGGCGTCCTCGTCCAGGATCCGGCGACGCGGCCATTTGCTCATCTGCTTGCGGCCGCCCTCGGTGTCGAACCAGTCGCCCGCCAGTTCGGACCGGATATAGCCGGGGCAGAGGTTGTTGACGTTGGGCCCCGTCCGCGCCCATTCGCGCGCCAGGTGGCGGCCCATGTGGCTGACGGCGGCCTTGGAGGCGCTGTAGGCGGTCACACCCGGCGTCACCATCCTGGCGGTGATCGACGAGACCAGCACGATGCGGCCGCGCTCGGCGATATCGGCCTTGCGCATTCGCCGCGCGCCTTCACGGGCGGTCAGGAACACGCCCCGGACATTGACCGCGAACACCTGGTCGAAATCCTCGACGGAGAGATCCGCGGCCAGCCCCTCGGCCGTGATCCCCGCATTGGCCACGACGCTGTCGACCGGCCCGAAGGCGGCTTCGGCTGCGTCGTAGGCGGCGATCGTCGAAGCCTCGTCCGCAACGTCCAGAGCCACGGCCAGACACCGCCCGCCCGCCGCCACGATCTCGTCGCGCAGGGCCTCCAGCCGATCGACGCGCCGCGCCCCGATCACCACCGCCGCGCCCTCGTCGGCCACGACGCGCGCGAACCGCGCACCGATGCCCGAAGACGCGCCGGTGATCAGCACCGTGCGGCCGGCCAATCGCTGGATCTTGCTCATGTCTCTCGCCTCGGGCCTCGCCCGGTCGCCGCCCGTGACGACGGCGACCAAAACATCACGGATGCTCTCTATCAGCCCTGGATGCGTTCGATGATGATGGCCGGGGCCATGCCGCCGGCGGCGCACATGGTGACCAGGCCATAGCGGCCGCCGGTGCGCTCCAGCTCGTCCAGGACCGTGCCGATCAGCATCGCGCCGGTGGCGCCGATCGGATGGCCCAGCGCGATGGCGCCGCCATTGACGTTGACCTTGGCGCGATCGAGACCCAGGTCGCGGATGAACTTCTCGGCGACGACGGCGAAGGCCTCGTTGATCTCCCAGAGATCAATGTCCTCGACCTTCAGACCGGCCTTGGCCAGAACCTTGCGAGCGGCCGGCACGGGGGCGTTGAGCATCAGGGTCGGATCGTCACCCACGTTGGCCATGGCCACCACGCGGGCCCGAGCCTTCAGGCCGTGCTTTTGCGCATAGGCCGGCGAGGCCAGCAGCACCGCCGCCGCGCCATCCACGACGCCCGACGAATTACCGGCGTGGTGCATGGCCTCGATCTTCAGATCGGGATAGCGGCGATTGATCTGCCCACGGAAGGTCGAGCCCTTCGCGTCATAGGGATAGTCGGCGATGGCGGTGAAGGCCGGCTTCAGCTGGGCCAGCCCCTCGGCGGTCGTCTCGGGGCGCGGATACTCGTCGCGGTCCAGCGCGACATCGCCGTCGGGGTTCAGCACCGGGACGATCGACTTGGCGAACCGCCCCTCGGCGATGGCGCGGGCGGCGCGCTTCTGGCTTTCCAGACCCAGGGCGTCGAGGTCCTGGCGGGTGATGCCTTCCATGCTGGCGATGGCGTCGCCGCAGACGCCCTGGTGCGACTGCGGATGCAGCATGTCCAGGTGCTCGTTGCCCGAGCCCATCAGGCCTGGCGGAAAGCCGGCCGCCTGCTCCTGGGCGGCCATGGCGGCGGTCAGGCTCATCATCTCGACGCCGCCGGCGACGACCAGATCCTCCATGCCGCTCATGATCTGGGCGGCGGCGAGGTTCACGGTGGTGATGCCGCCGCCGCAGAAGCGGTCCAGCGTCATGCCCGAGGCCTTGACGTCATAGCCGGCGTCCAGCGCCGCCATGCGACCCAGGTCCCCGCCCTGCTTGCCCTTCTGCGTCGAGGTCGACCAGATCACGTCGTCGACGTCGGCGGTGTCCAGCCCGTTGCGCTCGGCGATCGCCTTCAGGACCGTGGCGGCCAGGTGTTGGGGGTGCAGATGGGCCAGCGCGCCCTTGCCCACCTTGCCAATGCCGCGCGGCGTGCGCACGGCGTCGATGATCAAAGCCTCGGCCATGGCCGTCTCCTCCCGCGTCTTATTCGTTGTTCGAGCGATTAATTGTTCGATTAATTGTCGTCAAGCGGTTTGCGAATGGGTCGCGCCAGGACGCCATGGAAGACCAGGTCCATGACGTGCTGGACGTATTGCTGGCGAACCTGCTCGGTCAGTTCGGACAGGCCCAGCGTGGTGGGCAGCGCGAAACCGGCGTAGAAAATGTGCTCGCAGGCCCCGACGACGCTGTAATACAGCATGCCTGGATCGAGCGGCCGGAACGTCCCGTCGTCGACGCCCTGAGCGACGATCGCGCGATAGGCGGCGATCATCGGCTCGACGAAGATCTTGGCCACCCGTTCGCTGGACGCCTTGTCGCCCCGGACGATCATGTAATTGATCAGACGGTTGACGTAGGGCGATCGGTAGTAGGTGTTGATGATGCCGCCGATGTGGATGCGCAGCTTCTGTTCGGCGGAGATTTCCATGCGGACCAGGCTGGCCAGATCGGCCATCGATCGCTCGGCCACGCGCTCCAATAGCGCCAGCAGCAAGCCCTCCTTGCCGCCAAAATAGTACTTGATCAGCGCCGAGTTCAGGCCGGATCTCAGCGCGATCTCGCTGAGCGAGACCTCGATCGTGGATCGCTCCGAAAGCAGCGCCGCGGTGGCGTCAAACAGAGTGGCTCGGGAATCTCGCCGCTCAAGACCCGCATCCTTAGCTCGCGTTCGCGCCATGCTTCATCCAACCTTCGAGATTGGACTCAGCTAATCGATTGACTAGAAACGTCAATCAGATTTGGCTTCAAGTCCCGGCCGGAGAGACTTCGGCGACGGGCGCGAGCATGTTTCAGTGTCGCCTGGTCGAGAGCTCAGCCCACCTTGGCCGACGGGCACGACCGCGCAGACGCCAGGCCCGCCGCCCATGCCTTCGGCCCCTCGGACCGCACCTTGGCCAACATGTCCGGCGCGTCGCTGAACGCCCCGTCGATCCCCTGGGCGAACAGGCGCCGGGCCTCGGTCTGGACGTCGCCGGACCGGTGGTCAAAGCCGGGCTTGGTCGGATCGCCGCAGCGCAGATCGACCGGCAGGTCCAGATTCTCCGGATTGACGCTCCAGACATGGACTTTCAGCCCCGCCGCGTGGGCGTCGGCCACGAAGGCGCTGGGCGGCAGGCTGCGGCCCTCGGCGTCGCGCGGCAGGATGATCTGGGTCTCGGGCCCGACAATGTCGGCGAAGGCGGCGATCTTCTTCAGGCCGTCCGGCGACCACACATCCGACCATCTGGCGATATGGTTGGCGGCCAGGATCGAGGCCGGCGGCGGCTGACTGTTGACCAGGAACATCAGCTTGATCGGCGTCATCTGGCGCAGAGCGATCAGCGCCGACGGGAAGAACGACTGGATAATCACAGGCGCGTCGGCGGTGTTGAGGCCGTTGGCCGCCAGGACGTCGATCAGCGCCTTCTCCATCGGCAGGCCGATACGCCGGAAATAGTCCGGGTTCTTCAGTTCGACATAGAGGCCCACCGGCCGGCCGCGCGCGGCGCCGGCCTTGGCGATGTCGATGATCTCCTGCAGCGTGAACACCGACTCCCGGCCGTCGTACCGGG
Organism: Caulobacter sp. GW822-FHT07D08; assembly: GCF_058798735.1. NCBI lineage: Bacteria > Pseudomonadati > Pseudomonadota > Alphaproteobacteria > Caulobacterales > Caulobacteraceae > Caulobacter > Caulobacter sp. GW822-FHT07D08. Next base: position 4,307 of record NZ_JBXAKU010000013.1, read on the forward strand.
CGCTCCCGGGTCGCGCCTCGGGCCGGCGCTCGCGCGATCGCAGGGTCTTCAACTCGGCCAGGGTGAAATCCTCGACGAACCAGCCGGTGAAGGTCTCGCCGTCGATGGCGCGCGTGGCCTTGCGGTCGGCGAACTCGGGATGACTGGCCACGTCGGTGGTGCGGCCGATCTCGTTCTCGTGCCGCGCCACCAGGACGCCGTCCTTGGTCATGACCAGATCCGGCTCGATGAAGTCAGCCCCCATCTGGATGGCCAGCTTGTAGGACATGGCGGTGTGCTCGGGCCGGTAGGCGCTGGCGCCCCGGTGACCGATGACGATGGGCGCGGCGGCCGGCGTCTGAGCCATGGCGGGGACGGCGAAGGCCAACAAGGCCGCGGCCGATAGCAGAAGGCGTCGCATGATCTGGCCTTTTCCCTAGTGGTGGATGGTCAGGCGCAGGCCATAGACGCGCGGCTCGCCCAGCACGTTGGTCGGCAGGCCAATCGACTTGCCGGCGCTCCCCGCGCCCTTACGGTAGATCTCGTCGGTCAGGTTGCTGCCGAAGGCCTCCACTTCCCAGTCGCCCCGCTCCGGCGCGTAGCTGATCCGGGCGTTGAGCAGGCCAAAGCCGTCCTGGAACTCGTCCTGGCCGGCGTCGGGAACCAACAGGCCGGCCTGCAGCTCGGGCCGGTCGTTGTCGTCGGCGAAGAAGATCTTCGAGCGCCAGGTGTAGGTCGGCCGGAAGTCGAACTTGCCGCCCAGGCCCGTCCAGCGGACCGACGCCCCCAGCGAGACCATGTGGTCCGGCGAGCGGGCGAAGTGGTTGCCCTCGTAGGCGCCGCGCGTGAAGCGGGCGTGGTTGTAGGCATAGCCGCCGAACAGGTCGAGGTTCGGCGTCACCGCGAAGTCGGCCTGGCTTTCGAACCCGTAGGCCCGCGCCGTGCCGGCATTGGTGGTCACGAAGGTCGAGCCGCGCTGCTCGCGGGTCTGGAAGTTGTCGTAGTCGTAGTAGTAGAGCGAGCCGTCGATCCGCAGGCGGCGGTCCAAGAGGTCGGCCTTGATCCCGGTCTCGTAAGCCTGCGCCGTCTCGGCCGGCGCGATGGCGAAGATCGGCGTCCCGTCCGGCGCGCCCGGGGCCCCGGCCGACAACACCCCCGGCCGGCGGCCGCGCGAATAGCTGGCGTAGAGGTTGGCGGTCGGGCTGAGCGCATAGCGGCCGGTCAGGCGCCAGGTGACGCCGTCGTCGCTCAGGTCGCGGCTGGTGAAGTCGCCATTATGAGCCGTGGGCTGAGCCGACACCCCGAACAGCGGAACCGGACCGTCCAAGGTCGCGCCATAGAAGCTCATGCCCTGGATCAGGGCGCGGGCCGTGGCGACGCCGGCCGGCGCGCCGGTGGCGGCGACGCCGGCCGCGCCGATGGCGCCGCCCAGGATGCTGCGCCCCTGCACCGAGCTCCCCCAGATCGTGGTCTTCTCGTCGCGGCTGTAGCGCAGGCCGCCCGACAGCTCGAAGCGGTCGGTGAGGCGGAAGGTCATGTCGCCGAACAGGTCATAGGCGTCGAGGTCGGACTCGTTGCGCGAGGTCTCGACGTGGCGCGGGTCCAGCCGCGCGGCCAGGGCGGCGGCTTCGGCGCTGGTCAGCACCAGATTGCCCTTGCTGGACTGGGCGACCAGACCCTGCAGCAGCGCGCCGGTGAAGGCGGTGTTGTCGAAAAGCGCGGCCGGGGCCGGCGTGGTCTTGGGCAGGCCGGTGAACGGTCCGCCGCTCAGCATCCCCGCCGCCTGGGCCAGCAGCATCCGCTCGTCGAAGCGGACATCGACCCGGGCCTTGGAGCGCTCGCGGTAATAGTTGGCCCCGGCGAACCACGAGACGCGGCCACCCTTGTCGTAGTTCAGGCGCATCTCCTGGCTGAACTGCGTGCCGCCGACATCCTCCATGTTGGTGAACAGCGGCAGCGACGTGCCGTCGGCGTCGTAGACCTCGACCGCGTCGATGTCGCGGTAGCTGGTCGTCGCGTTCAGGGTCAGGGCGTCGGTGAGCTTGTACTTCACCAGCGCCATGACGCCGTTCTGGTACTGGTCGACGCCCAGTGGGTGGCCAAGCGCGAAGTCGGCGGGCTTGGACAGCCAGACCGGATCGTTCACCCGCGCGCCCGCCAGCACCTTGCCCGTCGCCGGGTCGGTCGGGCTGACATACATCGACTTGAAGCCCGTGCCGTTCGTCTTGTCGTCCTGGTGGTTGTAGATCAGGTCGGCGCTGAAGCGGTCATTCGGCTTGAAGCCGAGCGCGACCCGGTAGGCGTTGGTGTCGATGGCGTTCAGGTCGCCGTCGGCGTTGGGGTTGAGGTTCTTCTCATAACCGTCACGGCTCTTGCGCCGCCCCGCCACGCGCAGCGACACCGTGTCGGACAGCGGCAGGTTCAGCATGCCGTCCAACTGGTAGTAGCCCAGGTTGCCGGCCTCGCCCGCCACCGACCAGTCGAGGTCCGGACCAGCCTTGTTCTGGATCACGTTCAGCGCGCCGATCAGGGCGCCGCGCCCGAACAGCGTCGACTGCGGCCCCTTGGCCACCTCGACCCGGGCGTTGTCATAGAGTTCGATGTAGGAGCCGCGCGACTTGGAGATCGACACGCCGTCCTGGAACACCGACACGCGCGGCTCGGTGAACGAGTCCCCGCCCGACGAGGTGATGCCGCGCATCACGAAGATCGGATTGTTGGGCGACTGGTCCTCGACCATCAGGCCCGGCACGTGGGTCGACAGTTCGCGGAAGTTGGTGACGCCCAGCCGCTCCAGCGCCTTGCCGCTGTAGGCGGTCAGGGCGAACGGCACGTCGATGGTCTTCTGCTCGCGCTTCTGGGCCGTGACCAGGATCTCGTCCAGGGCCACGGCGGCGTCGCGCCGGGCGGGGCGCAGCGAGATGGTGCGGCCGTCGTCGGCGGCGATCTCCAGCTCCCCAGCGGCCAGCAGCTTCGACAGCGCGGCGCGGACCGGCATCGAGCCCTTGATAGCCGGAGCCTTGCGGCCCGCCAGCTCGGCCGAGGGGAAGAAGATCTGCACGCCGGCCTGGCGCGCGAAGGCGTTGAGCGCCGCGGTCAGGTCGCCGGCCGGGATGTCGAAGGTCGCCGCCGGAGCCTGGGCGAAGGCTGGCGCATGAACGGCGACGGCGGCCGTCGCGGCCAGCAGGGCCGCGTAGCTGATGTCCCTGTAAGTCATCGAAATTCCCCGAAAGCCTCGCGCCACGGCGCGGTCGATGGGGAGACGCTCAGGGGCGCGGCCACCGCCAAGTTCGGCGGAAATTATTTCGCGCGGGTCAGGATCACGTCCTCGCCGGCCTGGCGAGAGGTCACCCCCAGGCTAGCCGACAGAGCCTGCAGAAAGTCGGCCGGGTCCGACGAGGTGAAGCGCCCCCCGACCCGCACCGCGGCCAATTGCGGGTCGACGATCATCAGCTTGCGCGTCAGGTAGCGGTTGTATTCCTCGACCGCGGCCGCCAGCGGCTCGTCCTCGAACACCACCTCGCCGCGCCGCCAGGCTTCGATGGCCTGCAGCTCGGGCGCGGCGGTCGGCCGGGTCAGGGCGCCGCTGGCCGTCAGGGTCAGGTTGTGGGCCGGCGCCGCGGCGACGGAAGACACGGCGGCCTGACCGCTCAGCACCGTCACGTCGATGACGGGTCCCCGCATGCGGGCGTTGTAGCGGCCGCCCGGCTGAAGCCGCGCCGTCTCGGCTGCCACGCGCAACAGGAAGGGCCGGCCGGCGGCGGTCAGGCTGACCTCTCCCCGCTCCAGCCACACCTCGACGCCGTCGCGGCCCTCGCGCCAGCGCACCTCGGTATCGGTGTTCAAGGTCATCACCGCGCCGTCGGCCAGCTTGCGGTCCAGTCGCTGGCCCACGTCGGTGACGACGCGCTGGCGGGCGAAGGCGCGCGTGGCGACGCCGCCGCCCAGGATCGCGACCGCGCCGATCCCGGCCGCCTCCAGCAGTCGCCGACGCGACGGCCGGCGCGCGGGCGCGGCGACGGGCGCGGCCACGGCCCTTCCCACGCGGGCCAGGTCAGACCACAGGGCCGCGACCTTGGCGAACGCCACCGCGTGGCGCGGATCGGCGCTCCGCCACCGCTCGAACTCCACCTCGTCCGCCACGCCCGTGTCCAGTCGCGCCAGCCAAGCGGCGGCCTGGGCGGCGACGGAATCCGGAGCGTCGTCCATCGGAGGTGGTGGAAGGGAATCGGGCACAGGCAGGGTCTCGGTCGCGATTTCACCCTAGAGACGCGCGAACCGCGACGCACCTCCACTTTGACGCCTGGGTATTATTCAGTCGCCGCGAACGCGCCGTCCGAGCTTGTTCCCAGCCGCAGCCGAAGGCGGCGTCTCGGCCGCCGCCCGGACGTCCGCGTCCATGGCCTGGGACAGCAGGAACATGCCCCGCGCCAGGCGCTTTTCCACGGTCGACAGGCTCAGGCCCAGTTGCCGGGCGATCTCCTGCGGCGGCTTGTCCTCGAAGCGGCGCATGATGACGATCTGGCGGCAGCGGTCCGGCAGCCGCTCCACCGCCTTCAAGAGGCGCCGCAGCTGTTCGCGGTCGATAGTCTGGCGTTGGGCGTTGGGCGTCTCGTCGGCCAGGTCGCCGGCGTCCAGACCCGCGATCTGTCGGATGCTGACCACCCGCGCCCGCCGCAGCTTCTGAATCGCGAGGTTACGGATCATGGTCAGCGCATAGGCCTTCGGGCTGGCCAGGCCGCTCCAGTTCTCCAGCCCGAACAGCTTGGCGTAGGCGTCCTGCACCAGATCGGCCGCGTCGTCGGCATTGCCGCAAAGGCGCCGCGCGTGGGCCAGGTAGGTCCCCTCGTGCGGCAGCACCTCCTCGATGAACCATCGGTCCAGGTCGCGTAGATAAGACATGGGGAGGCGATCCTGACGACGTTCCGTCGGGACTTAAGAGGGGCCTATGTCACCTGTATGAAGGGCGATCCGCCGCGCCGAACCGAAGATCGCCCTTTGGCCGGCCGATTATCCCAGGTAGGTCGCTCGCAACGTCGCGATCTTCGCATCGGTCAGGCCGAAGCGCGCCTTCACCAGGGGGACCGGTCCGCCGAACCTGGCGTCGATCGCCGCCATGGCCCGACGCATGACCTCGGGGTCCGAGCCCATGATCACCTGCAACACCTCCGGCGGCAGCTTGGCCAACGCCTGGGCCTGCTGGGCCGAGACGCTGGTGTTGGCCGCGCCGTTTGACATCTGCTTCATGTAGTAGGACTGCGGCGTATAGACCTGGGTCAGGGCGTAGTCCTCGATCACCGTCGCGCGCGGCGCGCCCAGCACCGACAGGATCAGGGCCGAAGCCATGCCCGTCCGATCCTTGCCCGCGCTGCAGTTGAAGGCCAGCGGGCCTTCGTTGGCGACCAGGCGCGCGAACAGGTCGGTATAGTGCGGCGTCAGCATGTCGAGGAACGACACGTAGCTGTCGGCGAAGCCCTGGATGGCCTCCTCGCGCGTGGTCATTCGCGCCAAGGCGGCCATCGAGGCGCTCATGTCGTAGTCGGTGGCCACGACCTTCGGCGCGCCGGCCTTGCCCAGGAACGGGCTCGGTTCGGAGGCGCGCTCCTGCGGGCTGCGCAGATCGCAGATCGCGGTGACGCCCAGCCTCGACAGATAGGCGTAGTCGGCCAGGGTCAGACCGCTCATCACGCCCGAACGATAGATCTTGCCCCACTTGATCTGGCGGCCGTCGGCGACACGCCAGCCGCCGACGTCGCGGAAATTGCGGCCGCCTTCCAGCGGCAGCAGGCGCTCGGCGACCCGGGTCTGGCGACCGTCGGCCGCCGTCACCAGGAAATACGGGCGCGGCGAGATCGGGGCGTCCAGATCCGCCGAAGCGCCGGCGGCCGTCTTCAGCGGGCGCATGGCCGGCTTCCTGGCGTCCGGGTCGGCGGAGACCAGGACCGAAACCGCCCGAGCGCCGGTCCAGTCCAGGCGAACGGCTGTCGGCGAGGTGCGGGCGGCCTTGGCGTCGAGGATAGTGGCCGCGCGGGCGGCCGGGGCCAGCGCCAGAGCGCCGGCCGCGGTGAGAAAGAGACGACGATCCATGGTGATCCCTCCGCTTAGAACTTGACGTTCAGTTCGACGCCGTAGGTGCGCGGCTCGTTGTAGATCCCGTAGGTCCCCAGGGCGGCGTTGTAGGCCCGCATGAACAGATGGGCCTCGTTGAGCAGGTTGCGCGACCACAGCGAGAGCTGCATGGCCGGACCGTCCTCGCTGACCCGGATGTCGGTCAGGGCCAGGCGACCGTTCACGATCATCGAGTCGTCGCTGAGGGTCGGATCGGCCGTGTTGGCGTACTGGGCGTCGGCATAGGCCGCGTCCAGGTGGGCCCTTAGGGTCGCGCCGAAGGCGGGGCGCTCATAGTCGACCGCCAGGCTGGCGGCGTTCTTGGGCGTGAAGATCGGATAGATCTTCGAGCGGGCGTTGATGAACGGGTTGAAGGCGTCCGACAGGGTGGTCTTGGTGTAGGCGTAGCCGGCCGTGACCGTCAGGCCTTCCATCACCGCCAGGGTGAAGTCGGCCTCGAAACCCTTGGTCTTGCCCGTCGCGGCGTTGGTGGTTTCCAGCGTGCCGCGATTGTTGTTCAGGATCAGGACGTTGAAGTCGACCTGGGCGTCCTTGATATCGCCGCTGTAGGCCGCGACGTTCAGGCGGGCGCGGCGGTCCCAGAACTCGGTCTTGGCGCCGAGCTCGTACATCTTGACCACTTCTGGATCGAACGGGCGGTAGGTCAGCGAACGCGAGTTGGCGCCGCCGGCCTTATAGCCCGTGCTCCAGCGGCCATAGACGTGGACGCTGGGAGCGACGTCATAGGCCAGGGTGACCAGCGGGTCGAAGTGGCTCCACGATTCGTCCAGCGGAATGACGCCAACGATCGTGTTCTTGTTGGCGTCGACATAGCTGGGGATCGCGCCGTTGACGACGTCCAGCGAGCCCTTCTTGGCGTCCTTGGTCAGGCGACCGCCCAGCGTGACATGCAGGGCGTCGTCCAGCACCGGCGGCGTCCACACCGCCTGACCGAACACGCCGTAGCTGGTGGTCCGCACGTGGCTGAAACGGTCGAAGGGCACCGCGTTGAGGTTCAGCGAAAGAACGCTGTAGCCCGTGCCCGTGGCGTTCCACTGCAGGCTGTTAGGGGTCTGGGCGCTGTCGCTGACCTTCTCGCGGAAGTAGAAGGCGCCCAGGACGTAGTCGAGACGGTCGAGCTTGCCGATCGCCTGGAACTCCTGGCTGTATTGGTTCTGGTAGGTGTTGGCGATGCTGTAGCGAGCGAACGGCGCGTTGGGCGCGAACACGCCCAGGATCGCCCCGGCGTTGTCGTATTGGCCTTGTTTGAGCTTGCGGTAAGAGCTGATCGACTTCAGCTCCAGGGCGTCGTTGACCTTCCAGTCCAGGCTCAGGCGATGGCCCCAGGTGAAGCCCTCGCTGAGGCGCAGCGGCACGCCGACGGTGGCCGCCTTGGCGCGGTCGGGCTGCGGCGGCGCGATCGGGGCGGTCGGATAAAGGCCCTTCGAGATCAGCTGCACCAGGTAGGGCGTGCTGCCGTCGTAGGAATCGTCGAAGGCATAGTCGGCGCTGAAGCCGTCGACGGGCTTCCACAGGGCTTCGATCTGGAAGCCGCGCTTGTCGTAGCTGTTGAAGTCCGGCTGGCCCGAGGTGGTCGGGTTCTCCGCCGTGCCGTCGCGCTTGCTGAGCAAGGCGTCGACCTTGACGCTGACGTTATTGTACTCGGGCAGGTCGATGTGGGTCTCGGCCTTGTAGGAATTGAAGTTGCCATAACCCAGCGTCGTGCTGGCGCCGAACACGCCGGTCGGCGCCTTGGTGACGATGCTGATCGCCCCGCCTTCGGTGTTGCGGCCGAACAGCGTGCCCTGCGGTCCCTTCAGCACCTCGATGCGCTCGACGTCGTACAGCGCCGAGCCCAGGCCCTGAGCACGCCCCAGATAGACGCCGTTGATATAGACGCCGACCGCCTGGTCGCGGGCCGGCTGATTGGCGTCGCCGGACGAGCCCACGCCGCGCATGCCGATCGTCAGGGCCGATTTGCGCGAGAAGAACGGGGCCACGCGCAGGGTCGGGATCGAGCCGTCGCCCAGGTCCTCGATCGACTGGACGTGGCGGGCCTTCAGGGCCTCGCTATCCATGGCCGAGATCGCGATCGGAGTGTCCTGCAGGTTGGTCTTGCGCTTCTGGGCTGTGACCACGACCTCCTCGAGGCTCACCGTGCTGTCCGCGGCGGCGGGTGCGGCGGCGCCGAGCTCGGCCGCGTGGGCCGCGCCGCAAAGCGCCAGAGCGGCCACGCCGGCCAGCAGGCCGGCGCGCAGCGCCGACGTCTCAAATCCCCGATTCATGGTGTGTCCCCTGGATGCCCGAACGACTGTCGGCGTCGAGGCGGCATCTAGGCTTTGCGCGTGACCTTAGAACGAATGTTATGTTGCAGTTCCGTGAAGCTCGGCGTTATCCAGCGGCCAAGCTTGCGATCCTCGTCCGACCAGGGAATATGCGACATGCCCTTGCGCCCGCCCTATTCCTCCTCGGCCAGATCATCCGCCAGCGCGAACGTTCTGGAACCTCAGGACAATACACGACAGCGCTTGATCGCCGCCGCGGCGACCCTGATCGCCGAGGGCGGAATCGCCGCCGCCTCGGCGCGCGCGATCGCCGCTCAGGCCGGATCCTCGGCCAGCGCGATCAACTACAATTTCGGCAACATAGAACGATTGTTACTGACTGTCTTCGAGCAAGGCGTCGAAGAGACCCGCGTCTGGCTGGCCAGTCGCACGCGCGAGATCGCCGCCCTGCCCCGCACCGCCGACGGCGCGGTGTGGGCGCTGACACACGTGATCCTGGCATGGACTTCACAGGGCCGCTCACGCGCGCTTGTTTACCAGGAAGCCCTGGCCGCGAATGCGGGCCAGGGCGCCGCGGCCGCCTGGACGCGCCTGTGGCAGGATTTCTGGACGGAGACGGCGGCCCTGTTCGGGCTGGATCCGATCGATGGCCGAATGATGCATGTCCTCTTCGAATCGGAGGCCCTCTATCACCTGTCGACCTGGTCGCCGGCCCTGGAGGCCGCGGCGCTGACCGAGATGGTCGAGCATTTCGCCTCGATCTGGCTCGACACGTCACCTCGCGCCCCCTGGGGCGCGGCGGCCCTGGCCGCGGAGGCGGCCGGCGCCCGTCCGTACAATTCCGTGCCGCCAGCAGCCTTGCGCATCGCGAAGGCCGCCGCCGAGGTCGTGGAGGAAAAAGGCCTGACGGGACTGACTCACCGCGCCGTAGCCACCCGCGCGGGCGTGACGACCGGCTCGGTCACCCACCACTTCCGTTCGATCGAGGACCTCGTCGCCGGCGCGATCCGCGGTCAGGTGCAGTTGATGACCGAACAGGTGCGCGCCCAGAGCAATCCGCCGCCTTCGGTCGACGAGATTCAGACGGTCGAGCAATATTTCGAGGCTCTGCGCCACCATGTGGCGTCCGGAGCGCCGCCCAGCCCGGTCCTGCGTCGCCGACGCCTGTTCCTGGCCGCCGTGCGGCGCGAGGATCTCGCCGCCTCGGGCGCGGTCATCCGTTTCTCACAGGGCGGCACCACGCGCGACACCCTGGAGCGGATCTTCAGCCTGCCCGAGAGCGACCTGGTTCTACATGCCGGCGTGGTGTCACGCTTGCTGTCGGCCATCTGGTTCGCCTGCGCCGGCGACGCTGAGCCGGCGCGGGCGCGGACAGCCGTGTTCGATCGGATCGAGACACGCCTGCGCGCCCGGCTGACGCAGCCAGGAACCGAGGGCGCAGACGGCAGGTAGAGTGGGTTGCGGACCTCGCTGCTCGTCAGCGCGACGAGGCGGGATCGCTGAAACTGGCCCTCCCCGCCTCGACGTGCCCCGCCAAGCGATAGCTCAGCCCGGCGGCGCTGATCTCGAGATCGTACCAGTGGGCGCTTTGCTCAAGGCTCAGGGACCGAATGACCCGTGCGCCGGAACGGATCGACAGGGATTGCGACGCGAGGCCATACCGATCGCGAATTTCCAGGTCCAGCGGGCCCGCGCCCCGATTGCGCAGATGGAGCTTCAGTCCGCCGTTGGCCAACGCTCGCAGACGAACCTCCAGACCGACCTCTTCTCCGCCCTCGAACGCCCGATAGAAGCCCGCGGGGCCCTGCACGATCAGTGCGTGGCGCCCCTGGGTCGTCTTCCACAGATCGGAGAGCGAACGCCGGGCGCCGACCGTGAACCGCCGCGGCGGCGCCTCGGGCGCCAGGCGATCGGACACGTAGAAGCTGGCGCCCGCCTTGCCGTCGTTGACGAAATCCAGCTCGACGCCGCCTTCGACCTGGCGAAGGTCGACGGCCAGCCTGTAGGGCAGCGGCCGCCAATTGCGCGGCCCAGGCTCCACCATCGGATCCGGCGGCGTCGCCGGCGCCACGGGCTTGGGCCGCTTGCCGACCACCGCCTTATAGGCATTGAACGCCGCCTGGTCTGGCAGGGCCAGATCGGCGCTGATCGTGGCCAGCTTGCGTGGCGGCTCGCCGTTCGGCGTCTTGAAGTCGAAGGCGGCCGTCAGGTCACCGCAGACTGTCCGACGCCATTTGCTGATATTGGGCTCGCGCACGCCGAACCGCGCTTCCAGGAAGCGGATGACCGAGGTGTGGTCAAACACCTCCGAGCAGACCCAGCCCCCACGGCTCCAGGGCGAGATCACCAGCATCGGCACCCGCATGCCCAGGCCATAGGGCTGCCCCGTCGCGGGGTGGCGCTCGTCGTGGGTCGGCACGGTGCTGAGACCCTGCTCGCGGTTCAGCGGCGGCGTCGGTGGAACGACGTGGTCGAAGAAGCCGTCGTTCTCGTCATACATGACCAGGAAGACAGTCCTGCTCCAGATCTCCGGGTTGGAGGTCAGGGCGTCCAGGATGCGGGCCAGATATTCCACGCCGTAGGCGGGCGGCCAGTTGGGGTGTTCGCAGAAGATGCGCGGCGGCGTGATCCACGACACCTGCGGCAGGCGATTGTTCTGGACGTCGGCCTTCAGGGCCTCCAGCCGACGCGGCTCGGCCCCGGCGTGATACAACGGGTCGCCGGGCTTGGCGGTGTGAAACCGCTCGAACGCCATCAGGGTGTTCATGCCGCCGTCGCTGTCATCGTCACTGGCCAGGTCCGTTCCCTGCCGATAGACGCGCCACGAGATCCCGGCGTCCTGCAGCCGCTCGGCATAGGTCTTCCAGCCAGGCCCGAACACCACGCCGTCGGGCCTCTGGGTGATATCGATGTTCGCGATCACCGGCCCGCCGCCCTTGCCGTGGTGATCCACGCAGCCGGTCATCAGATAGAGGCGGTTTGGACAGGTCGGCCCCTGCAGCGACGAGAAATAGGCGTCGCAAACCGTGAACGCGTCGGCCAGGGCGAAGTGATAGGGAATATCCTCCCGCGCCAGGTAGCCCATGGTGAGCCCGCCCTTGGCCGCGATCCAGTTGTCGTAGCGCCCCTCGTTCCAGGCCGCGTGGCCGGTGGCCCAGTCGTGATGCAGGCTCTTCATCACAGGGAAGTTGGTGCCGTTGGTGTCGAACCTGAACGGCGCCGCCGCGCCGCCCTTTCCGTCCGGCTGCCGCCAGACCGCGCCGCCGCCGGGCAAGGTCCAGGGAAAGCGGTCGGCGAAGCCGCGAACCCCGGACAGGGTTCCGAAGTAGTGATCGAAGGAGCGGTTCTCCTGCATGAAGATCACGACGTGCTCGACGTCCATGATCGTGCCGGTGCGGTGGGCGGCCGGGATCTCCATCGCCCGAGCGATCGCGCCGGGCCAGAGCTCGGCGGTCGCGGTCAGCCCCATCGCCGCGCGCAGAAACGCGCGGCGTGTGGCTTCGTCTTGGTTCGCGCTCATCCGGCCGGCCTCAGTAGCGGTATTTGAAGCCGGCGAAATAGCTCCGCCCGCCGCCAACGCTGTTGTAGATGGCGTCCGTCGCGCCGGTGGTGATCGTCGTATAGCTGTCGGTGATGTTGCGCGCCTCGAACGTCACCTGCAGCCCCTTGGCCAGGCGCCAGTTGATCTGGGCGTCGAGCTGGTCGGAGGGCTTGATCCACTGGTCGCCGGTCGGCGTGGTTCCGAAGGTGGTGGTGAACGCGCGCCCCCGGACCCGATAGTCGACATGCAGATCGACCGGTCCCAGGTCGTAGCTGACCCCGACATTGCCCAGATACTTCGGCTGGTTGCGCAGGGAGTCGATGGTGCGCACCGTTCCGTCGGTCAGGATCACCGTCCAGCGGCTGTCCAGGTAGGTATAGTTGGCGCTCAACCCCAGACGGTTGAACGGCGCGGGCAGAAAGTCGAGCCGCCGCTTGGCGAACGAGGCCTCCACGCCCGTGACCCGGGCGCTGCCACTGTTGAGGGGCGTGGTCTGAGTGAGGATCACCGCACCCGTGCTGTCCAGCGTCAGGGTCTTCTGGCTGAAGGTCTCGTGGCTCAGGTCCTTGTGGAACACGGCCAGCGAAACGAAGCCGCCGGCGAGATAATATTCCAGGCTGGCGTCGTAGTTCGTGGACAGGCGCGGACCAAGCTTCGGGTTGGAGCCGCTGATGACGGGATTGCCATTGGCGTCCACACCAACGGAACGCCCCGGCGCGATGTCCGCGAAATCGGGCCGCCCGATGGTCTTTGTGAAGGCGGCCTTCAGCTTGAGACGCGCGGTCAGGTCGTAGCTGCCCTGAATGTTGGGCATCCAGTTGCCGTAGTGGTTGATCCGGCGCGACGGGGTCGAGACACCGCCGACGGTGTCGCCGGTGTCGTCCTGATCATGGGTGTTCTCGTAACGCAGGCCGGCGATCAGGCGATAGCGCGCGCCCGACAGATAGGCTTCGGCGTGGCCGGCGAACACGTCCTCGACCAGGGCGTAGTCCGAGGCCGGCGCCCGGTCGGTGGTCTTGATCCCGTTTGCGTAGACATAGGTCCAGAACTTGTCCCAGTTCATCCTGATCGCGGCGTTGTCGGCCATGGTCGCGCCCGGCGCGGCCACGTCCGACAGCTTCAGCACCGTACCCTTGGGTAGCAGATAGTTGGCCTGGCCCTGGTCATAGGTGCGGTCCAGCCGGGTCCAGCTGGCGCCGGCCGCGAAGCCCAGTCCCCGCGCCTCGGGGAAGGTATTCTGACTGTAGTCGGCCTTCACCGCGCTGACCTTGTCGCGCAGGTCCTGATCGCGGACGTAGGAGGCCGTGGTGTTGCGGTTGATCCAGTTGGCCGGGTCGTTGTAGGTCGCCGGACTGTCGTACCGGGTCGTCGGCAAGTCACCGTTCAGGTCATAGTGACCCGACAGATTGTTCAGCTGAAACGTCTCCGGGTAACGGGTGACGATGGTGTTGTTGAAGTCGGTATAGTTGGCGCGCACCGCCAACACCCCCGCGCGACCGACCTGATAGTCGACGCCGCCGCCCAGCATCTTGGCTTTGCGCTTGATGTCGTAATCGTACTGCTTGGTCTGGCCGATCGCCTTGTTGAAGTCGGCGGCGCCGTTGCTGAAGTTCGTGGTGCGGCCGGCGGTGTTGTAGATGTAGGTCCCTTCCCGATCCAGGTACTGGCGCCGGGAGTCGTCGATGATCGTGCCGGACAGGAAGGCGTACAGCCCGTCGTTCTTGCGCATCTCGACCTTGGCGTAGCCGACCGCGTTCTTGACGTCCTTGTCGTAGAGACTGCTGCTGTAGAGATTGCTGGCGTTGACCTGGTCCTCGCCATTGACCTGCGCATAGGTGTCGACGCCGCCGTATTTGTCGGAATTTCGCATCCGCTGGGCGTTGAAACCCACGACCACGCCATATTGACGGTCAGCGCCGAAGGTCGTCTTCGCGGCCCCGTAGAGGCGCATCGACGGCCCGGAATTGACGACGCTGTCCTGGTCGAAGCGGCCGATGCGGCCGCCCAGCGACAGGTAGGGCCGGCTGCCCCCGTCGAAGGCGCGCAGGGTGCGCAGCGAGATGTGTCCGCCGACCGAATTGCCGTCCTGGTCGGGCGTCACCGTCTTGTAGACGCTGGTCTCCTTGATGATCGACGATGGGAAGACCCCGATCTGCGCGCCGCGATTGTTCTGGCTGCTGAACCAGATCGGGTTCCCGTCGATGTCCATGCTGTTGTAGCGGGAATCGAACGCCCGGACCGACACATACCCACCGTCGCTGGTGCCGTAGTACTTGTCGGCGCTGACGCCGACCACGCGGTCCAGCGCTTCGGGCAGGGTCGTATCCGGCGTGTTCTCGATGTCCGAGACCGTCACCGAATCCGAGATCCCCGGGGTCAGCCGCTTGATCTGCTCGTGTGGCGTATCGATGGTGCGGCGGCCGATCACGACGACCGCGCCGATGTCGGCCACGTCCTGCGCCGCCGCCGCGCTCCCCTGGGCGGCGACCCGGATGATAAAGCCCCCCGTCGCCGTGCCCTCGAACGTAAGGCCCGACCCCGCCAGCAGGCGCCGCAGGGCCTCTTCGTTCAGATACCGCCCCTTGAGCGAGGGCGCGGTCTTGCCGCGCACCAGACCGGGGTCGAAGACGATGTCCTTGCCGCTCTGCAGCGCGAACACGCGCAGCGCCGAGCCCAGCGCCTGCGGGGTGATCTCGAACGCACGGGCCTGGGTTTGGGCGCAGGCGGTCTGAGCCGATAGGGCCAAGACAATCGCCAAGGCCGAGCCGCCCATGAACTGGGCGGGCAAGAATTTCTGCTGCATGGTCATCCCCGTCGACCGGTCCTCGCCGGCAGTTCAGAAGACGCAGCCCGCTCTCCTTACCCCTGAAATCTTATCGTGAACTTTTGACGACATCTGGCGCCTGGATACGAGCATCCGCGGCCTGCGATCCCAGGACGATTTGCTTGTCGTCGTTCTTGACGATCCTTATCGGGAAGGCGCCGACGACCTCGCTCACGACGTCATAAGGTCGCCCGGTATGGAACACGCCGCTGATCCGGATATCGCCAAGCCGAGGATCGGCCAGCACGATCTGGGGGCCGCCGTAGCGATTCAGGTCCGCGACCGCCTCGTCCAGTCTGACATTGTCCAGCACGACACGTCCGTACCGCCACGCGCTGGACTGAACCACATTGGCCTCCCGCGCGATGGAGGGTTTGGCGCCGTCGAGATCCAGGGACTGACCGGCCGACAGGTAGAGCGCCGGCTTGACGGCTGGAACGGTTGAGGACCTCGCCAGGAGGCGCTTGCTTTCCGACGGATCGACGCCGTGAAAGATCGCCAGACGCCCTTCCTCCAGCACCACCTCGGCGCGGTCGTCCAGTCGCCGCACCTCGAACGCGGTTCCGACGGCCCGGACCTCGTCATCGCCAACGAACACCCGGAACGGCCGCGCGCTGTCCTTGGCGACCCGGAAATAGGCCTGGCCATGCTCCATGAGCACGCGGCGCTCGCTCCGCGTGAAGCGCGTGCTGACCTTGGAATCGGTATTCATCAGCAAGGTCGACCCATCGCTCAGCGAGATGGTCCGCAGTTCGCCGGGCACGGTCGCGTAGTGCTGCGTGGACTGAAGCCCTCCCGCCAGGAAGAGGACCAGCGCCGCGGCCGCGGCCAACCCTCCCGCGCCAACGCCCCATTGCGCCAGCCGCCGACCAAATCCCGACCACAAGGGCGAGAACTGCAGCACGGCGCGCGCCTTGGGATCGTCGCCCCACGCCGCCACGGAATCCCAGATCGTCACGTGAACCGAGAAGGCCTCCACATGGGCGGCGTCCGCCTCCAGCCAGGCGTTGAAGGCCTCCCGATCCGCCTGGGTCCGTTGATCGGAATGCAGGCGCACGACCCAGGCCGCGGCCTCTCCTTCAATGCGTTCAGCGTCGGTCATGATCAGGAAGCCGTTGTCGAAGATGACTGAGAGCCTTGCCCATCTCGCGTTCGATGACCTTCACATTGACCGCGTAGCGGGCGGCCAGCTGGGTGTAGGTCAGGCCGTCCAGCCGGTTCAGCAGGAAGATGTTGCGGGTCCGCTCGGGCAGTTCCCCCAGGGCCTTGGCCGCCTGTTCGAGCGCTTCGCGCCCTTCCAGAATCCGCGAGGGCGAGCCTTCGGGGCTGATCAGCTGGAAGTCCGCGATCGGGTCGTGCTGCCCTTCCCGCCTGACGCTGGCCCGGCGCGCGCGATCGATCAGGACGTGGCGGGCGACCTTGAACAGATAGGCTTCGGAGTTCTCAACCTCGGACTCCGCCACCCGCGCGAGGCGCACGAAGACGTCCTGGACGCAATCCTCGGCCGCCTCGGGCGACAGCGCCCGGCGGGCGAAGAACCGCAGCAGCGGCTTGCGATAGAGCTGCGCCAAACCGGCCAGCGAAGCCGCGACGGGGGCGTCCAGGCGATCGGTCTGTCTCAACGCCGCCTCCCCATCACGTCACATTTCCCTCGAGGATCACGCCGCCGATGACGCCCCCAAGGTATGAAGACGCAGCGTGACGCATATCCCCCGAGCCAACGGCGAAATTCTTCCCGGACCGTCCCGCTCAGGCTCGCCCCGGCCGCGCCGCCGTGCGTTTCCAGGGGCGGGTCGACGGCGGGCTTCAGGCCCTGACCGTTCCGGCGCGACCATCCTCGACGACCCAGGTGTTCAGCGTGGCGACCGTGGCGCGGGGGTCGCGGACATCCGAGATCGCCCTGTAACGGGTCGTCATCCGGTCTCGCCCCACGTCGATCGACATGTAACCGCGCACCCGGCTGTCGAAGAACTTGATCTGCGGATTGTTGGGCATGGCCGCCATCAGGCCTTCATACGGCGGCCCCGACGAGGTGATCGAGGTGCCGACGAACTCGGTGGCGATGGTGGCCGAGGCCGGATCGTCCGCGTTCAGCTTGACGTCATTGGTCCAGAACGAGTGGTAGTCGCCGCTCAGCACCACGGGGTTGCGCGGCTTCAATGTCGTGATCGCCTGGGCCAGACGGTCGCGCGCGCCGGGGAAGCCGTCCCAGGTGTCGGTCCAGAACTTGGTGTCGGGCCCGCCGTCGCCAAAGCGCAGGCCAGCCATCACCAGGTCCTGCCCCAGCACCGTCCAGCGCGCCTGGGTGTTGGCCAGGCCGTCATACAGCCAGCGCTCTTGATCGAAGCCCAGGAACGTGCGCGCCGGGTCGCGACGATCGGGACAGGCCGCGTCGGTGACGATCTGGCCCTTGCCGCCGTTGGGACCGTCTGAGCAGGGCTGGCGCGAGCGGTACTGGCGGCCGTCCAGCATGAAGAACTCGGCCAGTTTGCCGTAGCGGACTCGGCGGTGGATCGGCATCTGCAGCCGCGCGTCCAGCCGGGTGCGGCGGATCGGCATGGCCTCGTAGAACGCCTGGTAGCCCGCCGCGCGGCGGCGCAGGAAGGCTTGCGGCGAGACGCCGGACGTCTTGGACCAGATCCCCGAATAGTCGTCCTGGATCTCGTGGTCGTCCCAGGTCGCCAGGCAGGGCGCGACCTGGTGCAGGCGCTGCAGGTCGGCGTCTGTGCGGTGCAGGGCGTAGCGGTTGCGATAGCCCGCCAGGGTGGTAGCCTCTTCCAGGCCGTAGGGCCGGACGACCTGGTCCTTGCGGTCCGGCCCCATCGAATATTCGTAGATGTAGTCGCCCAGGAACAGGGTCAGGTCCGGGGCCTCGTCGGCCATGTGGCCATAGGCGCTGAAATAGCCGCGCTCCCAGTGGGAGCACGACGCCACGGCCAGGCGCAGGCGGTCGATATCCGCGTTCGCGGCCGGCGCGGTGCGGGTGCGGCCGATCGGGCTCTGCTGGCCCAGCGCGGTGAAGCGGTACCAGTATGGCCGGTCGGGGCGCAGGCCGGAGACCTCGACGTGGACGCTGTGAGCAGCGGCGGGTTCGGCCATCGCATCGCCGGCCATGACCACGCGGCGGAAGGCCTCGTCGGCGGCCACTTCCCAGCGCACGGGGACGGCAGCGCCCATGCCGCCCAGGCCGTCGGGAGCCAGCGGATCGGTCGCCAGGCGAGTCCACAGCACTATGCCGTCAGGGGCCGGATCGCCGCTGGCCACGCCCAGCGGGAAGACATAGGCGCCGCCGGCCCGAGCCTGACCGAAGCGCAGCACGGCCGGGGCGACGACCAGGCCGGACAGCAGCGCGCGGCGGTTCAGGGTAAGCGAAGACATGACGACTCCTAGAGCAGGGTCCACGCGCCGACGCCCTTGGCCTCGGCGGCCGCGCGCACGCGGCGCTGCACCGGGGTGGGCGAGCCGGCGACGCGCGGATCGGTGACGCTGACGAAGCTGGCCTCGACCGCCTCGCGCGTGACGTGGACGGCGACGAAGCCAATCGCCAGGTGATCGCACCAGACAACGTCGCGGTTGCGCTCGGCCACCCGCTGGCCGAACGGGGCGTCCTTCATGGCCAGGACCACGCCCAGCGACGGCCCGGTGAGCGTGCTGGTCGACAGCTCCACGGCCACCCGCCCCTGCTCATCGTGCAGTTCGTTGACGAAGGCCATGTGGCTGTCGCCCGACAGCACGACGGTGCGCGCCCCGCTGGCGCGGATGGCGTCATAGACCCGCTGCCGCTCGGCCGCGTAGCCCGACCAGGCGTCGAGGTTCAGCAGCGGCAGATCCAGCTTGGTCAGCTCGAAGAAGCCCTTCAGGGCGCCCGAGGCCGGGGCCCAGCGGCTCATGTCCGGATAGGCGTAGTCGGCCATCACCGTGGCGCTGCCCAAGAGCACCCAGGGGCGGCCGGCGGCGACCGAGCCGCGCATCTCGCCGGCGATCCAGTCCACCTGCTGCTGGCCTAGCATCCGGCGCTCGGGATCGGCGATCTTGCGGCGGAAGCCGTCGAGGTCGGGACGCCCGTCCGGCAGCCGGTCCAGATCCTTCGGCAGGGCCAGTTGCGCCGCGCGCGCCCTCAGCCGGGTCTCGGGCACGATCAGGGTGGCCAGGTCGCCGAACACCACCGCCCGCTGGATGGCGTAGGGATCGGCCGGGTCCGGATCGCGGATCGGCATCCACTCGTAATAGGCGCGGACGGCGGCGACCTTGCGGGCCTCCCAGTCGCCGTCCTTGGCCGGGTCATGGTGCTGGGCGCCGTGCATCCAGTCGTCGTTGGCGATCTCGTGGTCGTCCCAGGTGCAGATCCACGGCGCGCGCTGGTGGGCGGCCTGGAGGTCGGCGTCGGTCCGGGCCTGGGCGAAGCGGCGGCGATAGTCCTCGAGCGTGACGGTGTCGCGCGGCGGATCGGCCGGCCGCAGGGTGGGCAGGCCCGGATAGTTCGAGGCGCCGTATTCGTAGATGTAGTCGCCGACGAACAGCACCGCATCCAGCTTCGGCCGCTCGGCGATGGCGCGGTAGGCCTGGAAATAGCCCATGGTGTACATGGCGCAGCAGGCGACCACGAGGTCGAGCTGATCCAGCCGTCCGACCGGCAGGGTGCGGGTGTGGCCGACCGGCGAGCGCTGGCCGCCGGCCTCGAACTGGTACCAGTAGTCGGTGGCGGGATTCAGCCCTTGCGCCATCACCTTAACCGTGAAGTCCCGCTCGGCCAGGGCGATGAAGCGCCCTTCTCCCACGACCTTGCGCATGGCCGGGTCCGTGGCGATCCGCCAGCGGCCGTCGACTTCGCCCAGGCCCGTGACCCGCGTCCACAGCAGCATCCGGTCCGCGCCCGGCTCGCCGCTGGCCACGCCGTGGCGAAAGGCGGCCTCGGCCGCTTCGGCGCCGGAGGCCAAGGCCGCCGCGCTCAGGGCCAGACCCGCCCCCACGACCCGTCTGCGATCAACCGTCATGACAAGCTCCTATCCACAACGAGGAAACCTCGCCGCGGCGCGAAACGCGCGCCGCGGCGAGGCCGATGGCCGAAGGGGAAACGGCCGTCGATCAATAGCGCCAGGTCACCCGAACGCCATAGGTGCGCGGCTCATGCGGCGAGGCCGTCGCCGCCGAGATGAAGGCGTTGCGGGTCTCTTCGAAATAGTCGTCGGTGGCGTTGTTGACCCAGACGCCGACCGCGTACTTGCCGTTGGCCGGGCGGGCCGTCAGGCTGGCGTTGAACAGCCAGTAGTCGCCGATCACCGAGTTGGACGACGTGCTGAACATGTCGCTGCGGTAGTTGTAGTTGGTCTCGGCCTCGACCTGCCAGGCGCCGACGTCCATCACGTAGCTGATCGCGCCCTTGTAATCGGTGCGCGGGAACGGCAGGCGCTCGCCCGAACGGTCGCTGTAGATGATCTTGTTGTACTGGCCCGTCACCGGGTCCTTGGCCGCCTCGGTGGCGGTGGCGTTGACGAAGAAGAACTCGTCATACTGACCGTACTTGTAGCCCAGCGACTGGCTGATCGTCAGGCGCGCCGTCGGCTTCCAGGTGATCTCCAGCTCACCGCCCTGGATGTGCGACTTGGGGATGTTGATGATCCGGCCGACGCGGCCGGTCTGGGTGTAGAGCACGCCCTGCAGCTGCTGATCGCGATAGTCGTAGTAGAAGGCGGCCAGGTTGACGCGCAGGCGGCGGTCGAAGAACTCCGAGCGCAGGCCCGCCTCGTAGGCGATCAGCTTCTCCGGATCGAACGGGTCCAGCTGCGTGGGCAGGCCGCTGTTATAGGTGGTGAAGCCGCCCGACTTCACGCCGCGCGCCACGCTGGCGTAGCCCAGCACGTCCTTGGTGAAATGGTACTCGCCGCCGACCTTGCCGGACCATTCGCCCATGTGGCGGTCCTTGTCGGTGTTGGCCAGCCGCGAGTAGGTCGGGGCCAGGATCTCGGTCTTGAAGCCCTTCAGCTCGCGGGTCTCGTCCTCGTAACGCAGGCCGCCCGACAGGGTGAGGCGGCTGGTCAGGTCGTAGTCGAGGTTGAAGAAGGCGCCCGTGGTCTCGACGTCCTGCTTGTAGGTGGTCGAGAACCAGTTCTTCAGCGTCGAGGCTTCCGAGAAGTCCGAATAGAAGCCGCCGTCGACGGACTCCGTGGAGTGGTAGAGGCCGGCCAGCCAGCGGAACGTCTGGTCGCCACGCGAGGCCAGGCGCACTTCCTGCGACAGGGTGTCGATGTCGTTGAAGAAGAAGGTGCCGGCTTCGTTCGAGGCCGTGGCGTCCCAATCGTTGAACTCACGGCGCTTGAAGGTCTCGTAGCCGACCACCGCCGTCAGGGCGGCCCAGCCGAAGTCGTGACGCAGGCGGACATTGGCGCCGACGCCCTCGTTGTCGCGGAACGGCTTGGCGTTGGTCGAGGCGCCGATCAGGTTGGCGAAATAGGGCGTGATGCCCCAGCCGGTGATCCGCGGGTCGCTGTCGATCGGGTAGAGCTTACCGATTGGGGCGTAGTTGTGCGACTGGAAGGCGCGGGTGACCAGACGCAGGCCCAGGCCGTCGGACTTGTCGCGGTTGTAGCGCAGCGAGCCGTCGATCTCGGTGACGTCGCTCGGCTTCCAGTCCAGCTTCAGGCGGGCGGCCCAGCGGTCCTTGTCGCCGAGCTTCTCATGGGTGTCGCGGTGATACTGCCAGGCGCCGCCCTGGTCGGTGGTCATGGCCAGGCGGGCCAACAGGGTCTCGGTCAGCGGACCCGAGACGAAGCCGTCGACGTGGGCGGCGTCGAAGCGGCCGTAAGACGCGGTCAGGCCCGCGTCGAACGTCTGGGTGGGGGCGTTGGTGATGACGCTAACCGCGCCGCCCGTTGTGTTGCGACCGTAGAGGATGCCCTGCGGACCGCGCAGCACCTCGATGCGGGCCACATCGAACAGCGCGCCCTGGGTCATCGAGCCGTAGGGATAGGCGATCTCGTCGACATAGACGCCGACGGTGCCGGTGTTGTTGGCGGCGTAGTCGGTCAGGCCGACGCCACGGATGCGGAACTGCGGCTGGCCGCCGCCCAGCTGGCTGGTGACCTCCAGGTTCGGGACGCTGTTTTCCAGGTCGTTGACAGTCTGGATGTTGCGGCGGTCCAGTTCGGCGCCGCTGACCACCGTCAGGGCGGCGGCGACCTTCTGCTCGGATTCGGCGCGGCGTCGCGCCGTCACCGTGACCTCGTCCAGACGGTTGGAGACAGCCTCGTCCGCCGCCGGAGCGACCGCCTCGGCCGCCATGGCCGGCCCCGCGAAGATCGCGGCGCTTCCCATCAGCAGAGCCACGAATTTCACTTTCGACAGTACACGCATCACGCCCCCTCTTCCCGACGACAAACGGCCGGAAAAATCAGTTGTTCGACATCGAAGGGGATATAGGAGCGGCCCGTGTCGCTTTGATGAAGCCCGAACAAAGGAACTCTTTCACGCGCCTCTGGGTGAAACACAACCAATGAGAGAATTGAATAATATCGTTCGTTCGACGCGCTACGCGGTCACGGGCACCAGGGCCAGCGCCGCCGCGCCAAGCCGCGCCTCCGCCCCTTGAGCCTCGGTCTCGGGGAAGGCCGCGCTCAACAGGGCCGAGCCCTTGATCCAGATCGCGAAGCGCATGGCGCCGAGGCGGGTCATGTCGAAAGCGGGCGGCCAGACGGCCTCGCGCCGCGCATAGGTGCCGCCGCCTTCGGGGCCACGCAGCAGCATGGCCATGTTCTCGAAGGCGGCGTCGCGCCGGGCGATCAGGCAGATCTGCGCGATCAGGCGGGCGTACTTGACGTAGAAGCCGGCGCGCCCCGGGTCCTCGGATGATCCCGGCCGCAAGGTCGGCGCCAGCAGCGCCGCCAGGCCCTCCAGGTCGGCCGGCCGCTCGCGGTCGCGCGGGCTGCGGGTGTCCAGATAGTCGGGGATTTCGCGAAACACGCTGTGCCAGATCGCTTCGGTCAGGAACGAGCGCATGTCAGCGAAATGGTAGAGGATGGTCGAGGTCGAAACCCCGGCCGTCTGGGTCACGGCGCGGTTGGTGACCGCCCCGATGCCGCGTTCCAGGATCTGGTCGGCGGCGATGTCCAGCAGACGCATCTTCACCGACCCCGGCGCGTGACGCTTGCTGGGCGGCTCGGGCAGAACCAGGGCGTCGGTGAACCATCGCGCCACCTTGGCCTCGCCGCCGGACGGCTCACCGAACGCCATGGCCAACAACCCCTCCAGGCTCTCGCGCAGCAGCAGTTCGTAGTCGAGCCGCCGCGCCAGGGCCGCGGCGTAAAGCTCTTCCATCAGCAGATAGGGCAGATAGACCGCGCCCAGGCGCGCGAGCCGGGCGTCACGGGCCAGCAGCCCCTCCAGCTTGCTTCGCCGCATCGTCAGCCAGCGCGCCAGCGGTTCGCGCGCCACCTGGGCGGCCTCGGGATCAATCAGAACCTCTTCCCATATCCGGGCGAAGCGCGCCGAGGGCTCGGCCCGCGCCAGGACGTAGCGCGCGGTGATGTCGACCATCCGCCGCTGATCCAGGACCAGCCCGTCGACCTGGGACAGGAAGGCGTCATGGAACGCCAGATCCTCCTCCATCGCCGCCTCGACCATGGCGCCCAGCACCCCGGCCTTGGTCTGGAAGAGATTGAAGATGACGGTCGTGCTCTTACCGATCGCCGCGGCGAGGTCGCGCACCGACAGCGCCGCCAGCCCCTGCCCCGCCACGATGTCCATGGCCGCCGCCACCGTCCGCGCACGGGCGTCGTCGCGGTCAGGAGCGGTGAAGGCCATCGGGTCCGATCGTGCTGGCATCGCGCTATGTAAGCCAGATTCCGGCGCGCGCCGCGCGTTTCTGCTCGCCCGCCCGACAACATTCCGCCCGTTGCTCGGCGGCGTCAGTCGGATCTCATGGCGCAATCGGCCGATCCGCCCCAGAGCACCGTCTTAAGGCCTCTTAGGCCTCTCCCATCACGGAACGTCGCCCCGGTCGTCGCCTCACTTCACGCTCCAGCGCCACGGCGTTGACCAGCACGCCGCCCCTGTCGTGGATCGGAAAGACCTCGACCTCACACCGATAGGCCTCGCCCGACTTGCGATAGTTGATCAAGGCGACCTTCATCCGCTTTCCTTCGCGCAGCGCGCGCGCCAGCGTGCGGCGCGTCGCGAGACTGGTCTTCTCGCCTTGAAGCAACCGGGGCGTTTGCCCCACCAGTTCCGAACTCGAATAACCCGTCATGCGCTCGAAGGCGCCATTGACGTACAGGATGGTCGGCCCTGGATGCGAAAGCTCGCCATCCGTGACAACCACCGCCGTCTCCGAGGCGGCTGTCAGGGCGGCCACTAGATCCTCTAAGCCCATACTCACACAACCCACACACTGAACTCACCCACCGCGACTGCGGCTTAGATGAGATCGGCCAGATTGCAATTCATTTACCGTTAACCGTGGCCAATCGTCGCGCTTTCAGGTGGTTGCTCAGTTTGGGGAGGCTCTACCTGCGTCATATCTGCCCTTTGAATAGGAAATTAGCACCTCGTTAGTATTTTACAGCAACGTTCATGCAACAATGTTCTTAGAGCGAAATCGAACCGCCATGCTGTTTTCGAATACGGCCAAGACCAAGCAAGCCGCCATCGCCGCCGAGCTGCGCGAACTAAAGGCTCAGGTCGCCGCCATGGACCGGTCTCAGGCGGTGATCGAGTTTAAGCTCGACGGAACGATCCTTCGGGCCAACGCCAACTTCCTGAACGCCCTGGGCTACCGGGCGGAGGAAGTCGTCGGAAAACACCACAGCATTTTCGTCCCGCCAGCCGAAGCGGCGAGCGCCGAGTATCGCGCCTTCTGGAATGAGCTCAACAGCGGACAGTTCGTCGCGCGCAAGTTCCTGCGAATCGGCAAGGGGGGCGCCGAATGCTGGATCCAAGCTTCGTACAACCCCGTGCTCGACGAGAACGGCAAGCCCTATAAGGTCATCAAGTTCGCCACCGACGTCACGGCCATCGAGAATGAGCGAATGCGTTCCGAGGGCGAGCGGCAACGCGCGGCGGAAGAGCAGGAGGAGGTTGTCGCCAATCTCGCCGAAAGCCTCAAACGCATGGCGCAAGGTGACCTGACGGCTCGGATCAGCGCCCAATTCCTGGGTCGCTATGCGCAAATCAAGGACGACTTCAACGCCGCGATCGACAGCCTGCGCGAAGCCATGAGTGGGATTACGGCGACGACGGGCGGCTTGCGCGCCGGCGCCGATGAAATCTCCAGCGCTTCGGACGATCTGTCGCGCCGCACGGAGCAGCAGGCCGCCAGTCTGGAGCAGACGGCTGCGGCCCTGGACGAGATCACGGCCACCGTCAAGCGAAGCGCCGAAGGGGCCAAGCAGGCTTCATCCGCCGCTTCGGGCGCGCGGACCGACGCCGCCCGCTCGGGTGAGGTCATGCGCGACGCGGTCTCCGCCATGGGCGAGATCGAGCAGAGTTCAGGTCAGATCACCCAGATCATTGGCGTGATCGACGAAATCGCTTTCCAGACCAACCTCCTGGCCTTGAACGCCGGCGTCGAAGCCGCTCGGGCGGGTGAAGCCGGGCGCGGCTTTGCCGTGGTCGCCCAGGAGGTCCGGGCTTTGGCCCAGCGGTCGGCTGAAGCGGCCAAGGAGATCAAGACCTTGATCGCCAGCAGCACCGCTCAGGTCGAGCGGGGCGTTAAGCTCGTCGGCGACACCGGCCAAGCGCTGACCGGGATCGTGACCAAGATCGCCGAGATCGATGTCCTGATCTCTGAAATCGCCACGTCGTCGCAGGAACAAGCCACCGGCCTGAATGAGGTCAATACCGCTGTCAATCAGATGGATCAGGTCACCCAGCAGAACGCCGCCATGGTCGAGGAAGCCACCGCCGCGGCCGCCAATCTGAAGACCGAAGCCGCCGAGCTGGCCTCGCTGGTCGCGCGCTTCCAGACTGGCGCGCCCACCACGCGCGTCGAACGCGCTCAGCCTGGCCGTCATGCGCCAACGGCCAATCCCGTGGCGCGAGCCCAGGCCAGGATAGCCGCTTTCGCGCGGCCCGGTGGCGGCTCTCAGGCGGCGGCGCAGTCCTGGGAAGAGTTCTGACCCGCGTCGAGGGAGACGGCCAGATGGTGAGCGAGAGCAGCCTGCCCAGCGCGGGCAAACTGGAGCTGATTTCCTTCGAGATCGGCGGCCAAGAGTTCTGCATCGACATTCGCAGCGTGAGAGAGATTCGGGGTTGGACCGCGGCGACGCAGATGCCGCACACCCCGAGCTACATGCTGGGGGTCATCAACCTTCGGGGCGCGGTGATGCCGGTCATCGATCTGCGCTGTCGCTTGGGTTTGGGCATGACCGAAGTCTCGTCGCGCCACGTCATCGTCGTGATCCAGCACGGCGCGCAGTTGGCCGGCGTACTCGTCGACGGCGTTCAGGAAACCTTCCAAGTGGACGCCAGCGTGCTGCAGGAGCCCCCGCAGATCGAAACCACGACATCGGACCTTTTCGTCGACGCCATCATCCCGATTGGGGATCGCCTGCTCAGCCGGCTGGTCGTGAGCGCGCTTCTCCCAGCCCAGCGTCTCGTCGCGTAGGAAGCACTCGCTTCAGCCTCCCATCATCAAGAACGGCCAGCGTTACGATTGTCCGCTCGCGAGCGGGTTCGGCGCCTGGCCCGGGTGGCCACCGCTCGACCGCTCCAGTTCCTGCCGCATGCGCAGCACCTGGCCGCCGAGGCTGGTGATGTCGTTCTGCAACTGGGCGTTCCGGCGCTTGAGATAATCGTTCTCGCGACGCATCGCCTGGGCGTCTTCGTCGGTCATGGACGCGCCTCCCCGATCGTGGACCGCGGGGTCATGCGAATGACCGCCCGCAGCAGGGCCGCGCGATCGGGATGGAGGCCCGGCGCCAGCAGCTCCTTCTGCGCCCCCTCCCGGATCTCGCCCTTGTGCCGACCGCCAAGGAAGAAGGCCTCGGCCCGCACATCCCGCATCGAAACCTGGCGCACGCCGAAGATCGCCAGCACGGCGCCCCACGGGTTCATTGAAATACCGCGCGCGTGAGCTCGCGGACCGGACTGTTCGAGGGGGAGGACATGACGTCCCTTCAGGCCGACGAGCCCGCATGGCGCGGGGTAATCCGTGGCCCGGACAAGATAGCGCGATCCAAGGCCAATAGCTCCCCACGACGCAATCTTTTCCCCGCCCCGCGGCCGCGCGTGCTAGGGTCTTGCCGAGGCGCGCAGTAACGCCATCCGGCCCTGCCCCTCCCAGCGGACGGTCCCAAGGTCCCGAAGCCGGGGCGCCCAGACGCTCTCTTCCAGACATCAAATCACGGTCGACCGCTTCAGGTCGGGCTTGGCCCGGCCTCCGCGCGCACGCTCGCCCCCCCCCTCCCCCACGGCCCTTGAAAGGAAAACTCTCTTGTCCAAAGGCAATCGTGAAGTCCGCAAACCCAAGACCGCCAAACCCAAGGTGATCGCCGCCGCCCCCCCGACGCTCTCGCAGACCCTGGCGCCGCGCAAGAAGTAGCGGCCAGCCCCCAGACGACCGAGCGCCGCGGACCGGCGCGCTCGACGAAAAGGCCACGCCGTGAACACCTCCCCCGGAACTCGCCCCTCGGGCCCCAAGGGCTTGGAAGATCTCCGCTCGACCAGCGGCCAGCCCTCGCGGCCCCATCCAATCGCCCCCCACGCCCCGCGAGGCGCCAGGTCTTGATCCAAGCCCCCCGCCGCGCGCCGCCGACAATCGCCTACCTGATCCTGGTCCATCGCTATCCCGAACAGTTCAAGCGGTTGTTCAAGGCGATCCACGATCCGGCCAACCACTACCTCGTCCATGTCGATAAGAACGCCGGCCCTGAGCTGGAGAACGACCTGCGCGCGTTCCTCGCCGCCTATCCCAACGCCGCCGTCCTGGAGAGCAAGCGCGCCCTGTGGGGCGGCTACAGCCTGGTCGACGCCGAGCTGCGCGGCATGGCCCGGCTGCTCGAGATGGACGCCCGGTGGGACTACTTCATCAACCTCAGCGGCCAGGACTTTCCGCTCGCGACGCAGGGCCGCATCCGGGACTTTCTCGACGCCAACCGGGGCCGTGAGTTCATCCGGGTCCTCGACCAGGCCAGGAGTCGCCCCGAAACCATGGGCCGCGTTCTCGGGCACGTGGTCGAACAGGGCGGCCGCATCATCGACAGCCTGGTCACGCGGCTCTTCTTGAACGACGCCACGCCCTATATCGGCAATCAGTGGAAGATCGTCAGCCGGGCGTTCTGCGACTTCGTCTGCCATGACCCGTCGGTCGATCGTTACAAGGCCTTCTATCGCAACACCTTCATCGCCGATGAGGGCTTCTTCCAGACCGTGATGATGAACACCGCCATGCACGGCGAGATCGTCAACGACGACCTGCGGATGATCGACTGGGTCCCCGACGGAGACATCAAGCTTCGCCCCCGCACGTTCACCAAGGCCGACGCGGACAGGCTGACGTCGAGCTCGGACCTCTTCGCGCGCAAGTTCGACGCCGAGGTTGATGGGGAGATCCTCGACATCCTGGAAGCCCATTTGCGGACCCAGCTCGTCGCCAGTGAGCGCGCGCTGGCGGCCGTCCCCGATCCGCTCGCGATGTTGGTGGCCTAGACACCGCGAACCGGTGTCTCCTTCAGTCGATCAAGGAGTCGCGGCTGGATCGTCCTTCTGAAGGCCATCCAGCCGGCGCCCGGCTATGCGCGGACCACGACTCCGGG
The DNA here is from genome assembly GCF_058798735.1 of Caulobacter sp. GW822-FHT07D08. Taxonomy (NCBI): domain Bacteria; kingdom Pseudomonadati; phylum Pseudomonadota; class Alphaproteobacteria; order Caulobacterales; family Caulobacteraceae; genus Caulobacter; species Caulobacter sp. GW822-FHT07D08. The sequence continues at coordinate 32,789 of NZ_JBXAKU010000013.1, forward strand.
TCTCCATCGCCCTAGATCCCGCTCCCGCCACCGCGGGCACATGGACAGCCGACTAAGAGCTCGCGCTATTCGAGCAACACGTCCAGGAGGCGGACATACTGCTGCCCGCTGTGCATATCGCGCTCGACGACGCCGCCTTGGGGCGACTTCCTGGGATAGGAGATCTTCAGCACGCTCAGGGAGTCGACGGCGAAGCGCTTCACCTGTGTCGGATCGGCGCCATAGGCCTCGCCGATCGCCTCGGCCGAGAGCGCCGGCGCGTCCTTGAACCGCGCATAGGACTCCGGTCCGTCGAAGAAGACGTCAATCGTCACCCAAAAGGGCCCGGCGTTCTTCGAGCGCACCTGGTGGCAGACCTCACGCAGCGTGACCATGGTCCGCCTCCTTGCCTTGTTCGAGGTTGTCCTGGTCAAGATCGACCCAGCGCGTGCGGACCAGTTCGAAGGGATCCGTGGTCTCGACAACATGATTGAGCTTGAACTCGAAGACCTGGCCCCGCTCGATCTCGGCCGGGGAGAACGGGAAGGCGTAGCTGGGCAGCTCGATGCCCATGCGGACAGGAAAATGGAAGAAATAGGGGTTGCAGGCCTTGGCGATCTGGGTGGCCTGGGCTTGGCCTTCGGCCGTGGCCACGAACAGCAAGCCCACCTCACGCGGCGGCGGGGTTCCGGCTCCTGGCGTCTGACCTGAGACAGCGTTCCAGCCATAGGCGCGTAACGAAATGTCGAAGTCGCCGGCCGCGTCGCCCATGGCGCGATGGATGCGCTCGTTTAGCGCCTGCGCCATTCGCGCCATGAACCCGTCGAGATCGGCCAGCACCGCGGGGTCCTCGATCCCCACCAGCATGACCGTCTGAAATGGCCCGCCAGCGGCCCCCTCCAGCTTCATGGTGTAGGGTCCGGGCGTCCATCGCGATCCGGTGACCCGAACGCTGCGATCGTCCAACGCGAGGTAGGCCGAACCGGTGACGTCCAGCACGCCGCCGGGTTCAACCAGACGGAACGGATCGCTGTTCTCGTAGAGCATGTGGGCCGAGACGGTGTGCGGTTCGCAGCGGTTGTCCGGCGAAAGCGGCGCGATGTCGAAGCCTTCGTCATCGACCGAGAACAGAATGCCGGGGTTCATCGGATTGACCGTGCATTGCCCCCCGCACTCGGCGACCTTGGCGCCGTGCCAGGCCGGACCGGCGGCGGCGCCCAGCATCAGGGGCACGGCGGCCAGGACCGCTGTATCCGTGGTGCGTCCGCCCAGCACGATCTCGGCGCCGGCCCGCAGCGCGGCGACATAGGGCTCGGGCCCAAGCAGGGCGACGATGTGGGCGCAGTCATCAATGACGCCGTCATCCAGCGCGCCCAGAGGCGGTAGAGGACGGATACGACCCTGCGCGTTGCGGGCCTTCAGCACGGCCTTGTCCTGCTCGGAATAGAGCACCGCGATCCTGGGCGAGCTCCCCTGCTCGACCGCGATCTCCCTCACGATCTCCAGGGTCCAGTCGACGGCCTCGTCACAACCAGAGGTGCCGCATGAACCGACCAGCAGCGGGATTCCGGCCCTGGCCCGGGCCGCCATCAGGATCGAGAGGTCGCGCTTGACCGCCGCGCGGCTGTACTTGGACTTGCCCGTGCCCAGATACGCCGGGCCGCTGTCGGTGGAGCCGGCGTCCAGGGCGATGGCGTGGGCGCCGGCGGCCAGACCCGCCTCGACCTCGTCGGGCCGCACACCGCCGCCCAGCGCCCCACAAGGCACCAGGACCTTGACGCCGCCCTCCGGTAGCTTGCCGTCGTACATGGAGACATCCTTCGGAAAATCGTTTCGAGCCACTAGCCGGCTCGCAAGGGGAAGGCGCCGGTAGCCAGGGCGGCGACCAGCAGCAGGAGACAGGCGGCGATCGCCCACTTCAGCGAGAACCGCTGGGCCTCGCCGACCTCGACCTTCAGCAGACCGGTGACCAGGTAGATCGCCGCGATCAGGGGGCTCAGCCCGTGCACCGGCTGGCCGACCAGCGAGGCGCGAGCGATCGCTTCGGCCGGCACGCCGAATTTCGCGGCCGTTTCGGCGATCACCGGCAGGACGCCAAAATAGAAGGCGTCGTTGGACATGAAGAAGGTCATCGGCATGCTGATCAGGGCCGTGATCGGGGCCAGATAGGGTCCAAGGCTTGGCGGGATCGCCACCAGGGTCGCGTCGGCCATGGCCTTGACCATGCCGGTCCCCGAAAGGATGCCAGTGAAGGCCCCGGCCGCGAAGATCAGCAGGACGACGCCAAGAACGTTGTTGGCGTGGGCGGCCACGCGCTTCCGCTGGCTGGCGATATCGGGATAGTTGACGATGGCGGCGATCGCGAAGGCGCCCATCATCAGCACCGGCAGCGGCGCCAGACCCGTCACCAAGCCGGCCACCAGGGCCAGGGTCAGGGCCAGGTTGAACCAGATCAGCTTGGGGCGCTTGATCGTCGGATCGTCGGGGAGGTCGAGACGCGGATTTCCCCCCTCCCCCGTCACGACGGGCTCCAGCCCCAGGCGCCCCAGACGCTTACGCTCCCCGCTTCCCAACCACCAGGCCAGGACCAGGACGCCGGCTAGGCCGATCAACATGGCCGGGATCATCGGCAGGAACACCGCGCTGGGCTCGAGACGCAATGCCGTGGCGGCGCGCGCGGTCGGTCCGCCCCAGGGCGTGAGGTTGACGATCGTGTTGCTGAGCCCCAGCAGCAGGGCCAGGATCAGCGGGTTCAGCTTCAAGCGGCGATAGACCGGCAGCAGCGCCGAGATCGTCACCAGCGCCGTGGTCGCGCCGTCGCCGTCCAGCGACACCACCATCGCCAGCAAGGCGGTGCCGACGGTGACGCGGACGGGGTCATCCCCCACCGTCTTCAGCACGAGCCGGACCAGCGGGTCGAACAGACCCGCGTCGATCATGACGCCAAAATAGAGCACCGCGAAGGCCAGCATCAGGGCGGTGGGCGCCAGCTGGGCGACGCCCTTGATGATCATGCCGCCCAGATCAGGCCCCGCCCCCGCCAGCAGACCGAACAGGATCGGCACGACGATCAGGGCCGTTACGGCGGACAGCCGCTTGGTCATGATCAGCGTCATGAAGCTGATCACCATCAGGAAGCCGAGCAGCGCCAGATTCATGACCGCCTCCAGGGTTTGGCGATCATCCTAGTACTTCCAGTTCAGGGTCGCGCCGAAGGTCCGCGGCGCGCCGAAAGTGACGAGGTCCGCGCCCTGGAACACGACCTGGTGGGTCCGATAGTAGCGGTCGGTCAGGTTCTTGCCCCACACCGACAGGTTCCAGTGGCCGTCGGCGCTGTCGTAGACTAGGCGCGCGTCGGCCAGCAGCTTGGGCTTGCGGACCGTGATCGGGTTGTTGTCGATGTCGTCCCAGACCTTGCTCTCGTAGGCGAGGTCAACGGTTCCGGTCAGGCGCGCGCCTGAAGCGAAGGGCTGTGCGTAGCTGGGCGACAGGGTGATCTTGTGCCTGGGGCTACGGGTCATGTGGTTGCCCGAGCGATCCTGCCCGCGATCGACCAACTCCAGGAACTTGCCGTCCGTATAGGCGTAGCTGGCGCCGACCCGCATCCGCGGGCTCAGTCGCGCGTCCAGCGATGTCTCCAGACCCCGGATGCGCGCGGTGCCGGCGTTGGTGGTGATGGTGTCGAAGCCCCGGGTGCTGCGCACCTGCAGGTCCTGGTAGTCGGTCTGGTAGATCGAGGTGTTCCAGGTCAGGCGACGATCCAGCAGCGTGGTCTTGGCGCCGAGTTCGTAGAGGGTGGCGGTCTCGGGATTGAACGGGGTGGCGGCCGACGTCGCCGTTGACGGCGTGTCCTGGTAGCCGCCGCTCTTGAAGCCGGTCGAGATCACGCCGTACAGCATGACGTTGTCGCTGGGTGAGACGTCGCCGCCGATCCGCCAGGTCAGCTTGTCCCAGCTGTGGCTCGTATCGATGCTGTAACGGGCCGCCGCGCGCAGCAGGGCCGTGGAGTCCAGGTTGTTGAGCGCGTAGTCCTTCTTGTCCTTGGAATAACGCAGGCCGCCGAAGACATTGATCTTGGCGGTCACCGGCCAGGTGGCGTCGCCGAACAGGGCCCAGCTGGTCGTCTGGGCGTCCTGGTGGAACAGGTCCTTGGCCGCATAGGTGGCCGGCGGCGTCGGGCGCGACTTGATGTCGGCCAGCAGACTGTCGGTCCGCTGCGTGTCCGCGCCAAAATAATAGCCGCCCACCACCCAGCGCAGCTTCGAGCTGGGCAGCGCCGAGGCCCGTAGTTCATGGCTGTGGAAGTTGGTGTTCTCGTCCTGGCCGCCTCGAAAATTCAGGGCGTAGATGCTCGGATTGCCGCCGTCGAAGTCCTCGGCGTAGTGGTAGGTCAGGTCGCGATACGAGCCGATATAGGTCAGGGACGCGAAAGGCAGGTCCCAGCTGAGATTGGCCCGCACGCCCCAGGTGTCGCGGTCGTTGCGGCCGTTGTTCTCGGCGAAATACTGGTCGCGCTGGCCGTTGATCCGCCACAGGGCGCTGGCCGGTACGCTGGGATCCACCTGCACGACGTGGCGCGCGTCGCCATTGCCGCGATCGCGCGTGACGTCGACGGCCAGGATCGCCGAGAAGGTCTCGCTGGGCTTCAGCAGAAGCTGCACGCGGCCGCTGTTGGTGGCCTGGTCCTCGGCCGCGCCGCCGGCGAAGGCGTTCTTGGTGTAGCCGTCGTGGTTGCGCGAACTTAGGCTGACACGGACCGCCGCCTTGCCGTCGGCCAGCGGGGCGTTGACGAAGCCTGCGCCCTCCACCCGTGAATAGTTGCCGACCGTGACCGACGCGCCCGCGTTGAACGCGGTCGCTTCGGGCTTGTGGTTGATGATGCTGAGCGCGCCGCCGACAACGTTCTTGCCCAGCAGCGTGCCTTGCGGCCCCTTCAGAACCTCGATGCGCTCGACGTCGAAGGCGTCGAAGGCCACTGCGGAGGGGCGGCCATAGTAGACCTCGTCGATAAACACCGACACCGACGGGTCGCCGGCCGCGCCTCGATCGGACGAGCCGATGCCACGCAGGGTCGGGCGCGGCTGGCTGCTGGGGAAGGTGTCGAAATTGAGCCCCGGCGTGCGGTTGGCCACGTCCTGGACCTGGACGATGCGAGCCTGCTCGATCTCCTTGGCGCCGAACACCGACAGGGTCAGCGGCACGTCCTGCAGGTTCTCCGAGCGCTTCTGGGCAGTCACCACCACCTCGTCGATGATCGAGGTCTCCGGCGTCGGTGACGCGGTCTGGGCCTGCGTCGCCGAAGCGGTCGAAAGCGCCAGGGCGCAGGCGGATGCTAGCAAAGCGTGACGAGCATTCATGGGTGTTCCCTCCGCTGCGCTTTCACATTGACAATTTTCGTCAATGTATATTTTGATATCGCGCTTGAGGTGATACAGAGCCCTACTGATCTGACTCGTCAATCTGTACGAAAATCATCAATATGAATGACAACGCGCTCTTCATGGACGCCGACGAAGCCGCCGAGACCTTGGGCGTCAGCCTGACCACCCTCTATGCTTATGTCAGCCGAAAGGGCATCCGCTCGGAAAAACAGCCGGGCTCGAAGAGCCGCCGCTACTGGCGCGCCGACGTCGAACGGGCGCGAAAGCGCGGCAAGCCCGCCGATCCCTCGGCCGGCCTGATCAAGTCGACCGCCGTCACGCTGATGACCGCCAAGGGCCCGTTCTACCGCGGTGTCTCGGCTATCGACCTGGCCGAGACAGGCGGCATCGAGGAGGTCGCTGGCCTGCTCTGGAACGCACCCGACGCCTTCGCCGCAACGGCGCTGGTGCTGCCGCCAGACTACGATGAAGCCGCCAGGGTTTTCTCGTCCCTGCCCCGCACCGCGCGCGCCATCGCCCTGTTCAGCCTGATGGAGCAGGCCAACCCGCGCGCCCATGACCTGTCGCCCAGTGGATATGCCCGCGCGGGCGCCGGCGTCGTCCGCTGCTTCGCCTCGATCGTCTGCGGCGGCGCGCCCTCGGAAACGGGACCGATCCACGAAGTCCTGGCGCGCAATCTGGGCGTCTCGCCGGCCTATGCGGATATCATTCGCCGCTGCATGGTCCTGGCGGCCGATCATGAACTGGACCCGACCACCTACGCCGTCCGCGCCGCCGCGAACGCAGGGGTCACCCCCTATGGCGCGGCGATGGCCGGTCTGGTCGCCGGCCGGGGACGACGCCTGCACCAGGGCCGCGCCGAGACCGTGGCGCGGTTTATCGAGGAGGCGATGAATGGCGATCCACGCGAGGCGGTGCTGGCCCGATTCCGGATCGGCGAGCCGATCCCCGGTTTCGGCGGCCACCTTTACGCCGACAAGGATCCCCGCGCCCAGGCGCTGATCGTCGCGCTCGAGCGCGTTGTTCCCGAACCCCTCTTCGCGCGCCTGCGGATTGTCGCCGACACGGTCGAGGATCTGACTGGCGCGGCTCCCGACTTCATCGTGCCGACGGTGTTCCTGGGCAAGATCCTGGGTCTGAAGGGTGAAGAGCTCGCCATTTCCACCGTGGGCCGCATGGTCGGCTGGATCGCTCACGCCATGGAGCAGTATCAGGACAACGAACTTTTCCGCCCGCGCGCATCCTATGTCGGACGCCTGCCGGGCTGAGAGCTAAGGCGCGACGCCGCCATGGGGCTGGTCATATGCATATGGCGAAGCAACGCCGCCGATCCTTGTTGATTGAGGATTCCCGCCCCTGGCGGCCAGGGCCAAGCCCCGACGGTCGGACTGACCGTCGGGGTCGTGCGGGCCGGGAGGACGCCGCGACGTCAAGAGCGAGGCTAGAACCGCGCCTCGAGTCGGACGTAGGACTGACGGCCAAACGGGTCGGCCAAAGCCTGCAGATAGCCCGTGTACTTGGCGGCCGGCGGGCTCTTGTCGAAGGCGTTGATCATGCCGACGGTCAGGCGGTAGCGCTCGTCTTCGCCCAGGCCGACGCCGTATTGCAGATCGAGCATCGTCCAGGACTTGACCTTGGTGGCGGCCTTGGCGGTGACGGCGATCGCGTAGTCGTCCGCCACGCCCGACACATAACGCACCGTGGCGCTGGCCTGGTGACACCCCATCGACCAGTCGACGCCGGCGGTGTTGCGGTAACGCGGCGCGGCGGCCGCGGTGAGCGGCGAGGTGATGGCGTTGTTGCGCCGCCCCACCCCGTCATAGACGCCCGTGCCCGTGTCGATGTCGTACTTCAGCAGATAGCTGAGGCTCTCGCGCAGGGTGAAGGTGCTGGAGCCCCAATCGAAGGCGTAGGTCGCCATCAAGGTCCAGGCCCGAGGTCTGGGCGCCGCTCTTGGCGTTGTAGCTGCGCACGAGCACCGTCTGGGCCGCGCCGCTTTGGTCGCGGATCACCTGGCTGCCGTTCGGGTTGGCGTTGATCACCGCCTGGCCGTTCTCGATGGCGATCTGGTTGTCGTACTTGAAGGTCCACCAGTCCAGCGACAGCGAGGCGCGCGACACCGGCAGCCAGGTCGCGCCGAAATTCCGCACCTTGGCGGTCTGCGGCTGCAGGTCGGGATTGCCGACCGTGGTCACGGTGCGGAAGGTGGTGTTGCCCTGCAGCGGGTCGGTGATGTTGACGACGTCCTGCCCCGCGACCGCGCCGACGCCGGGGCCGTTGAAGCGGTAGTTGCAGTTGGCGCCGCCATAGCCGTTCAGCGCTCCGCGACTCAGCCTGGCGAACCCTCTTCTCGCGTCGAGTCGGCGCCTGCGCGACGGGCGCGACGCGCCAACACATTCGGCATCGATCGCCGATTTCACGCCAGTAAGTAACAGCTTCATTATCCAACACCCCGCGCGGCTACGTCGCGGCTATCTGTCTGGCGACGAAGAACAAGGTCCGTCGCCATGGCGCGCCTGGCTTCGCGGACGTCGCGCGCATTCCGCGCGAGACGCCCTCTTATTTGGCGTGCCGGCGCCCTCCTCGGGGGCGCGGCGAAGGATCGGGAAGACCTATGAGTGGTAAGACCGCGCAGGGCGCGACGGGAACGAAGGCGGCGCTGGACCGTCACTTCGGCGTCAGCGCGCGAGGGTCCAGCGTCCGGACCGAGATCCTGGCCGGGGCCACGACATTTGTCGCCATGGCCTATATCGTCATGGTCAACCCGGCGATCCTGTCCGACGCGGGCCTCCCGGTCGCCGCCGTGGCCGTGGCCACGTGCATCGCGGCCGGCTTCGCCACCCTGGCCATGGGCCTCGTCGCCAACGTGCCCCTCGCCCTGGCGCCCGGCATGGGCTTGAACGCCTACTTCACCTACACCGTCGTGCTGCAGATGGGCGTACCCTGGCAGGTAGGCCTGGGCTGCGTGTTCCTGTCGGGTGTGATCTTCCTGCTGCTGACGGCGGCTGGCGTCCGGCAGCTGATCATCGCGGCCATTCCCGTACATCTCTTCGCCTCCGTCGCCGGCGGCATCGGCCTGTTCATCGCCTTCATCGGTCTGAAGAACGCCGGCATCGTGGTCAGCAATCCGGCGACCTTCGTGGCCCTCGGCGACCTGCGCCAGCCAGGCCCCGCCCTGGCGCTTCTGGGTCTGGTGCTGATCGCCGGTCTCAGCGCCTGGCGGGTAAAGGGCGCCCTGCTGATCGGCATCGTCGTCACCAGCATCATTGCCTGGCTGTGCGGCCAGGTCGCGTTCACGCCTCAGCCCTACAGCCTGACCGCGCTGACGCAGACGGCGTTCAAGCTGGATATCGCCGGCGCCCTGGGTTTCGGCGGGCACGGTCTGGGCCTGCTCGAGATCATCTTCGTCTTTCTGTTCGTCGACATCTTCGACAACATCGGCACCCTGGTGGCGGTAACCAAGCGCGCCGGCCTTGTCGATGCGTCGGGCAAGATCCCCGGCCTGAACCGCATCCTGACCACCGACTCGGTGGCGACCATGGTCGGGGCCGTCGTCGGCACCAGCACCGTGACCAGCTATGTCGAGAGCGCGGCCGGCGTGCAGGCCGGCGGTCGCACGGGCCTGGCTTCGGTGGTGACCGGCATCCTGTTCCTGCTGGCGGTGTTCGTGGCGCCCTATGCCCAACTGGTCCCCGCGGCGGCGACCGCCCCGGCCCTGATCATCGTCGGCGGGCTGATGATGGCGCCGCTGGCCGAGGTTGACTGGGACGACGCCTACACCGCCGTGCCGGCTTTCCTGACGCTGATCATCATTCCCCTCACCTTCTCGATCGCCAACGGTCTGGCGTTCGGCGTCACGGTCTTCGCGGCGTTGAAGATCGTGCGCGGCCAGGCCCGGCGCGGCGACTGGCTGCTGTTCGTGCTCGCGGGACTGTTCGTGGCCCGCTTCGTCTGGATGACGGCGGGCTGAACCGCCGGACAGGCTCTACGGGGCGAGCTTCGGGACGATGGCCTTCATCTCGCTCTCGAAGGTGTCGAAGGCCCGTTCAAGGCGCCACTGATCGCGCGCCTTGGGACTGGTCTTCAGCACCGCCGCGCAGGATCTAGACGGCGTCGGGCCGCTGGCGTCCGCGCAGGGACCATCCCACAGGCTCGCGCCTTGCAGGAACGCGTAGGTCAGGCTGTCGCGCGACATCTGCTTCAGCTGACCGTAGCGCACGCCCTGTTCCAGCACCGCGCGCATGTATTCGTGAGTCAGATCGCTTCGTGAGACGCCCAAGTCGTCCGTCGACAGGGTCACGGGCACACCGGCCGCCAGATACAGCCGCAGCGGATGGTCCTTGCCTTTCACGCCCAGGATGACGTCGTTGCTGGTCAGGTTGATCTCGACGGCGATCTTGTCGCGGGCCATGCGCGCCAGCAGCTTTTCGGCGCCATCCTCGTAGGCGATGTCGACCCCGTGGCCGATGCGGCGGGCGCCGGCCACCTCGACCGCCTCGGCGATATGGAAGCGCAGGTCGCGCGGCGGCGTCAGGCCCATGGCCAGCTCGCCCGCGTGGAGGGTCAGGGGCACGTCGGGATACAGCGTCTTGAAGAAGGCGAAGAGGCGCATGTGCAGCCGGTAGTCGCGCAGCGACACCGGCCCGTCCTCGGGCTCCAGGATATTGATCCCGACATAGCGCGGATCGGCCTTCACCAGCGCGAAGGCGGCGGCCATCTGGCCGAACACCACCTCGGGCGGGCGCTGGCGCGAGATCGACAGCAGGTAGCGCAGCGTCACGTCGCAGGCCGGCTCGGGCTTCGCGGTCCCACAACGATTGAGGGCGGCGATGGCCTTGTCGTTGGCGTCGGCCCCGGCGATCGCGGCCGGCATGGCCTTGGCGATGGCCGGCTTCAGCTGGTCGAGACGGGCCTGCAGGATCCTGGCGTCCAGGCGCTGGGGCGGCGAGCCGTCGGCCGTCCGGACCCAGGGATCGGCCCACGGGATGGCGGCCGAAGCCTCGATCACCCCGCGCGAGGCGCTCGAACCAGCCATCAGCTCCAGATACAGGGTGTTGTCGAGCGCGGCCTGGCGCAGGGCCTCGGCCTGGATCCGCACGCCGCGGTCCTCGCCGCCGCCCCGTCCCGAGCGACCAAAGGTGCGGAAGAAACGACGATGGCCGGAGATTTCCGGATCGCCCACCCCCTGCTCGAAGCGGCGGGTGGAGAGCGCATCGACGATGTCGCTGTAGAGGTCGGGGTCTCGCTCGGGCAGACCCTTCAGCGCAACGCGATCGGCGTTGGCCTCGTCGGCGCAAGGGGCCGGCAGCAAGGATTGCGTCGACGTGGAGAAACAGCCATCGGCCGCCGCGGCCCAGGCGATGAAGTCCTCGGCATAGGTGCCCCCGCCCGCGTGGTTGTGCAGGTCCGCGCCCTTGGGCAGCTTGGTCAGCAGTATGCGCAGCAACGGTGGCGACGTCGCCGCCTTGGCGAACAGAGCGTCCAGTTCGGCGTCCGCGGGCGTTCCCGCCATGGCCGGGCAGGCCAAGGTCAGACAGCTGGCGGCGAACAGGGCCGCGAGGGCCCTCATGGATGCGGACATCATGCGCTGCCCCCTAATATGGAATCGGCCCCGGCGCGAACGCCGAGGCCGAAGCTTAAGCGGTAAAAACTAGAACTCGAAGCGGGCCCCCAGGCGGACCCGCCAGACGCCCAGCTGGGCGTTCGGCTGCAGGGTCGGCTTGGTGAAGGCGGTGTAGGAATACCGATTGCAGCTGGAGCCGGCCTGCTGGGCGCAGGCGACGTTCACCACCGAGGTCAGCGGGTTGTAGGTCCGGTAGGAGCCCCAGTCGCTGTTGATCAGGTTCAGCAGGTTCTCGACGTCGCCGAACAGCTTGAACCGCGCCGAACCGAGGAACGGCGCGGGCACCTCCTGTTCGACGTGCAGGTCGACCTTGAAGTAGTCCGGGGACTTTTCGGTGTTCTTGCCGATCACGCCCTGGCTCAGGTCGTTGGCCCGCACGAAGTCGCGGAACGCCTCGTAGACCGCCGTCGAGGCATAGCTGACCTTGGAGTCGGCGGTGATGCTCGACACATCCGGCACATACAGCAGGTAGCGGTTGGAGCCGCCGGTCGTACCGAACAGGGTCGAGCGGCTGTTGGACAAGGTGGTGTTCATCGTCAGGCTGTAGGGCGAGCCCGAGCGCAGTTCGCCGAACAGGTTGAAGCTGGTCTTGTAGTCGCCGAAGAAGGCGTGGGCGTAGTCGATGTTGAACTTCCAGTTGTCCCGCACCTCGTAGCTGGACCGGCCATACGCCGGCTGGTTCGGATCGACCATCGGCTGGCCGCCATAGGTGCCGCTGGCCGTCGAACCGCCCGAGGCGTAGCTGCCCATGTCCGACAGCGACTTCACGTTGGAGTAGGTATAGCTGACGCCGGTATCCAGGCCGAAATCGAAGGACTTGCTGGCCCGGGCGACGGCGATGATCGACTTGCCCTTGTCGGTGCTCAGCATGGCCAGGTCGCTGTTGGCCGTATTGGTATAGGTGTCGGCATAGATCGCGCGACCGTCGGGCGCCGTCCCGACCTTGGTCAGCCGCAGATCGGTATAGTAGGCTGCGGAGTCCGCGCGCCCATAGAACAGGTCCGCGCCGAAACGCCAGCCGTCGCCCAGTCGTTCGCCCAGATCGGCCACATAGTCGACCGACAGGTTGGTCTTCCACTGCGCCGGCAGCTTGAAGGTCGGCAGGATAAACGAGGTCGGCGAGGCCCCGAGGGCGGAGATGTTGGTCTGCAGGTAGCTGGACACCAGGGGGTCGATCTTGTTGCCCTGGACATTGTTCAGGGCCGCCGCGCAGATCGCGGCGGCATTGGCCACCGTAGCCGGGATCGTGCAGCCCGTACCGCCGACGGCGCGACCGATAGAGACCGTGTTGGTGAACACCCCGGCGTTCGAGAAGCTGTTGCCGACGAAGACGTCCGGCGCGCCGCCGTTGAACAGGCCCACGCCCGTGCGGACTGTCAGGCGATCGGTCGGCCGCCAGGTCAGGCCAACGCGCGGCTGGACAACCAGATTGCCGTCGATATTGGCGTTGTTGGCGAAGCCATAGCGATTGACGAAAGACGTCTTGAGCGGCGCCTTGTCCTTCATCTCATAGCCGTCGAAACGGACGCCGGCGGTGACGTTCAGCTCCGGCGTGATGTCCCAGCTGTCCTGGGCGCCGAAGGTCAGCTGATCATAGTCGAAGCTGGCGCTGGCGTCCGACAGCTTCCCCGTGATCGAGTACTGGTACAGAAGCTGGCCGGCCTGGCGGGCCTGGAAGTCCGCCAAGGAGTCGAAATAGTAGGTGCCCAGCGAGTTGGCCACGAAGGTGTTGCTGATCTTCAGCCGGCTGTAGGACGCATGCAGCTTGAAGGCATGGTCCCCGAGACTGTAACGGGCGACGAATTCGGCGCCGTATTGCTTTTGCCCGACGACGTCGGCCTGGCTGAAGGCTTCTGTGCCGAAGACCAGTCGCGGCGTCCCCGTCTGGGTGCACTGGTTCAGCGAACCGACGGCGACCGGGTCGAGGCAGACGGTGATATCGCTATAGCCTGGCGAGCCGAACGAGATCGGGACCTTCATCGAGTCGCGATAGTTGACCCGTAGCTCCGTGCTGAAGGCGTTGGTCCAGCGGGAGTTCAGCTGCAGGACGTGGGTCTCGACCTTTTCCGGCTCATGGGTGGCGTAGGAGCCCAGACCCAGGCCCGGCGAGGTGATCGACGAGGTGCCGCCGCTCAGCGCGACCGTCTCACCCTTGTTCTGGATGGTCGAATAGGACAGGCGCTGGTTGTCGTTGATGTTCCAGTCGAGCTTCAGCGTCCATTTCTTGTCCTTTTCAGGACGGCTGGTGAGCACGCCGAGCGTGTCGTAGCCGTAGACTGACTTGGCGATCGAGGTAACCTGATCGACCTGGGCCTGGGTCAGGTTCGGAATGGCGTTGCCCGAACCGGGCGGACCGAAGACCGACGGGACGGTCTCATCGAGCTTCTCGTAGGCGAATGCGAAGAACAACTTGTCCTTGATGATCGGCCCCGAGATGAAGGCGTTGCGCGTCTTGGAGGTCATCTCCTGCGAGAAGCTGCTGCCCTTGGACTTCGTGCCCATCAGGCTGTCGTCCGAATAGGTATAGCCGGCGGCGCCGGTGAACCTGTTGCCCCCCGAGCGCAGAACGACGTTGATCGAGCCGCCCTGGAAATCCCCTTCGGAGATGTCATAGGGCGCGATCTTGACCGACAGCTGCTCGATCGCGTCCAAGGGGATGGGGCCGCGCGCGCTGGGCAGGCCGCCCTGGTTCAGGCCGAAGTTGTCCGAGAAGCGCACGCCGTCGACCGAGAAGCGGTTGGTCCGGCCGTTCTGGCCCGCGATCGAGACGCCGCGGGTGCTGGGGTTGAACGAAGCGAACGGATCGCGACGGGCGATGTCGCGGATATCGCGAGACACCGAGGCCACGCTGGCGATGCTGTCGCGATCGAACACCGTGACCAGCGGGCCGCTCTTTTCCGCCCGCGTGGCGGTCACCACCAGGGCGTCGACCTGCGTGTCGCCCACGGCGATCGGCAGGACATAAGGCTGACCAACGCTCAGGAAGAGATTCTGCGAGGTCACCGGCGGGAAGCCCGGCGCGGTCACCGTCACGGTGTAGGGACCGCCCGGACGCAGGCCGGTGAGGTTGAAGGCCCCGGCGCTGTTGGTGGTGGCGTTCGCGGTCGTGCCCGAGGGTTCGTGTACGGCGCTGACGCTGGCGTTGACGGAGGCCGCGCCGCCGGCGGTCACCGAGCCGCGGATCGAGGAGGTGGTCTCCTGGGCGACGACCGTCGTCCCGGTGGCCGCCAAGGCGAGCGCGATGGCGCTCGCGGCATAAAGATGTCGCATTTAGGTCCCCTTGAGATGGTGCGCCGCGGTCCCCCCGAGCCACACCGAACTGAAGTCGTTACGCCCGCCGCGCCTATGGCCGCGCCTACGCGCCAATGCGCGCGGCGAGCCGTGAAGCGGAGTTTGCGGTGTTTCCCCCAACGGTCGGGACACTTGACGTGTCCTCGCGGCTGGACCGACCACCAGGGCCGATCCGCCGTTTCAGGTCGTTACTTCCCGTCGCCGGGAATCTTGTCGCGATAGACGGCCCAGTTGCCCGAGAGCTCGTCGACGACCTTGCCGGCCACGACGAGGGCGGCGTAGGCGGCGGCGTCGCCGACCCCGGCATAAGGCCGGTTCATGCTGTCGACCGGGCTCTCGCCCGGAGCCTGCTGCGAGTAGTTACTGGCGGTGCGCAGAACGACCAGCCGATCGTAGTCGGCCTTGCCGACCACGGTGAGCCGCCGCAGCGCGTTGGCGACGCCGGTGTCCTCCATGGCGGTCATCACGAACCGGCTCTTGCCGCCACTGAAGTCGGTGGCGAGCTTGGCGTAGCGCTTGGTCAGCATTTCGCCGTGCCAGTAAGCCTGGCCGGAGATTTCGTCGCCAGTCAGCACGAAGGGCGGCTTGGAGCCGTTTGGATAGTTGGAGAAGCGCGCCCGCGCCGTCTTCAGCGCGTCGGTGTCGGGAAGCGGGATGCCCTTTGTCAGCCCATAGGCCCAATCCCGCAGGCCGACGTTGAGCGGATAGTAGACGCTGCTGGGGCGGTCGGCGCGCGGCGGCTCGAACGGCGGATAGCCGCCCGTCCATTCCGGCGGGGCCTCGCGCGGATCGACCCACTTGCCAAAGTCGACGTCGATGACGTTGCCGATCCACGCCGCCGACCCCGGCGAGG
Source organism: Caulobacter sp. GW822-FHT07D08 (assembly GCF_058798735.1). Classification (NCBI taxonomy): domain Bacteria; kingdom Pseudomonadati; phylum Pseudomonadota; class Alphaproteobacteria; order Caulobacterales; family Caulobacteraceae; genus Caulobacter; species Caulobacter sp. GW822-FHT07D08. The sequence continues at coordinate 47,916 of NZ_JBXAKU010000013.1, forward strand.
CCTCGTTCGGATTGACCCCGGCGATGGCCGCGATCACCCAGTAAGCCTTTGAAAGGTCGAAGCGCGGATCGGTCGCCAGAGCGAAGGTGGTGATGGCCGCATGGTTGGTGCCCACGCCGGTGCGCACGATCAGGACGCCCTTTGCCGGATCGTAACCCAGCGGCGCGACGCCGTTGGGGAAGTCCAGAGTCTGGGGCGCCTTGGCCATCCAGGCCTTGTCTTCCAGCGCATAGGCCGTGACGACGACGACTCGGATCGGGATGGGCGCGGTGACCGCGGACGCGGCGGGCGGCGAAACCGGCGCCTGCGCCAGGGTCGACGTCGCCGTCACCCCCGCGAAGGCCGCGGCCAAAAGGGATCGGCGTGTCCAGGCGGACAAGTTCAACATGATAGCAAATTCCCCCAACTCGGCCCTGTAACGCTACGCGAAGACCCCGGCGCCGCGGCGGATCGCCGGGGACGCTGAAACCCTTGTTCTGGTCGGATGCAATGGCGTTGGGCGCACGCCGGTCAAGCGAGCGGGAGAGTGGAAATAAATTCTTACTTCATGTGACGCCGGACCGGGCAACCCTGCGCCCGCCCTGCTGCTTAGGGCAGCGCCAGGAGGCCGCTCGCCGGCGGCGACGCCGCCAGGCCCCATACGCCTGGCCATCCCGCTCCCGGCGCGACATGCTTCAGATCTTTTCGAGACTGGGCGTCATGCAAGGTCGAGGTTTTCCGCGAGCGCTTCTTCCGGCGCTTCTCCTGCTCTCAGCGGCCGCACCGCCGCCGTCCGCCTTCGAGGTCGTCGCGCTAGGCGTCAACGGCGGCGTGGAAGAGCCGACGAGCGCCTACCATATCGTCGCCCACGGGAACCGGTCGGGCGTGATGTGCGACGCGGGCACACTTGCTTCGGGCCTGGATCGGGCCGTGCGCAAGGGGCGCTACCCAGGGGCGGACTCGCGCGGACAGGTGATGGACTCCATCGCCGCCTATCTGATCACACACGCCCACCTCGACCATGTCGCGGGTCTTGTGCTGGCGTCTCCAGACGACACCAAGAAGGACATCATGGGCCTGCCGCAAGTGAACCAAGCGCTCGCGGATCACTATTTCAACTGGGTCGCATGGCCCAACATGGGCGACCGCGGCCCCCCACCGCGCATCGGCAAATATCACTACAAGGACCTGGAACCTGGCGGGACGCCCACGCCGATCTCTGGAACGGGCATGACCGTCACGGCCTACCCGCTGTCACACGGAGGGGTGACGTCGACCGCGTTCCTGCTCCGGAGCGGACCGGACGCCTTCCTCTGCCTGGGCGACACGGGTCCCGACGCGGTCGAACACGCGACGAACCTGGAAAATCTTTGGCGCGCCGTGGCCCCGTTGGTGCGGCAAGGGCGGCTGCGGGGTATGCTGATCGAGGTCTCGTACCCCGACCCGGTCCCGGCCGCTCGCCTCTACGGGCACCTGACCCCGATGTGGCTGAACACCGAGCTTGAGACGTTGCGCGGCATGACGCAGGACGACGCTCGCATGCGGGCGTTGCCCATACTGGTCACGCACATAAAGCCTTCGGGCGCGCCGCGATCGAGCCGTACATCGGTAGAGCGGCAACTCGAAAAGATCGGCTTCTTCAATTTCATGATCGCGGAGGAAGGGCGCAAATACGCTCTCTAGCCGCCGGATCACGCAGCTTCGCGTCGACCATCTGTCCGAGGCCCTCGCCGTCAGGCGCTCACCCGCCTCGCGAAAAAGGCCCGGCGCGAGCCGGGCCAGGTGATTGGATCTCTCAAAACCCGCGAAGGCATGAAGCCCTCACAGGCCTCCTTCTGAGAGCCCTCCGACCGTATCTGGAAGAAAATAAGTCGCGACCAAACCGCTGAGGTCGCCGTTCAATCATATTGCGCGAACGCGAGGCACGGGCTGAGTGACCGATTGGCAGTCGAGCGTCGCGCGTCACGGCAGGATCGGGCGGTATGGCATGCTCGACCGCGATCCGGCCGGAGCCTGTCTCATCGCCGCCGATGGCCCGCGGCGAATGTCGAATCGCTCAACGACCAGCGCCAGCGACCTGCGCGGGCTTGAGGATATGGGTGAACGGAGAAACGAGGTTCGGCCGCTTCAAGAGCCAAAGCCCGAAATCATGTCTGTTCAGGCCGACATCAGCCACCGACCTAGTTGCCCGTAGAGCCAGCCAGCGTCTTCGCCCACGCCTCAGGCGACAGTTCTGGCCCCGCATAGGCGGTGGCGAAGTAGGTCTTAAGGTCGCCAGCGAAGGGCCAGTCAGACCCGGCGACGAAACGATCCGGACCGATCCGGCGGATCAGGCCGGCCATCCGGGCGCGATCGTCCGGCGTCGCATTGTCCTTGAAGACCTGGGCCAAGTCGAAGCGGACGTTGCGGACGCGACCCGGGTCCTTCTCGAATGTGTTGGCGAAGGCGCCCAGGGCGTCCAGCGTCACCGCGTCGATCCCGCCCCAGCCCGCCGCGTGGGCGATGACGACGGGCTGGCCGCCGGCGGCCGGCAGGACCTGATCGATAAAGGCTTCGACGTCCGGCGCGCCATAGTCGGCCGCGCCGGTGCGCATGTGGATCATGATCGTCCAGCCGTTGGCGGCCGCGGCGCGGAAGACCGCCGCCAACTTCGCGGTCTGGGCCGGATCGCGCAGATCCAGGCCGGAATTGGTCAGGTGCAGCTTCAGCCCCGTGACCGCGCGGTCGCCCTTCCAGCGGGCGATCTCCGCCAGGGCGTCGGGCGCCGTCGGATTGACGCTGACGAAGGCGGCGAAACGATCGGGCCGGCTCCGCGCGAGAGCGACCGTGAAATCATTGGCCTCGCGCACCACCCGGGCGGCGTCCGGCTGAGGCGGGCCCAGCGGGCTCTCGGCCAGATAGGCCGTCGACATCAGCCAGCCCTGCTTGATCCCCGCGCCGTCCATCGCCTTCAGGGCGTCGTCGGCGGTCAGCGGCGCGGTGAAGCGCGGGTCGCACGGACTCTTGCGCTTGGGGCTGGCGCAATAGGCCGGGAGGATCTCGAGGATCGCCGGCGAATGGACGTGCATGTGGTGGTCGATCGCCGGCCCCGCCCAGGCCCGGCCGCTCGAAAGCAACAGCGCCAAGGCGGTCGCGCAACGCAAAAGGCTCGACAAGGTCATCAATCCTTCCAAGGAAAGGCGCGGAACCTTGGTCCCGCGCCCTCGCCTGCCCTACTGGCCCAGCAGCGTCTTTCGCCAGAACATGATGCTGGTCCAGAAATAGTAGTCGTCGTTCTCCTTCTTACGGAAAACGTGACCCTCGTTCTTGGCCAGCACGTGCCAGACCGAACCTCCGTTGGCGCGGACGGCCTTGATCATCTGGTCGGCTTCGGACGGCGGCACGCGCGGGTCTGTCCCGCCCGTGGCCACCAACAGCGGCGTGGTGATCTTGTCGACGCTGGTCAGCGGCGAGATCTGCATCAGCTGTTCGCGCTGCTTGGGATCGCGCTCGTCGCCATACTCCACCCGGCGCAGGTCCCGGCGGTAGGCCTGGGTGTTCTCCAGGAAGGTGACGAAGTTCGAGATCGCGACGTAGCAGTTGGCGCCCTTCAGACGAGGGCTGTAGTGCGTGGCCGAGGCGTAGCACATGTAGCCGCCGTACGAGACGCCGTTGACGGCGAAGCGGCTGGCGTCCAGGGCCGGGTCCTTCTCCAGCGTGTCGAGGAAGGCGCCGATGTCCTTCACCGAGTCCTCGCGCTTGAACGGGCCGTTGTCGAGATTGACGAACCGCGCGCCATAGCCGGTCGAGCCGCGCACGTTCGGGAAGAACAGCGCGATGCCCAGCTCGTTCAGCAGATAGTTGTTCCCACCCAGGAAGTCGGGACGGGTCTGGCCTTCCGGACCGCCGTGGATGTCGACGATCAGCGGCCGCTTGCCGGGGAACTTGGCCGGGTCGGGCTGGTAGAGGAAGCCCGAGACCTTCTCGCCGTCGAAGCTGGCGACTTCGACCAGCTTGGGCTCGACGTTGAGGCTGGGATCCAGGCCGCCGGTCTCGCTGTGGGTCCACTGGGTGACGGCCAGGGTCTTGGGGTCGATCGAGAAGGCGTCGCCCGGCACCTTGGCCGAGGCCATGCTGAGGCCAATCTCGCCCCACGGCGCGATGTCGATCGCCGCGCCGATGCTGTAGGGGATGACGCCAGCCGGCAGGCCCGTCACCGGGCGGACCGCGCCGGTGGCCAGGTCCAGCACCCGCACGCGCGACACGCCGGCCTCATTGATGGCGTAGACCGCGAATGCGCCATCCGGCGAGACGGCGAAGTCGCTGACATCCCACTGCGGCTCCTTGGAGACCGGGACGAAGCCGCCCTTGCCGTCCAGCTTGCCCAGGCGCTGGAAGTCGGAGCCCTTGTTCGAAGTTAGCCAGACCGAGCCGTCGTGGGCGTACTTCGGATCGACGTACGAGACCTTGGCCTTGGGATCGGTCAGGGGCTTCATCTTGCCGCTGGCCAGGTCCAGTTCGTAGACCATGGCCTCGTTGACCGACATGCGGTTCAGCACGAGCGCCTTGGCGCCGTCCGCCGAGAAGTCGGCGATGTTCCAGCCGCCGCCGGTGACCTGGGCCACCAGGCGGTCGGTCTTGGGGTCCTTCGGGTCGACGACATAGAGGTCCATGTCCGCGCCGTTGCGACGCGACGAGGCGTAGCCGACCAGCTTGCCGTCCGGCGACCAGGCGCCGAACCAGTTGCGGCTCTTGCCGTCGGTGATCAGGCGCGGACGGCCGGCCTCCAGCACGTAGAGCTGGTAGAACTCGTCGCCGCCCTTGTCCTTCTGGATCACCAGCGCGCCGCCCTTGGGCGACAGGGCCGCGGCCAGGATCGGCTCGTTCTCGAAGCTGATCTGGCGGCGGTCGCCCTCGGGCTTGGCCACGACGTGGACCTGATCGGAGCCGCCGAAGCGGGTCTTGATCAGCATCGAGCGGTCGGCGGTGTTCCAGCCCAGGAAGTTGGCGTGGCGCGCCTGCAGATAGGGCGCGGCGGCCGCGACCAGCTCTTGCGGAATGGCCGGCGCGCCGTCGACGACGATGGTGGCGGGCGGCGCGACGGTCTGGGCCGCCAAAGGCGTGGCCAGCGGAGTCGCGGCGGCGGCGGCCAAAAGGGCCAGCGCCAGGGCATGACGAGAGATCATCTGGAGAATGCCTCTGAAGAAAGGGGGAGCGCCGCCGGCGGGGGGAGCTAGGGGAAGCAACCGGCGGCGCAATGTCGGGCGGGCTTAGAAACGCATCCGCGCGCCGACGGTCACATAGCGACCGATCACGTCGTAGTACGGCGAGTACAGCGACGAGACGGGCGGGTTCTTGTCGAAGAGATTGGTCGCGTTGGCGTAGAGCTCGACCTCATGGCCCATGACCTCGGGCAGCTTCGCCTGAACGCCCAGGTCGACATAGGTGTAGGCCTTGATGTGGCCGTTCACGAGGTCGACCGTTCGGTTGTACGTGCCCGGCGAGATATAGCGCGCCCGCAGGTTGGCGCTGAACACCTTGCCCGACCAGTCGAGCGCCGCGGTCATGCGGCTCTTGGGCGTGCCCAGGCCGAACGAATAGCCTTGCGACTTGACGTACTCGATCTTGCTGACGCCGTCGTTGGTGGTCAGGCTGTTGACCCAGGTCATCAGCCAGCGGGCGCGGATGCGGCCGGGCGCGTCGGGGATCAGGCGGTCGAGATTGGTCGCGTACGAGATCTCGGCGTCGACGCCGTCGGTCTTGTAGTTGGCCAGGTTGACGTAGGTCGAGACGATCCGCGAGATCCCGCCGGTGGCGTCGCGAGTGACGCGCGAACACATGTCGGCATTGCCGTTGGCGCAGCGCGTGACGATGTCTTGCGCCGACACGGTGGTGATCACGTTGTCGATGTCGATGTCGAAATAGTCGACCGAGATGTTGAAGCCCGGAAGGGCCGGCGGCGAATAGACGAAGCCGGTGGTGAAGGTCTTGGCCGTTTCAGGCGTCAGGTTCGCATTGCCGCCGCCATTGGTCAGCACGTAGACGCTGGAATTGGTCTTCGGGTCGACGATCGTGTTGTAGCCGGTCGTGCTGGTGGTGAAGAGTTCGGTCAGGTTGGCCGAACGGATGTCGCGCGACTTGGTGATCCGTCCCCGGAACCCCGGGAAGAACTCGTTGGTGGCGCCCAGCTTCCACGACCAGATCGAGCCGGTGGTGTTGTAGTCGGAGACGCGGGCGGCGGCGTTGACTTCCAGCTTGTTGAAGACGGGCACGTCGCGGATCACCGGCACAAGCACTTCGGCGAAGGCTTCCTTGACGCTGTAGTCGCCGGCCATGGCCGAGAAGCTGAAGCTTGTGAAGGCCTTGGCCGCGTCCAGGGCGCCGACCGTGCGGTCGACCGACTCCTTGCGGGCCTCGGCGCCGACGGCGACCGAGACCGGGCCGGCAGGCAGGCTGAAGGGCTCGCCGCGCAGGCTGAAGCCGCCGACATCCAGCTTGCTGGTCTCGCGCATGGACGGCGTGCCGGTCACATAGTCCAGCGCCGCCCTCGAAGGCGCGCCCTGGCCGAACAGGTTGATCGGCACGCAGTTGGTCGAGGCGTTGGTCAGGGCGACCCGGCAGATCGGCTGGCCGGTGGTCGGGCTGATCACCGAGTCGACGGCGTTGGCGTAGTTCTGGGTCAGGAAGAACCCAGGGGTGTCGATGTTGTTCTCGTTCTCACCGTGGCTGTAATAGGCGCTCCAGCGCCAGCCGTCGCCGAACGCGCCGTCGAACGCGATGGTCCCCTGGGTCGAGACGCGCTCGAAGTCGATCGTCGGATAGGCCTCGGTGTTGAAGCGGCCCATGGTGAACGAGGTCTGTCCCGCCGCCGCCAGGGCCGACTTCACCGCCGTCGGCAGATAGGCGTTGTCCGACTTGATCGTCAGGTTGCCGCGGTTGTGGTCGCCGAACCAGATGTAGTTGTTCCACATCCGCGAGCGGCGCAGCTCGGCCGTCATCTTGATCTTGTCGGTCAGATCGTAGGTGACGCTGGCCATGGCGGCGTAGCGCTTCTGCGGCGTAACGAGGGGCGAGAGGTCGTCGTTGGACGGACCTTCGCCGCCGACCGAATTGGTGCCGATCACCGTGCCGCCGTTGAAGGTGCGCAGGCTGCCGTCGGGATTAAAGGCCTGCCCCTTCAGCACGCCCGACATGATCAGGCCGCCGTAGGCCGCGTTCGAAAAGCCGACATTGGGGGCCAGGATGAAGCGGCCCGCGCCGTTCGAGACCGTGGCCCAGCGGCCGATGTTCGGCCGGCTGTTCTTCGGGATGACCCCGTCATTGTCGATGTATTCGCCGCCGATCACGAAATGACCGCGGCCGTCGGCGAAGCTCTTGCCCGCCGCCGCCTCGATGCGGACCTGCTTGGCGTCGTGGTACGAGGACTCGCCCGCCTCCACGCCCAGCTTCAGGCCGGTGAAGGTGCGGTCGATGCTGATGTTGACCACGCCGGCCACGGCGCCGGAGCCCCAGGCGGCCGAAGCGCCGCCGGTCACCACGTCGACGCCCTTGGTCAGGACGCTGGGGATCAGGTTCAGGTCGTTGTCGCCCGAGAAGCGGCGGCCATCCAGCAGCACCAGGGTGCGGCTGATGCCGAGGCCACGCAGGTCGACCGGGGCGTTGCCCGCGCCCGTGTTGGTGCCGGTGGTCTGAGCAGAGGTCGTGGCGCGGAACTGCGGCAGGTCGTTCAGGGCCGCGGCGATGTTCGGGCGGGCGCCGACGCTCAGGTCCTGGGCGGTGACCCGCACCGTCGGGGTGGGCGCCTCGAAGCCGGCGCGGTCGATGCGCGAGGCCGTGACGATGATCTCACCGACGCTGGTGTCGTCGGTCTTGGCGGTGTTCTGGGCGGCGTCCTGGGCAAAGGCGGCGCCGTGCAGGGCCAGGACGGCGGGAACCAGGCTGCAGCCCAGCAGCAGTCCCCGGCGAGTTTGGCGTGAAATGGTCAAAGTAAGATCCCCTATGTTTTAGCAGTCGACAGTCGCTCTCTCCCGCGCGCCCGCTTGTTCGGTCGCGTCGGTCGCGGCGCTCGGAAAGACGTGCGCCTTCCCGGACTCCGCCAGGCGGTTCCTCTGCCCCCGCTGTCCCTTGGCCTGAGAGATTCAGACGCGGTCGCGCCCTTGCTCCTTCGGCGAGGCCGCTCACTTGTGGAGCGGTCCTGCTTTCCAGCGTCCTCGTGCTCTGCGGTCCCTGTTGCCTGAGCGTTTCCGGGGCGGTTGCGCCTTCGGCGTCGGGCTGACCCGATCTCTTCCGCGAGAGCCAGGTCAATACGACCGGCTCGCCCCATCGCGTCAAAGCGTCGAAATTCGGTACAATGTTGCCCGGCCCGCGATGAGGACGAAAGGAATCCCCCTGAGTTCAACCGGTGGGCACGATGCGCGTTCGTCCGTCGCCGCGCGATCCGTGAAGGTGATAGGTCGGTGACAGCTTGGGCTTATCGGGGCCAGAGGCAAAAACCGCGAAGCTTTCGTGAACCTGGCCGAAAGTGATTATTTTTAAGGCGGATAATGATCTATATTTAAGCAATATCAATGATCGGCGGTCGCGGCTTTCCAGCGCGCCAGCAATTCGGCGCGCCGCCCCTGGTCGAAATTGGCCAGCAGGGCGGGACCGACACGGATCGGGCGGCCGGCCGCGCCCAGCGCCGGCGCGCCGGCGATGGGGCGGATCGGCGTCAGCCTGGCCTGGGCCAGTCGCCTCTGCCCTTCGTCCGACATCAGATAGTCCAGAAACACCCGGGCCGCCTTCGGATGCGGCGCCGAGCGGGTGATGAAGGCCACGCGCGAGAGCGACAGGTGATAGTCGCTGGGCACGACATAGCCGATGTCGGCGTTGCGATGGCGCGCCCACCAGTCGGCATAGAAACCATTCATGTCGTAGGCCAGGTCGTGCGCCCCTGACAGGCTGGTCAGCAGCGGCGCGCCGGGCACGAACAGGCCAGGCTCCGATTTCGCCAACGCATCGTACAGCGCCCAGGCGTCCGGATAGGCCTGCAGGTCGCTCGACAGGTACATGAACCCCACCCCGCTCTTTTCGGGGTCGTACATGGCGATCTTGCCGCGCCAGCGTTCGGGGTCGGCGCGCAAGGCCGCCAGCAGCGCCGCGTGGCTGCGCGGCACCTCCGACTCCTTCAGCGCCTTCTTGTTGTAGGCGAAGACGATCGGCTCGGCCGTCACGCCGAAGCCCTGGTCGCGCCAGACGGCCCAGGCCGGCAGGCCCTTGGCCTCCGGACTGCGATAGGTCTGGGCGTAGCCGTCGTTGATCAGCTTGACCTGGATGTCCATCGACGAACTCCAGGCCACGTCGGCGACCGGCGCGCCCGCGTCCGTCTCGGCGATAAGGCGCGCCTGCATCGGTTTGGCGGCCAACTCGACGAAGCGGACCTTGATCTTGGGAAAGCGCTTGCGGAAGCCCTCGCCGATCACCTGGTGGACATCGGTGTTGAGATAGACAACGAGCTCGCCCTCGCGCTCCGCGGCGCGAATATCCCAGCCGCTCGTCGCCTGCCCGATCGACTTCGGCGCGCAGCCGGCCAGCGCGGCCGCCAGGGCCAGCGCCGCCATGATCGCCACGGGCCCGCGTCTCTTGACCTGATGAGGCAATCGGCGTCGGATGATGACCTCCCCTGCGTGTTCGGTTCCTACATCCCCGATGAAGATACTGGTTGTCGAGGATGATCCGCCTCTGCGTCGCTCCCTGACCGCGACGCTGGAGAGCGAAGGGCACGAGCCCGTCTGCGCCGAGACCGGCGAGGCCGCCCTGGCCTTGGCCCTGGCGCATGGGGCCGACTTCGACGCCGTCGTCCTGGACATCGGCCTGCCCGACATCGACGGCTTCGAGATCCTGGGCCGGCTGCGCCGCGAGGGCGTGCTGACCCCGATCGTCATGTTGACCGCGCGCGACGCGGTGCGTGATCGCATCGCCGGCCTGGACATGGGCGCGGACGATTACGTGCTGAAGCCGTTCGACCCGTTCGAGCTCGTGGCCCGGGTGCGTGCGGTAGCGCGGCGCAAGGGCGGCTACGCCACCCGGACGGCCCATGTCGGCGCGCTGGTCTGCGACTGGGAAGCCGGCGCGGCCTGGATCGGCGAGCGGCGGCTGGACCTGCGTCCGCGGGAATGGGCCGTGCTGAAGGCGCTGGCCGCGCGTCCCGGCCGGGTCGTCGAGCGCGACCGCCTGGCCGCCGAGGTGTTTCCCGACGAACAGGCCCCCTCGCCCAACGCCCTGGACGTCCATGTCGGCCGACTGCGACGCAAGCTGGCGCCGGACGGCCCGCGCCTGAGTACGCTGCGGGGCGTGGGCTACCGGATCGATCCATGAAGGCCAGGCCTTGGAAGGGCGGCCGTCCCAGCCTGGTCGGCCGCCTGCTGCTGGCGCAGGTCGTCCCCCTGGCCCTGCTGGGCGCGGCGCTCGCCCTGGCCGGCGCCCTGGCCGCCCGCGCGGTCGTGGAGAAGTCTTCCGACCGGCTGCTGGCCGGATCCGTGACCTCGATCGTCGCCCAGATCGGCGTTCGGGAGGGCCAGGCCCAGGTGGCCCTGCCGCCCTGGTCCCTGGCCCTGCTGGACAGTCCCGAGCGCGACGCGGTCTTCTATGCGGTGCGCCAGGGTTCGCGCCTGGTCACCGGCTACGATGACCTCCCTCGCCTACCCGCGCCCTCGCCGAATGAGACCAGTTTCACCTACGCGAAGATGCGCGGCTACGAGGTGCGGATCGCCCAGTCGACGGTGATGGTGCCAGGGGTGCGCGACCCCGTCGTGGTGGCGGTGGCCCAAAGCCTCGACTCCCGTCGCGCCAGCGTGCGCGAGCTGCTTTCGACGCTGATCGGCCTGCCCGTCCTGCTGGTCGCCGTCGCCGCGGTCCTGGTCGTGCCGGCCGTCGGCTGGGGCCTGGCGCCGCTGCGCCGCCTGACGGAAGATCTGAAGGGCCGCGCCCAGGCCTCGCGCCCGGACCTCGCGCCGATCGACGCCGCCGACACGCCCGCCGAACTGTCGCCGGCCGTCGAAGCCTTCAACCATCTCATGAGCAGCCTGGAGCGTTTCACCCGCGCGCTGGAGCGCTTCTCGGCCGACGCCTCGCATCAGTTGCGAACACCCCTGTCGGTCATTGTCGCCAACCTCGCCCTGCTGGAGCGCTCGGCCGCCACGCCGCGAGACAAGGCCTTGCTTGGCGACTCGCGAGACGCGGCGGCCAACCTGCGCCAGGTGCTGACGCAGTTCCTCGCCCTGGCCCGCTCGGAGGCGACCGCGGCCGATGGCGAGGCCGATCCCGCCGCCCTGCTCAAGACGATCCAGGTCGAAGCCGCCCGCGCGTTTCCCGAGGTCGAACTGCTGACGCGCCTGCCCGCCGACCTCGGACTCGCGCGCGGCAACGCGGTGCTGATCGGCGAGGTTCTGCGCAATCTGGTCTTCAACGCCTGCGCCTATGGCGGGGGCAAGGTGCGTATCGTCGCCAGGATGGACGGAGACGGACCCAGGGTCGTGATCTGGGACCGCGGCCCCGGACTGGACGAAGACGCGCTGCGCAACGTGTTCGCGCCCTTCAACCGGGGGGCCGTAGGCCAAGGGTCGACCGGCGCGGGCCTGGGCCTGGCCATCGTGCGCTCGATCACCCGACGCCTGGACATCGATCTCGAACTGCGCGCCCGCCATCCCAGGCCAGGCCTGGTCGCCGACCTGCGCTTCCCCGCGGGATAGCATCAAGGAGGCGCGCTAGCGTCGGGAGCGGGCGCTGGCGACAGCGCCGATCAGGCGGATGGCAGGAGCAGGAGTGGCTTCATCCTGGCTCGCCATGCTCACCGGCGCGATGAGTCTCCCCATGCCCAGCGTATCCGGCTGATGAGGGCCACTCTGGCGGCCATTCCAGATCCCGCGCCTTTGGGACACGGACAGCGCCAGGGCCTTTGGCCTCGGACCTGAAATCCGAGGCGCCGAGGTCAGGCGCGGCGAGACCAGGTGGCGCCGATCGCTCCCCGGAACGGCCAGCCTGACGTTTCCCCCTGGTCATTACAGTAGTTTTTGCTATCCTTTGAGCCATCAAAAGGAGGATCCCCTTGAGCATTCATCGCATGACACCCGAAATCGGGGATCCGATCACGCCGATCTCGCCCGGATGGACGGTCCTGGAAGGCGAACCGACGATGTGGACCTGGTTTGAGCACCAATCCGAGGACGGCTCGCTGGTTGAGGGCACGTTCCGCTGCACCCCCGGGACCCTGCGCGCCGAATACTCCTACTATGAGTATGTCGTGATGCTCGAAGGCCGGATCGAGATCACTCCGGACGGCGGTGAGACCGTCGTGGTCAAGGCCGGGGACGCCTTCGCGGTCGAAGCTCACCACAGAGGCGTGTGGAAGGTGACCGAGGCCGTCCACAAGCGCTTCCTGCTCAAGATCAAATAGGGCGTGCGCCTGCCCTAGCACGCTTGGCCGCCGCGCGCGGCGGCGCCGCCGGTCTGGACAAAGCGCTGCTTTTCGCGTTGAGGCGAGACATGAGCCAACAGAATCCAGAAGAGAAAGTTCAAGGCTCGTTTTTCGACTCGCGCGGCATGTCGATCCGGGAGGCCACGGTGGGCTGGGCCCAGGCCCTCAGCGTGATGTTCGACGTCCGGATCGGCGGCGACTTAGACCACTTCCAAGGCCAGGCCGGCGGCTACGCGCTAGACCAGCTGCTGCTCGGACGCAGTCGGTCGACCGCCCAGGCCTTCGACCGGTCTCGCTATCGAACCGCCCGCGACGGGCTTTCGAACTATCTGCTGCAATTCTACGTCGAGGGCGCCTGTGGACAGCGCGACAGCGCCTCGGACGCCTGGACCAGGCCCGGGGACTTGCTGATCATCGACCTTGCCCAGCCGCTGGCCACCGCGGCCAGCGACTTCGAGAACCTCAACCTCTTCATTCCCAGGCGTTTGCTGGCGCCCTTGCTCACAGCCCCGGACACCCTCCATCTGACCGTGCTGCGTCGAGAGGAGCCCCTCGTCGCCCTGCTGCTCGGGCACCTGCGGATGCTGATCGAACTGGCCCCGTCCCTGACGCGCAGCCAGGCCGCCAGCCTGGTGCGTCCCACCGTGGAGCTGGCTGCGGCCACGATCAACGGCCAGATCGATGACGCCTCGGCGACGAGCGCCAACCAGTGTCTGCTGGAACAGATTTGCCACTGCCTCCAAACCCAGCTGACAGACCGCTCGCTTACGGCCGAAGCCGTCGCCAGCCGGTTCGGCATATCCGAGCGCAAGCTCTACTACCTGTTCAAGGAGTTGGGCGGATTTTCCGGCTATGTCCGGCAGCGTCGGCTGCATGCCGTGCGCGCGCGGCTGGCCGAGCCGGAGGCCCGGTGCGAGACGATCGCCAGCATATCAGAGGCCCACGGCTTCACCCACCGGTCCAGCTTCGTATCGGCGTTCCGCGGCCTCTACGGCATGACCCCACGCGAGTTCCGCAGCCTGGCGGCCGCTCGCGCGCCCATGCTCGACGCCAGCTCGCCCGCCGACTGGCGGCGCTGGATCGCCGAGCTGCGCTAGAACGCACAAATCGCCAGGTGAAATTGCGCCCCGCCGCACATTGAGCTCCAGGCGCCCGACGTTCACTTTCCTTTCCCCCATAGCTCCTTTCCTTCCGCGCCTGAGCAAGCGTTCAGGGCAAAGATCGATGAGCATTTCCGGGTCCCAAACCTACACCCGCCGTGACGGCGTTTGCCTGTGCGACTGGAACGACGACGCCCGGAACGACTACGCCCGGCTGGTGTCGGACCCGCGCGTGATGGCCTTCATTTCGGATGGCAAGCCTCGATCGTTCGAGCAGGCCGCCAGCGAGGTCGACACCTTCAATCTGGAACTTCAGGCGCGCGGCTGGTCACGCTGGGCGGTCAGGCGCGAGGCGACCGGCGCGTTCCTGGGCTATTCGGGCTTCGCGCAAAAGGAATACGGCATCAATTTCGGCCAGCGCTTTTTTCCCAAGCTGTGGCGCTCAAGGGCGCCGATAGCGGCGGCGCATCTGGCCCTGGAGTACGGCTTCCTGAAGCTGGGCTTCGATCAAATTCACACCTTGACCAACTTGAACCACACGATGGCGATCCGGCTGAACCGCAATTATCTGGGCGTCGACGATAGCTATGGCGTCGTCTGCGACACGCCGTTTGGTCCCCACCTGCGCATTGACGTCACCCGCGCCATGTTCCTGTCGGGGCTGCAGCGTAACCGCCAGCGGATCTTCGCCCATGCGGTCGGCGCCGCCGGACAGGACGCGCCCCCGGCTATCAGCCCCCCGGTGACCTTGGCATGACGCGCCCGCCCCCCGAGGTTCCAGTAAGTCGCCTGTGCGACCTGGAGACGTGGCGCGCCGGAGCAAGCCCGCCCCTATGGTATTGGCCCCTCGGGATCGCCCTGGCGGCCAGCCGGCTGGCGCTCGCGATTCTGGCCGCGCCGCTGGCCATGGCGGCGCCGCCGAGTGTCGCCTCGCGGCTGTTTCCTCTGATCCGCCAGGCGATGGGCGTGCGCGTCATCGGCAACCTCCCCCGCGAGGAGGTGGCCCGTTTGACAGACGGCTGCGTGGTCGCCCTCAACCATGTCAGCGTATTCGACCTGCTGGCGGTGTGCGGACAGCCCCAGGCCTGTATCGCCATTGGCCAGGACGGCGGCGCGCTGGGCCGAGCGACCGTCATGCCGCTGGCGCGCGGCTCAGGCGCCCAGCTGTGGCGTGTCGCCGACCGCAAGGCGCTGGCCCGCCACATCGCGGCTTGGCGCAAGCATCCCTCCGGAACCAGCCTCTACGTGTCGCCGGAAGAGACCATCGGCAACCAGCAGGGCCTGTTCCAGTTCCAGCCGAGTTTTCTGGCCCGCGGGTTCCCAGTCGTACCGACGGCCCTGCGCCTGACCACGCCATTTGGCCTGAACGCCGATCCGCTGTTGTCCTCCAAGCCGGCCAACTTCCTGCGCCTGCTGGCCATGCCCACCGTGACGTTCAAGCTGGACTACCTGCCCCCGCTGGCGCGCGGGCGCGACGAGTCCAAGACCGCTTTCGCCAAGCGCGTCCAGCAGGCGATCGCCGACCGCCTGGGCGCCGCCGCCACCGACTGGCGGCCACGGGACAAGCATGCGCTGCGCGCTCGGCTGAGGCGTGGCGAGACGTGAGCCGCTCGCTCCGCGGCTGCAATGTGATCTTCGACTACGACCAGACTCTGGTTCCCGAGGAGAGCTTGCGGGAAGTGCTCAAGCTCAGCCTTCGCCGTCGCCACGATGGGGAGGCCAGGATAGCGGCCCTGCAGGCCCGCTCGCAGCGGTTCATGGCCGGCGCCGCCCGCCCGGAAGATCCGCTGATCCTGCTAGGGGCCCTGTTGTCGATCCAACGAGAAGCGATCGACGACTATATCGCCGGAGCGCTGGACCGGATCACGCCGTTCCGCCCCCTGTTCCGGTCGCTGCGCGGCCAGGGTGTCCGACTGTTCATTGCGTCGGCCGCATTCCACGACTGGCTAGGACCGATCGGGGCCGCCTGCGGCTTTCCTGCCGAGGCCGTCGCCGCCAACCGCCTGCGCTGGATCGGAAGACAGGCCGTGGGCGTGGGCGACTGGGCTCTGCTGACTTCCGCCGACAAGACCACCCTGGTCCGGCGATGGCGTCGTACCGGCGCTATGAGCGGACCCACGGTGATGGTCGGCGACGGAGCCAGCGACTTGGCCATCCACGCCCGCGGCCTGGCCCAGGGTTTCGTCTCGGCAAGCTATTACGGCCACGGCGCGACCGCCGACGGCGACCTCGCACGGCGCGCAGGGGCGATCGACGATCTTGAGCCCATGATCGTGGACCTCCTACTTCGAATTTCCCGATAGAGCTCATCGACTGTCGGTCGCCCGGGCTTACTGGCCCTAATGTCCGGCCAGCCAATTGCCGCCGTTGGCGCAGATCCGGAAACTCGACCTTCATCAGCCTAGTGCGGAGGCATATCGTCCAGCAGGCGGCGCGCGGCCTGAAATGCCGTATCCGCCAGGTGGGCGTCTACGCACCGTCCATCGTCGCTCTGGGCGTGATGAAAGCGATGAGCGCCGAAGACACCGACCAGTCGCCGATAGCCGGCCGCGGCGACATGGGCGAGCTCTCCAGCCGCGCCCGCTCCCAGCGGGTAGACCGCCTCTAAACCCGGCAAGCCTTGGAAGGCCGCTCGGCACGGCGCGACGAGTTCCGGGCTAGCGAGGAGGAAACGCTGAGGATCGGCGCTGGGCAGCGGCGCCAGTCGTCCACCGAACTCATGCCAGTCTCGGGCGGCGACATTGGCTCCGAGATGAAGCCACAGATGGGTCTGGTCTGGCGACGGAGCGGCCTTACGCAGAAGGTGCTCGGCTCCGAGGTTCTCATATTCGTGACCGCTGTTGCAGACGAAGGCAAGATTTACGGGCAGGCTCGCGCGGCTGGCCCAGTCAGCCAGCATCATCCAGACGGCGACGCCAGGTCCCCGCTCACCAGCGCAGGTGAACCAACCCGAACGCGGGGTGGAGACCACCAGCCATCGGCCTTTGCCGCTGTCCTTGCGCCCGATCAGATTGAACGCCTCTCTACGGCCGCCCTGGCCGGCGATCAGCAGCATGCCTTTCTCCCCGGACCCCGCCGCCTTGATCAAGGCTGGCCCGTCCTTGGGCGCGAGCACGGCCACGGGCGCGGCGAACATCGGCGCGCGGCCATCGGCGTTCAGCGCCAGAGCCTCGCCGCTGGGCCCGTAGGTCACGAGAACGACAGCAAGGGCGCCGGCCCGCAGGGCCGCCTCGACCGGCCCTCGCACGGCCAGCGCGGCCGCGCTGCTCCAGCGTCCATAGGGCAACCGAATGACGACGATGGCGCCGTGCGCCGGGGCGCCCGCATCCTCGGGTTCGCGGACCAGGACCGGCCCTTCGACACCCCGAGGCCCGGTCTGCACCACCATGGCCTGCGGAATGACGTTCACCCTCGTCTCGCCGACCTGGAACCAGGCGTCCTCGACCTCGAAGAACGGCGCGTCGAAGGCGAGGCGCTCGACAGAGAAGCCGCGCGCGGCGAGCCATTCCGTCATCCAATCCCCACAGGCGATGTCGCCTGGCCCGCCACTGGCCTTACCGCCAAAGGCCACATACCGCTCGAGCAAGTCCGCCGCCGACAGAGACCCCGCGGACGCAAAAGCCTCGGCGCCATCCGAAAGGCTGGCCGCCAGGGTTCCGGCGAGGGGCGCCGTGAGCAGGGATCGACGCGTCGGCGTCATGGCTGGTCTCCTTCAGCGCAGGCTTGTTTTCCGCGGGCCCACCTTAAATCAGTTGAACAGCTGCACCTTGCGGCCGTCGACCTCGGACCGGAACTGTCGGCGACTGGTGAACATCGGCTCGACATTATTCTTGTCCCAAGTCGCGAAGTCGCGCGACAGCCGGGCGACCACCTCGGGATGGGCGCTAGCCAGATCGTGCTTTTCGCCAGGATCGTGGACGACGTCGAAGAGAAGCGTCCACTGGCCCAGCGGCGAGACCGTCGCCTTGACGCCGTCGGGGGTTGGGGAGCCCAGGACATTGCTCATGTCATCGACCGTGTCGGACTTGTTGACGACCAGAAGCTTCCAGCGCCCCTCGCGCACGGCGTGGTTGGGTCCCATTCGCCAGAAGAGCGGACGCTCGACGATCCCGGCGGTCGGGGCCAGGGCCGAGGCGATGTCACGCCCCTCGACGCCGCTGGGCGCCTTGACGCCGGCAAGGCGCGCCGCGGTGGGCAGGATATCCAGCGTCGAAATCGGCCGGCTCGACACCAAACCCGGCACGATGCGCCCAGGGGCGGAGACCATGAACGGCACCCGCACGCCGCCTTCCCAAGGAAAGGCCTTGTAGCCGGACAGGGGCGCGTTGGAGCAGGCGCCGCGAATATAGTTGGGGCAGCCGTTGTCGCTCAGGAAGAAGATGACCGTGTCCCGCTCCAGCCCCTCCTCGGCCAGGGCCTGGCGCAGCCGGCCGACGTTGTCGTCCAGCGAGGCGACCATGGCCGCGTAGAGCCGCTGATGGGGCGAGGTGATGTGGGCGAAGCGGTCGGTATAGGCCTTGGGAGCCTGGAGCGGGGTGTGAGGCGCGTTGTAGGCCAGGTAGAGGAAGAAGGGCTGGCGACGATGGGCCCGAATGAAGCCGACGGCCTCGTCGGTGAAGACGTCGGTCAGATAGCCGCCCTGCTCGACCACCTCACGCCCCCGCACGACCGGAAAGCGCGCGCGCGTCATGGCCCCGTCGGCGCCGGTGTCGGCTTGAAGCCCGCTTTCCGCCGGATCCTTGAAATAGCTGGCCGCGCCGCCCAGGAAGCCGAAGAAGCTGTCGAACCCCCGGTCCAGGGGATGGAAGCCGCCCGCCTGGCCGATATGCCACTTGCCGACCATGGCCGTGGCGTAGCCGGCCGATTTCATGACCTGGGCGATACTCGCTTCACTGACCGGCGCGCCGGCTTGCTCGTCGCGCCCAACGGGATTGAATTCGAAGCCATAGCGAGCCTGGTGACGTCCGGTGATCAGCCCCGCGCGCGAGGGCGCGCAGACGGCGGCCGTCGCATAGGCGTCGGTGAACCGCACGCCCGAGGCCGCCAGCGCGTCGATATGGGGCGTTGGGATGACCTTGCCGCCATAGACGCCAAGATCGCCATAGCCGAGGTCGTCGGTGAGGATGACGATGACATTGGGGGGCCGCGGTCTGACGCCGGGCTGCGAGAAGCCGGTGGTGGCGAGGCCCACGAAGCAGGCGGCGAGCGCAACGATCCAGCGCTTCATGGGGCCTCCGCGGGTCTGATGGGCGTGGGCGCGCCGCAGGCCTTGGCCCTGACATAGGCCTCGCCGGAAGACGCGAGCGTGGCGGGCAGGTCGCAGAGCGCCTTGGCCGCCTGGACGTCGCCGTTGAGATAGGCGCGCCAGAAGGTCAGGGTCTGCTCGACGATGACGGCCATCTGGGCCGCGTCAGTGGGCTTGGCGACGCCCATCATCCGCCGCCGCCCCGCAAAGGCGCCGTGGTCGCCGTCGCGCAGAACGATCAGGAACTGGTCGGCGCCGGTAATCTTCTGGAACGGGATCGTGCGCTCCCACGGGGTCTTTTCCAGATCCAGTGGCGTTCGATCCTGCGTGCCGGTGAAGTGCAGCATCGGCGTGCGGATCGAGCTGAAGGCGGTGTCGGAGCCACCCTGCCTGGCCTTGTTCGGACTGTAGACGACAGCCGCCTTGATCCTCGGCTCCCGGAAAGCGTCTGGCGGAGCCCCCGGCAGGCGTTGACCGACCGCAACCAGGGTGGCCAGCGCGCCGAACGAATGGCCGCTCATGCCGACCCGCGAAAGATCCAGCTTGCCGGCGAGTTCGCCTCCCGGCGCGTTCATTTTCGTCAGTTCATCAAGGGCGAACGGAATATCGGCGAAACGATTGGTCGCCGCGTCAGGAGAGAGCTTGCCCAGCAGGCTGGCCTCCTCTCCAGGCCGCGCGCCGGCCAGGATCGAAGCGTCCGAGCCGGGATGCTGCAAGGCCGCCACCACGAAGCCCGCCTCGGCGACCGCCTGCAGGATGTAGGTCGAGCCCTCCCGGGAGCCGCCCAGGCCGTGGGAATGGACAATCAGGCCGAAGGGTCCCGCCCCTGTCGGCGCGTAGAGCTTATAGGGAACCTCGCGGCCGCCGCGCGCGGGATCGGTCCATTCGCCGTAGACGATGGTGGCCTTGGCGGGCGCGACGACCGGCGCGGGGCTCGCGACGGCGGGTTCCTGCGAGCTGGCAAGGAGGGCGAGACCCGCCGCGACCGCTCCGGCCCATCGCCTCTGGCTCATGGTCAGAACTCCCACCCAAGCTCGACCCCGACCACGCGCGGATCGGTGTAGAACTCGTTCACGCTGACGATGTTGGCCAGATAGGTCTTGTCGCCGAGATTGCGGCCGAAGACCGAAAGCCTCAGACGGTCCGAGCGCACCCCGATCCGCGCGTCGATCAGGCCGTAGCCCTGATAGGAGCGGCTGTTGTCGGGGTTCTCGAACCCGCCGTCGGCCATCTGCAGCCCGGCCGAGGCGAAGCCGCGCCAGCCGCCGCCCAAAGGGAAGGTGTAGGTGGCGTTCACAGCCAGCTGATAGTCGCGCAGGCGCGGGATCTCGTTGCCGCTCAGATCGGCGTCATCGGGCAGACCATCGCCGTTGAGGTCGAGCTTGGCCTTGGCTCCGTCTTCGAACTTGCCCCTCTGGCCGCTGAGACTGGCCGCCAGCGTCAGGTCCGACGCGCCCAACAGGAATCGGCGGCGAGCCTCGATTTCGTAGCCCGAGATATGGGCGTCGCCGGCGTTCTGCAGGATGAAGCCGCGAGAGAGCGAGCTTGGCGCGCTGACCACCTGCACGTTGTTTGTCCAGGTGTAATAGATCGCGGCCGACAGCTGAACGCCCTTCCAGCGCCCCTTGGCCCCGGCTTCATAGGAATAGGCGTATTCTGGATCGTAGAGCAGCTGCTGGGCGATCTGTGAGCGCACGGTCGTGGGCGGCAGATTGCTGTTGAAGCCTCCCGGGCGATAGCCGGTGGCGAAGCGGCCGTAGACATTGACCCCGTTGTCGAAGCGATGGCGCAGGGTCACCGTCGGGGTGACGAAGGTCCAGCGGCGTTCGGCCTCAACGCGGACGGTCTCGTTGCCTGCCGCGCAGGCCGGGCCAGTCACGGTCGGCGGACAGAACTGAACCGAGCTGGCTGGCAGCGGGCCGCCCGCGCCATCGGGATCGACCGTGATCGCCGCCATCAGTCCCGTAGGCGTGGCTCCGCCGCCGAAATAGACGAGCGGATCCTTGGCGTAACGTTCAAACCAGAAGGACTTCTTGTCGCGCTGAAGCCGCGCCTCCACGCCCAGGGTCGTGGCGCCGGAGATCTTGTACTCGAGACTGCCAAACAGCGAGGGCGACTTCAAGGTTTCGGAGAAGGCGTCGCGGTTCACCGCCAGGCGCGCGGCCGATCGAACGCTGGCGGCGGTTCCGGTCAGAGTCCCGACCTGGCCCACCGCGCAGCCGGCGGCGCTGGCCTGCGAGGCGCCCGTATAGGCCGGGCACAGATAAGGATCGATGACCACGTCGTCGCTGGTCTTCAGGAACTCGACGCCCGCCAGCCAGGTCAAACGCCCCTCCCCCTTCGAGCTCAGATAGGCCTGCGCCACGAAGCGGCTGTAGTCCTCGAACTGGCCCAGAGTGTAGTCGGGCGTGAGCACCGCCGCGCCCGGGGCGACGTCGATGCCCGAATGGCCGGCGAAGTGGTCGTTGTCCTCATTGTCTCGTCCCGCGTCGCGGGCTTTCCAGCCCACCTTGGCGGTCAGCTCGGCGAATCCGTAATCGTGCCTGGCCGTGAGATAGACCGAGTCCTCGGTGATGCGGGCGCGCCCCTCGCGGTCGAGGTCGGAGCGTGTCCAACGGGAAGCATCAAGCACCGAGCCGTCAACCCGCACCGGCCGCCGCCCCAGACTCGAAAAGGCGGGGGTGTCGCTCTCGTAGCGTTCGTAAGTCAGGTCAACCGTGGTGGCCGATCCTGGCGTCCAGCGCAGGCCGGCCCGCGCGCCCTTATAGGTCTGCCAGTCGATCTTGTGACCGGTCGTGGTGTTCTCAATGAACCCGCCATCCTGGTCGTCGTAGAGACCGGCCACACGCAGGGCGAGCTTGTCCTTGACCACTGGCAGATTGAGCACCGCTTCGACGGCGGCGCGCCGGGGCTGGCTGTAACGGACCGTGACCTCTCCGCCGATCGTCTGCTCAGGCGCGTGGCCGACGATATTGACCGCGCCCCCGACCGAATTCCGCCCATAGAGCGCTCCCTGAGGACCGCGCAGCACCTCGAGCCGCTCGAGGTCCAGCAGGTCCATACGGCTTAGCGAGCGCCCGCCAAAGCCGCCGCCCGCATTGTAGAGACCCTCCTTGTAGAGGCCGGTGGCCGCCTCGGAGAAACCCAAGCGTCCGCTGCCCTGCCCCCGGATCGAGATGTCCTGCAGGTACTCTGGTCCCGACGTCACCAGCGTGGCGCTAGGCGCCTGGCGCAAATAGTCCTTCATGCCGTCGAGCACGAGGTTCCGCCTCTCCTGGGCCGTGATCGCGGATATGGCCGCGGGCACTTCGACCAGGGTTTCGGTGCGCTTGCGGGCGGTGACGACGATCTCGTCGAGCGCCTGGACGTCGGCTTGACTGGCCCATGTCGTCGCTGGAGCAGCCGCCAACACCAACCCCAGGGCTGTCATCAGCCCGCCTCGTCCCGTTGCACGCAGCATCTTCGCCTCCCCGCAATTTTATCGTTGCGGGAAAGCTCCAGCCAGAAGCGTCAATTGTCAAACAATTTTTTGGACCGCCAGGCTAAGCCACGATCACTCGCGCTCTAGCGCCAAGGCCAGGGACCGCCTTGTGATCATCACAATCATTCGCGCAGCCGCGGCCGCGATCTCCGGATGATGATCCTTGACGGCCGAAACCAGGATCCGGTGAGCGGAAAGCGACTGCTGCTCGGATTGCGAGGTCCCGGGCTTTAGCAACCTCTGCTGCCACAGCGCCAAATTGCCGACCTGGGTCAGCATCCGATAAGCCAGCTTGCTACCGGAATGACGGCCAATCAGCTGCCCCAGGCCAAACGACAGGGCGTAGAGCTCAGAGCGATCGGCGTCGCGAGCAACCGCCGCCTCGATCGCCTCCATCAGCCCATCAAGTCGCGAAATCAGCCTCTCCGGGAAGCGCTCGGCCGAGAGCCGAGCGCACTGGGCGTACATCTCCTCAAGCAGACTGAAGATGTCGAGCAGCTCTTCGCCCCCAACCGCAACGACCTGGGCCCCGCGCCAGGGCTGCATCTCCACGAAGCCAGCCCGCGCCACGCTGCGCAGCGCCTCACGCACGGAAGCGCGACTGACGCCGTGCCGCGCCGAAACCTCCTGCTCGCGCAACCAAGCCCCAGGAGGATACCGATTGTCGATAATCTCGCGGATGAGCGTCTCAGACAGGCGCGTGTCCAGCGTCTGATCAGTCTTGCGCCGCACTCGCGCCGCGCCGGGCCTCGCCTCGTCCATCAATCCTCCCTAGCTTGACGTTACAGTAAATCAGAACGAGACAAAACGGAACGTCAGACAATTGCCAAGCGCGCTGTCGGTGATCTACGGTTCGGCCATGGGCGCTACGGACCACTCAAGAGATAGGACAAGACGATGATCCTGCGACGCGATTTCTTGGCCGGAGCCATGACGCTATCGACAGGCTTCGGCGCGCGGGCGGCGGGCGGCGAGCCGCTGCCCCTGGTCGAGGCGGCCAAGCTCGCCTGGCTTTACGGCCTGCCGTTGATCGAGACGGCCGTCGTCCGAAGTCGCACCGCCAAGCTTGGAACCTTCAATCGGCTCTATCACCAGACAGATCTGGTGACTCCCGCGAACCAGAAGGTCACCTCGCCCAACAACGACACCCTCTACAGCCGTGGCTTCCTCGATCTGCGCCAGGGCCCCGTCGAGCTGACCCTGCCGGCAAGCGGAACGCGCTATCTGTCCGTGGCCTTGATGGACCTTTGGACGAACAACTTCGCCATACTGGGAACCCGCACCACGGGTCCCGACGGCGGCCGCTTCATCGTCGCCGGCCCCACAGGGCCCGCGCCGTCGGGAGCCATCCGCGCCCCGAGCGACTTCGTGTTTGTCCTTGGCCGCACCCTGGTCGACGGCCCCGCTGACCTTGCCGCGGCGCGCGCGGTCCAGGCGGCCATCGCCGCCTCGGGTCCTGAGCGGGCGCCGGGCGATTTCGTGGTTCCAGTCGCGCGCACGGCGCCTTGGCGCGCTTATTTCACGAGCGTCGGAGAACTCCTGCGCGAAAACCCGCCACCCGCGACGGACGCGGCTTTCTTCCATGCGGTCCACGCCTTGGGCCTCACCGCGCGGGGCTTTGCGCCGCCCGCCTTCACCCCGGCGCAGGAACAAGAGATCGCCCAAGGGATCGAAAAAGCCAAGCAAATCGCCGCCGACCCGCGGGGCGGACTCTACGCCGCCCAAGGCTGGGTTTATCCACGGGCCAATCTCGGCGACTTTGGCCAGGACTATGTCTTCAGGGGTCAGATAGCCTTGACCGGGCTCTTTGGTCTCCCCTTGGCCGAGGCCGTCTATACCCGGCCGGTTGGCGACAGCGGCACGGGACTCCTGCACGGCGACCGCTATCGGCTAACCTTCCCCGTCGGCCGCGCCCTGCCAGTCGACGGCTTCTGGTCTCTGACCATGTACGCGGCCACGTCCGACGGCCAGTTCTTCCTGACGCCCAACGCCATCGATCGCTATGCCATTGGCGATCGCACCCGGGGGCTTAGGCATGGTTCGGACGGTTCGCTGGATATCTGGATCTCGCGCCAGCCGCCGGGCGGGGCGCGGGACGACAACTGGCTGCCCGCGCCCGCTCAAGGCCCTTACATGGTCAGCCTTCGCGCCTACCTGCCGCGACCAGAATTGCTCACTGGGGACTACCGGGCGCCGCCTCTACGGGCGGGCTTCTAGCGGGCGCAACGCGGCGCCCACGATGGCCTATTTGACCCGTTTTCGGCCATGATCGTGCTCAAGGGGCCGGCGAAAGCCGGCCCCTTGCCTCTTCCTAGTGACCGACGCCGCAGGCCTTGAGCTTGCGGGCATAGGTCGGATCGGCCAGCAGGGCCGTCGCGGCTTCGACGGGACGATTGGAGACGATCATCCGCGGGCCGGCCTTGGCCAGGGCCTGGAAGGTCCCAGCGTCGGCGGGCGTGCGATAGACAGCGTCCGGCGTCTCGGGGCCGCCATAGGTTCCCGACATCACCGTCACGCCCATCGCCTCCAGCTCGGGAATGAAGGCCGCGTCCACCTTGTCGGGACGCACCATGGCCACGAGGTGGTCGTTGACCAGACCGGCCGCCTTGGCCTTGGCCAGCATGTCGCGATCGAACACCGGCAGGGCGATGACGGCGTCGGGACGGCGCTGGCGCTGCCCCAGGGCCTGGGCGACCGTGTAGGCCAGGAAGAACACCCGGTCGCCGGCCTTGGCCTTGTCGACCTCGGCCATCAGCAGATCGGGGTCGGTCTGCGGCTTCACGTCCAGCAACACCAGCGCCTTACCGTCGGCCCATCCCAGGATTTCCGATAGCAGTTGCGGGGCGTAGCCGGTCGGATAGGCCGTGGTGTCGCGGACCTTAAGCTTGGAGATCTCGGCCCAGGTCTGGTCGCGGATCCTGCCCTTGCCGGTGGTGTTGCGATCCAGGACGTCATCGTGGTTCTGGAACAGCACGCCGTCCGAGGTCTGCTGAACGTCGGTCTCGATGAAGGCCGGAACCAGGGAGGTCGTGCGCTGCATCGTGGCGACGACATTCTCGGGGAACTCCGGCAAGGGGCCGCCGCGATGGGCGCCGACCAGGGCCACCTTCTCCTCACGCAGGCAGGCCAGCAATTGCGGCAGGCGGCCCTTGGCGGCGGTGAGCATGTCGGCGGAGGTCGGGCCGGCGGCGGCGGACGCCGACGAGGCGGCCAGCAGGGCGGCGCTGGCCAGCAGCGCCCGAAGCAGGATCTTGGTCATCTTGAGCTCTCTTTGGAGGGCGCACGGGCCTGACGACCCGCGCGGAGAAAGGCGGGCGGCGTCAGAACTTGAAGTTGACGCCCAGGAAGTAGCGGCGGCCCAGCATGTCGTAGAGGGCGGTGTCGGTGGCGCTCTCGCCGGTCCAGGCCGGGGGCTGGCGGTCGGCCAGATTGAGCGCCCCCGCCCGCAGCTCGACGGTGGAGTTGACCTGGTAGCGTCCCGTCAGGTCGAAATAGTCCATCGCCTTGACGCCCCTTGCGGTGGCGGTGGCCGAGCCGACATTGGCGGCGTTGCCCATGGCCTCGACCCAGCGCCAGCGCAGGCTCAGGTCGATGGGCCCCACATGGTAGCCCAGGCTGGTGATGGCCTTCCACTTGGGGTGCGAGATGGCGTCGGCGCTGATCTGGGCGTTGCCGATCGTGCCGGCGTAGTTGACGTAGGCCGCGCCGGCCAGGGTCTGGATCTCGTACTTGTCCATATGGGAGATCAGCACATTGAGGCTGACCGAACCTGCCCGCTCGGAAGCGCCGAACGCCGCCAGATCCGCGCCCCAGTCGACCTGCAAGTCGACGCCCGAGGTCCGGTAGCCGGCCAGGTTGAGCAGCGGCGTGGTGATGCTGGAGAAGCCGCCCGAAGAGCCGCGATGGATCAGCTTGCAGTAGTAGTTGGCCGGATCGTAGGTCGGGTTGGCGTTACCCTGACCGTTAAAGCAGCGTTGGGCGATCACGTCGCCGGTGATCAGGCCGATCGCGTCGGTCAGCTTGATGTCGTAATAGTCGACCGAGGCCGAAAGCCGGCGCAGCAGGGGCTGCTGGAAGGTCGAGCGCCAGACCAGGCCCGCCGTATAGGTGTCGGAAGACTCTTCCTTCAGGTCGGGATTGCCCGCGACGTCCGACTGCACCGAGGTGCCGGCGAACTTGTGGGCGTCGATGACGCTGAGCGGAATGCCGTTGGCGATGCACAGGGCGCGCACCTGGACGGCGTTGGGGCCTGTGCGATAGGCGCTGGCGATGTCGCAGGGATCGCCCAGGCCGGCGGAAATCCGCCCGACGGTGGTCGCGCTCTGCTCGGAGGGGCGGAACAGCTCGCCCACCGAAGGCGCGCGGATGGCGTGCTGATAGCCACCGCGCAGGCTGACCGCGTCGTTGATCTCCCAGGCGCCGCTGGCCTTGTAGGTATGAACGCCGCCGACCGTGTCGTAGTCGGAGTAGCGATAGGCCAGATCCAGGTCGAGCTTGCGGATGAAGGGCAGGTCCTTCAGCAGCGGGACAGCCAGTTCGAGGAAGGCCTCCTTCGAATTGGTCTCCCCTTCCGTCGACCTGCTCAGACCCGTGGTCAGGACCGTACCGGTGAGGCGCGCGGCGTCCGGCGAATAAGCGTAGCTGTTCTTGCGGTAGCTGAGCCCCGCGGCGAACCGCAGGTCGCCGGCCGGCAGGGCCAGCACCCGACCCTGGACGTTGGCCTCGGCGTTGGTCTGCCGCAGCGTCGTGGTCTCGTGCATCTCGCGCAGGAGATAGGTCAGGCACGATTTCGAGGGCGCTGTCAGGGCCAGGGGGTCCAGGCCGCCCTCGCAAAGGCTCTTGCCGCCATCGACCGCGTTGACCAGCGACAAGAACGAAGCCCGGTCGATATAGCCGCCCAACAAGGCGTTCTGCTCGGTGCGGCCATAGGAGGCGAACACGTCCCAGGTCCCATCGATCGCGTCGAACCGGCCCTTCAGGCCGCCTAGGGCCTGCCCAACATTATAGGTCTGCTGGGCGATGTCGGGGGAGTAGCGGCCGGTGTTGAAATAGAACAACAGCGGCGCGGTCGGGTTGGGCCGCGAGGCGGCGATCGCCTTGAGGTCGGCGGGCAGGAAGGGGTTGGTGACCGGCAGATAGACGTCGCGGGTGATCGCCTGGTTGCGGCCGTAGCCGCTCTGGTTGGAGACATAGTGGGCGTAGTTGAACTGGCCGTAGGCCTCGACGGCGTCGCTGAGCTGGTAATTGACCTGGCCAAACAGGGTCTGGCGCTTGAGCGGCTGCTGCAGGGGCGCGGCCTCGCCCAGCGGCACGGCGACCTGGCCGTTGCTGGTGATGGTGTAAGGGCCGTCGGCGGGGAAACGATAGTTGAGGATCGGCGAGGAGATCGTGAACAGCGTGCCGTCGAGGTTCTGGCTGTAGGTGGCGTTGCGCGGCACGTTGGTCGTCACGCCATATTTGGCGAAGACGCCGTTGATCGCCGCCTGGGTCGGCAGGTTGGCCGCGTCGGCGTAGATCAGGCCGCTGGGCAGCACCGAGGTGATGCCGCCGTCCTTGAAGAAGGCGCGGGAATTTCGGTTGACCCGCTGGCGATCCATGTAGGACGCCGACAGCATCGCGTGACCCTTGTCGTCGGCGAGGGCGCCGCCGACCGTGGCGCTCAGATCGGCCGTCTCGCCATCGCTGCGCTCGGTCTGGCCGTATTGGGCGTCGATCTCCAGGCCCTCGAAATTGTGCTTGAGCTTGAAGTTGACGACGCCGGCGATCGCGTCGGAGCCGTAGATCGCCGAGGCGCCGCCGGTGATCACCTCGACCGAATCGATCAGGCTGGGCGCCAGGGTGTTGAGGTCGATGGCGCCCAACGGGTCGGACGGCTGCAGCCGGCGGCCGTCCAGCAGCACCAGGGTGCGGGCCGTGCCCAGGCCGCGAAGGTTGGCGTTGGCGCGCCCGCCGCCGGCCTGGCTGGCCGAGGTCGAGCCGGAAGTAGCGGCGAACTGCGGCAGCTGGTTGAGGGTGTTCTCGATCGAGGTCGGCCCCTGGGCCTGGAGAACAGCCTTGCCGACCGTGACGATCGGGCTCTGGGCGGTGTAGTCCTGGCGCGCGATGCGCGAGCCGGTGACCACGATCTCTTCGACCGAGACGGCGGCCTCGGTCGCCGGCGGCGGCGGCGCAGCCTGGGCGCTGGCGACTCCGGCGTGAGCCAGACTCAAGGCGAGCGTCGACGCGGCGCCAAAGAGCGCGAAAATTCTAGATTGCATAGGAACTTGGATCCCCTTGAACGGTGACCCCCGCTCTGTCGCGGAGGGCGTCTAAGGGGTTAGGACGCGGCCCCTCTCGCGATCCTCACCACTTTTTTCGGACGTCGCCCGGAAAGAAAAACTGTCGCAAATCCGTGGGAAGAAGACGCGCGCCCGGTCGCGGACTGTTCTTTCGTCCCGCGCAGCGACGCATGTTCGGGAAGCTTCTCGTGACCTTGAAGGACGACGCCCATCGGGCCGACGCGCGCCCTCGCCTGCCGCCGCCCGAGCAGATCAGCCACGCCTATCGCCGGCCGCTGATGACCTATTTTCTGCGTCACACCGGCGACCACGCCGAGGCCGAGGACCTGACCCAGGAAGCGCTCCTGCGCGCCTTGCGGGCCGGCGACGGCGAGGCGATAGAGACCCCCGACGGCTTTGTCTTCACCATCGCCTCCAACCTGCTGCGTGACCGCGCGAGAAAGCGCATCACCCGACAGGCCGACCGCCATGTCAGCCTCTATCCGCCGGGCGACGGCGAGACCGCCGCCGAACCCCTGCAACTCGCCACTGAGGATTTGCCGGCCGACCGCGTCCTGATGGGTAAGGAGAAACTTCGAAGGACCCTCGACGCCCTGGCCGAACTGCCCGATCGCACGCGGGAGATCTTCATCCTGTTCCGGGTCGAGCGCCTTCGCCAAACCGAAATCGCCGCCCGTCTGGGCATTTCGGTCAGCGCCGTGGAAAAACATGTTGTTCGGGCCGTGGCCCATCTGGCACGGCGGTTCAGGTAGACTTTGACACATTCCCCCGCTCCAACTCCACCTTTCGAAGACGTTCACGAGGCGGCCGCCGCCTGGTGGATGCGCCAAGTCTCCGACGATTGGACCGACGCCGACGAAGCCGGGTTGCAAGCCTGGCTGGCCGCGGACGCGCGCCATGCGGACGCCTACGGCCAGGTGATCGAGGCGATGTCCGCGTTCGATGATCAGGACGACGCCGCAGAGCTCCAGGCTTTGCGCCAACAGCTCCAGGACAGCGCGGTCCCGCTTGGCGGCGCGCGACGGTCGCCCCCTCGCCCTTCGCGGCGCGCCTGGATGGTCGGCGCGGGCGCCCTGGCCGCCGGCCTCGTGGGCTTTGCGGTGCTGAGCCGCCCCTCACCCGCGCGGATCTACACCGCGCCCGCGGGCGCCCCGGCCGAGTTCACCCTGGCCGATGGCTCGCGGCTGTCGATCGAGGGGGGCGGCGCGGTCGCGGTGCGGCTTGGCCGTCGCGCCAGGGACCTCGAACTGACCCGCGGCCAGGCCCGCTTCGAAGTCGCGCACGACCAGGCGCGGCCCTTCTCGGTCACCGTCGGCGACCAGGTCGTGGTGGCCACCGGGACGATGTTCAACATCGATCGGCTGAGCGAGCGCTCCGTCGTCAGCCTGTTGGAGGGACGGGTCATCATCCATCCGGTCCGGGGCGAGGGCCCGACCCTGGCTCTGACGCCGGGAGAGCAAGCCGTGCTGCGCCCCGGAACCCCGCCCCTGCGCCAGACGGCCGATGTGCGTTCGGCCGCGGCCTGGAGGAACGGGCGATTGATCTTCGATGATACGCCGCTCGCCGAGGCCGTCGAACGGGTCAATCGTTATGGCGCCAATCTTCGCGTGGGCGACGAAACCCTGGCCCGCCTGCGGGTGACCGGGGTGTTCAAGACCGGCGACAACGCCGCCTTCGTCGAGGCGATCACCGCCTATCTCCCGATCGCGGCGCGGCGCGGCGCCGACGGGCGCACCGCGCTAGTTCAACGCCCCGCCGGGGGTTAACTGTCGCCGCGAGGAGCGCTTGGCGCATGAGGTTCTTGCGCGTCACGGCCCACGGGATCTGCGCGACGGCGCTCCTGGCGGCGGCGCCGAGCCTGGCCAGCGCCGCCGAACCGCGCCGCGCGTTCGATCTGGAGGCCGCGCCGCTGGGCAAGGCGCTGTTGGCGTTCAACCTGGCGACCGGCGCCCAGGTCATCGTCTCGCGCGACCTGCTGGTCGGCCGCGTCTCGCGCCCAGTGCGCGGTCAGTACACCGCCACCCAGGCTCTGGCCCGCATGCTGACCGGATCGGGCCTGCATGCGGAGCGCACCGGGCGCGGCGTCCTGATGATCCTGCCCGACCGGCCGCCGCCGGCCCCAAGGCCCAGGCCCAGCGCGCCCCAAGCCGTCGCCATCGCCGAGATGGAGGGCGTGACGGTCACCGCGCCCCGCATCCTGCCGCCCGTCGCCCTGACCACGCTGAGCGGCGCGCGCCTGGAGCAATTGGGCGTGGTTGGCATGGATCAGGTCGGGCGGCTGACGCCGGGCCTCAATGTCGTCAACCTCTCCCCGGCCGCGGCGGCCTTCTCGATGCGCGGCGTCACCCAGGCCTCGGGGGACGCCAGCCGCGAGCCGAGAATGGCGGTGCTGCAGGACGGTATGCCGGCGTCCAAGGAGCGCGGCGCCTATTTCGAGCTCTTCGATCTTGACCGCATCGACATCGCCAAGGGCCCTCAGCCCACGCTCTACGGCCGCGGGGCGATGGCGGGGGCGCTCGACGTCATCCAGCACAAGGCCGATCCGCGCGCCAAGGCCTGGAGCCTTCATGGCGAGGTCGGCGACCATGGTCAGGGCCTGCTGGAAGCCATGATCAACCAGCCGGTCGGCCAGGACCTGGCGGTGCGTGTCGCCGCCCGCTGGCGGGGGCGAGACGGCCTGACGCCCAACCTGGCCGGTGGCGACCGCCTGGATTCGGTCGCCACCGACGCCGCCCGCGTCTCACTGGCCTGGCGTCCCGGCGACGGCGAACGGCTTGACCTGATCGTCAACTACCAGCGGGACCGTCCCACCGGCCGGCCGCTCAAATCCTTCACCTTCGCGCCCACCGACCCGGTCACGGGCGCGGCTCTGGGCGATCTTGACCGCCACACCCCGCCCGCCTTGAGCGCCATCGACGAGAACGGCCGGCCCGCGGCGCTCGGCCTGGACCGTACGCTGGGTTCGGTCGCGGTCCTGGCCGCGCGGCGGCTGAGCCCGGGTCTGAACCTGAGCGCGTCCCTGGGCTATCGCCGTTTCTACGCCGACGAGCGCCAGGACGGCGATGGCCTGTCCCTGCCGGTGATCAGCGTCTTCGAGCAGACCCGGGGCGTGCAGTACAACGCCGACCTGCGCCTGGCCTATGACGCCGGCGAGCGTTGGCGGGGTTTCGCGGGCGTCAGCCTGTTCCACGAAAGCGGCACCCAGCGGGCCTATTTCACGATCGACGAACGCCTGTTGTTGGCGCGCATGGTCGGCGGCCTGAACACACCCGTCCCCCAAGGCCTCGATACGCTGACCCAGCCGGACTTCGTCGCCGCGCAGCTGCGCCAACTGGCCGCGCGGCGCGGCTTCGACCTGCCGGGCGATCTGGCCCTGGGCGCGGCCGGCAACCTCAAGCCGGCCTATGTCGAGCGCAACCAGAACTTCGCGCGGACCACCGCCGTCGATCTCTTCGGCGACCTCACCTTCGCGCCAAGCCCGACCTGGGCGCTTTCGGCCGGCCTGCGCTACAGCCACGACGCCAAGGCCAGCGCCGTCGCCACCGCCCTGCCCGGCGGCCCGTCGGTGCTGGCCGGAGCCGTCCAGGCCTTTGGACTTCCCCTGGCGCAGAGGACCGCCCTGCTCGCCGCGCTCGGCGCGCCAGGCGCGGGCGCCAGCGCCGAGGCTCCCCGCGCCTGGCCCAACTACGCCTTGGTGTTCCAACCGACGCCCGGAAATGGAGACAAGGTGTCGAACACGCTGTCCGACGAGGGCTGGAGCGGGCGACTGGTGGCGCGCTATACGCCATCGCCGACGTTCAGCGCCTACGGCTCCTACGCCCGGGGGCGACGGCCCAGCGTCCTGGTGGCCGGACCGCCTCTGGTGGCCGAGGGCCCGGCGCGGTTCGGAATCGTGCCCGCCGAGACGATCGACTCCCTGGAGATCGGAACCCGCGGCGTCGGTTTCGACCAACGCGTGGATCTGAACCTTGCCGCTTACGCCTATCGCTATGTCAACTTCCAGACCACCAAGCTTGTCGATGGTCAGTTGCAGACGCTGAACGCCGGTCGAGCCGACGCGACCGGTCTGGAGGCCGAGGCGCGGTTTGAGCTGTCGCGCTCGGTCCGGCTGTTCGCGACCTACGGCTACAACCATTCAAGGCTGCGCAGCGGCGCCTTCGCGGGCAATCAATTTCGCCTTGCCCCCGATCACAAGGTCTCGCTCAACCTGGAACTGATATACGCCACGCCCAGCGGCGCGATCACGGTCCTGCCGACCTGGAGCTGGCAATCGAAGGTCTTCTTCTCCGACGACAACGATCGCCCCGAACTCTCCCGCGGACTATTGCGCGATCTCGTGCAGGACGAGGTGCAAGGCGCCTACGACCTGCTGGATCTGCGGGTGAACTACCAGCCACGCGCCGCCAGCTGGAGCGCGAGCGTCTTTGTCACCAATCTCCTAGATCGGCGCTATCTTCAGGAAGCCGGCTTCATCGGCGAAAGCTTCGGATTCACAGCGTCGGCGCGAGGGACGTCGCGTCTCTGGGGGCTATCTCTGCGGATCGTTGGCGGAGCGAGGCAGGACTTGGCGAGATAGGGATCTCCCGTCGCGGCCCGGATATCGAACTCCCCGCTGCTCTTGTCCGCACCACCGCCCGCCTCCAAAGGCGCCTGTCGATCTTGGCGTTGGCGAGGCGACGTCGCAGGCGTGCAGGTCTGCCAGACTCAAGGCTCCAAGCCGATAGCCGCCGCGTCGGGACGCCGCGTGTCGACGCCGCCATGGAGCAAGCCCTCCTCGATGAGGATCGACTGGGCGCTGCCCATGGTCAGCCCTTCAGTGACGCGATGACCCCGCGCTGCGAGCAGACGAGCGATGTCTCGCGGAAATCCCGGTTCGAGCTCCAAGGCGCCTTTATCGTCCTGAAACAGCCTAGGTCGCTCGGTCGCCTCGCCGATATTCAGGCCGTGGTCGATCACGTTGACCAGGACCTGGGCGACGGTGGGCATGATGCGCGTCCCGCCCGGACTCCCCGACAGGATCCAGGGTTTGTCGTCCTTGAAGGCGATGACCGGACTGATGGTGGAGATCACGCGCTTACCCGGCGCGGGAGCGTTCGCGGGTTCGGCCGCGGCCTGGGCCGCGTCCCAGGAGAAATTGGCGACGGCGTCATTGAGGAAAAAGCCCGTGCCCGGCGCCATCACGTGCGCGCCAAAATCCGAACCGAGCGTGAAGGTGTTGCTGACCGCGTTTCCGCAGCGGTCGACAACTGAAAAGTGCGTGGTGTCCCGACTGGCGAACCCGACCGGGTCACCCGGCGTGAGGCTGACGGCGGGCAGGCTCGCTTCCATCCTGATCGCGGCGGCCCGATCCTTGGCGTAGGCCTTGGACAGCAGCCCCTTGCTGGGCACGACATAGTCGGGATAGCCGCCCATGTAGCGGCGGCGATCCGCGAACATCAGCTTGCTGGATTCGGCCAGGACATGGAGACTGTCCGAGGAGTTCTGCCCCAGGTCCCTCATGGGGAAGGTCTCGATCAGATTGAGCAGCTCGCCAAGCAGCACGCCCGCCGCCGGTGGCGGCATCAGGGCGATCTTCACCCCGCGATAGGTGGTCCAGAGCGGCTCTTGCGCCTTGATCCTGTAGTCGGCCAGATCCTGAGCGGTGAGGATCCCGCCATTGGCGGTCGAGGCCGCCACGATGCGCTTGCCGATCTCGCCGCGATAGAGCGCGTCCGCGCCGTGGTCGCGCAACTGCTCGAGCGACCAGGCCAGGTCCCGCTGCACCAGGCGCTCGCCACGTTGATAGGGTCGTCCCCGATGGTAGACCGTGCGCGCGGCGACCGGGTCGCGAACCAGTTCCGGAGCCTTGATCCGGAAGGCGTAGGCCATGTCGTCGGAAACGAACACGCCGCGTCGGGCCAGATCGATGGCCGGCTGAATGACGGCGCGCCAGGACAACTTGCCGTACTTGCGCTGGGCGAAATAGAAGCCCGCCGGCGTACCGGGCACGGCGACCCCGCGATAGGAGTAGCGCTTGTCCGGGTCGAGCTTGCCATCCGGCCCCGTCAACAAGGTCGGGGTGATCCCCCGGGGCGCGGCGCCATAGTACTCGATCGCGAGCGTCTGACGGGTTTCGGCCAGATAGACGAGCATGAACCCGCCGCCGCCCAGATTACCCGCGCGCGGCAGAGTGACGGCCAGCGCCAGACCGGTGGCGACCGCCGCGTCAACGGCGTTACCCCCCTTGGCCAGGACGGCGCGACCGACTTCGGAGGCGATGGCGTTCTGACTGACCACCATCCCCCGGGCGGCGATCATCGGGTGATGGATCGCGTCGTACTCGATGATGTAGCTGGCCGCCCCGGGCGCGACCGCGGCGGCCGAACCCTGCGCCTGGGCCGTACCCGCCCCGATCGCGACCAAGCCCAGAAAGGCCAGCTTGGCCGCCAGCATCAGACGTTTGAACACAAGTGCCTCATGATCGAGTGGAAGGACGCGGGACCGGCCTGACAGGCGCGGGCACGGTCAGAAGGACTTGGTCATTTCCAGGTACCAGAACCGCCCCCGGGCGCTGTAGAGGCTGGTGAAATAGCCGAACAGCTGGTTGGCCAGCGGCGGGTCCTTGTCGGCGATATTGTTGACGCCGACCCGGATCGAACCGCCCGAAAGCGGGCCCTTGTCGAAGCTCTTGCGCACGGCGGTGTTGAACGTCGTCCACGACGAGACCGGGAAGTTCAGCGCCGAGGTGTCGTAGATGCCATCGATATAAGTTCCGCTGCCGGTGACCTGCCAGCCGTCCTTGACCCAGACCACGCTCGCCGTGGCCCGCGAGCGCGGGTTGCCGTTGAGGCCGATCTGCGAACCGCCCGAGGTCGTCGACAGGCCCGCGGCGAGCAAGGCCGCGGCGCTTTCCGACGGCGACTGGTAGAAGCGCCCGAAGATCGAAACGTCGGCGTTGAGGCGGAAGTCCCCGTAGCGATCGGTGGGGATCCGATAGGCAAGACCGATGTCGGTCGCCTCGACCTCGCGCGCGTTGAGGTTCTCGAAGATGGCCCGAACGCCGGTCACCTTGCCCGAGGCGTCACGCGTGACGAGGGGATTGCCCGTCCCGCTCCCGAGCCGGCGGATGGCGTCGAGATAGATCTGGTCTTGCGTCGAGAACACGCCGACCAAGCCCGTCTGCCTGATCCGCCACCAATCGACCGTCAGGGTCAGGCTGCGAACGGGCGTCAGGACCACGCCCGCGCTGGCGGACTTGCTGTCCTCGGCCTTGAGACGGTCATTGCCAGAGCGGGTCTCGCTGACGTCATAGCGGTAGGCCGCGCAATTGCTGCGATTGATGGCGGCCACCGAGGTCGCGCCCTGGGCCAGGCCGCAGGCATAGA
The DNA here is from genome assembly GCF_058798735.1 of Caulobacter sp. GW822-FHT07D08. Classification (NCBI taxonomy): domain Bacteria; kingdom Pseudomonadati; phylum Pseudomonadota; class Alphaproteobacteria; order Caulobacterales; family Caulobacteraceae; genus Caulobacter; species Caulobacter sp. GW822-FHT07D08. The sequence continues at coordinate 83,796 of NZ_JBXAKU010000013.1, forward strand.
GGTCGAGTTGGTTCTGCTGGACGCGGTTGGCCGCCGCGGCGTTGATCTGCTCGAGGTTGGGCGCGCGGAACGCCTCCGAGTAGGACGCGCGGAACTTCAGCCAGTCGGTCACGCCCCAGCTCGCGGCGATCTTGGGCTTCAGCACCTCGTCCTTGGTGTCGGAATAGCGCTCGTAACGGGCGGCAAGCTGCACATCGAAGCTCTGAACCAACGGGACGCCGTCCTCAGGGCGGATAATCGCGCTCTGCAACTCGGCATAGGCCGAATAGACGTTGCGCTTGCCGTGGGTGTCGAGCGTCTGGCTGTTGCCCATGACATCGCTCGTCCTGGCGCCGGTCGACGTCACATAGCTGATCGTTCCGTTGATGCGGGGGTCACGATAGTCGTCATAGGTCTCCCGACGCACTTCCACGCCCGAGGCCAGGCCGATGTCCCGACCGGCGATGCTCAGCACCGATGGGTTGGACAGGCCCGCGCTCCACATCGCCAGCGAAGTGCGGCTGTCGCGCGTGACGTCGATACGCAGGCGGTCAAGCACGGCGGCCGAGTTGAGCGTGGAATCGCCGACGCGCAGATTGGCCGGATCGCCGCCATTGAACGGGTTATAGGCCGTGGCCAGATCGCTGCTGCTCAGGGCCGCCTGCAGGGCGGTGTTGCTGACCCGATTGTGCTCGGTGTCGACGGTCTTGGCGCGCGAATAGACCGCCGAGGTGTCCCAGCGCCAGTCGCCGATCCGGCCGCGCAGGCCGGCGACGGCGCGGATCTGCGTGTTGTCGACATCGAAGTTGCGCATCCCGACGTCGAGCACATCGTAGCCAACGATGGTCACGTCCTGGGCCGGACCGGTATAGCTGGCCAGCCGCCCCGGGCCGCTGCCGAAGGGGTTGTAGGGATTGTTGCGCGACACGACCAAGGGCGCGTCGGTCAGCGTGGTGGACCCGCCGCGACCGGCCCAGGCGCTGGCCTTGTAGTAGAGCAGATCGCCGAAGGCGGACACGCCGCCGGCGAAGTCATGGTCCACCGTCGCCATCACGCTGCCGCGCGTCGTGCGCGGAACCATGGTGCGCAGCGCGCCCTCGTCGGACCGAAGGCTGGACGGCAGGGTCGAGGACCCGCCGTTGACGCAGACGCCCGAGGTGGCGGTCTCCGCGCGCGACCCGGTGAACGAACAGGGCTGCATGAAGAAGGTGGTGAAGTTGGCGCCCAAGCCCGTCACGGGCGTGGTCACCCGCCCCGTCATCCAAGGCGATTGCGAAACCGTGCGATTGAACAGCGAGGCGTAGGTCGACGAGACCCGGCCGCTCAGATCATCGGTCGCGGCGTAGTCGCGATCCGAGCCAGGCATGTCCGTGTTGTGATAGACCTCGCCGAACAGCGCCACGTGCGTCGCGCCGCCATTGAAGGCCGCGCCCCACTTCATGTTGATGTCGTTCTCGCGCAGGCTGCCGCGCTCGACGCCGCCCAAGCGCGCGGACACCTCCGCGCCGGTGAAGCGTCGATCGATGACGAAGTTGAGAACACCCGCTGTCGCGTCAGAACCATAGAGGGCGCTGGCTCCATCGCGCAGAACCTCGACGCGACGAAGCGCCGAGGTGGGAATGGCGTTCAGGTTGACGATCTGGACAGGAACCGTGCCGCCTTCCTGCTGAGAGGTCGGGTGCGGCGTCATCCGGCGTCCGTCGAGCAGCACCAGGGTGTTGCCCGAGCCCAAACCGCGCAGGTTGGCCGAGGAGACATCGCCACGGGCGTTGTTTGGCCCCTGGACGCCGCTGTTGAAGGCTTGAGCGCCGCCCTGAGGCAGACTCGCGATCAACTCGCCAGCGCTAACGACTCCCTGCGCGCGCAACTGATCGGCGTCGAGAACCGAAACGGGCAAGTTGCCCGTGACCTTGGCGCCGGCGATGCGGCTGCCGATGACCACGACCTCGTTGACGATCGCCGGCTCCTCGGGCGGGGCCGCCGGCTCGGCGCGGGCAGCGACCGTAGTTTCCTGGACGGCGATCGGCTGGCGAAGCGCCACGGCCGTCGGAGGCGCGCCGGCCTTCTGGACGACGAAGGTCCTGGGACCGGTGCTCTGATAGGAAAGACCCGATCCGGCCAGTAGACGACGAAGCCCGTCGTCCGGTGACAAGGCGCCCTGAACGCCGCTCGTCCGGCGCCCCGTGACGAGGTCCGGGTTGAAAATCACTTCGCGGCCGCTCTGGATCGCGAACTGGCGGAGGGCCGCGTCCAGGCTGGCCGGCGCGATATTGAATTCGAGTCTCGCGGGAGCCTGGGCCGCGGCCGGCCCCGCGCAGAGCGCCGCGGCGGCGCACCCAAACATAGCCCAGCTCTTCAGCGTCAAAGCGGTCATCAAAGCCCCCAACGGCCAACAAGAGGGCCCTCTCGCCCCACGCCGTAGACGCCCGTCCGTCCGAACACCTCACCGCGATTGTCACATTTTCTTCGTCGGCGCGCCTTGGCCGGCGACGAGCACCTGATCACCCCGATCTCCCACGCGCACCTCGACCCCGTAGAGCGTGGTCAAGGCCTTGAGAAAACCGCTGGCGCCGTCGGTGAAGAAAACGCCGCTGACCTTCAAGCCGTCCAGGGATGGGTCGCCGACACGGATCGGACTGGCGCTGTAGCGGTTCATTTCCGCGACCGCCTCCCGCAGGGGCGCGCCGGCGAACTGCACTCTGCCATACCGCCAGTCGCCCAAGGCCGCGACGTCGAGACGACGCACCTGGACCTCGCCATCGGGCTGGGAAACCAGCAACTGGCCAGCGCCGATTTCCGTCGGTGTCTTCTTGCCGGCGGCGACCGCCACTCGGCCTTCGCTGACGGCGACATGAACGGCGCGATCAACCACCCGAACGTCGAACGAGGTCCCGATGTCGGTGATCGTGCGGCCGCCGGCCTCGACCTTGAACGGCCGCTTGTCGTCGGCGACATCGAACCAGGCTTCGCCCTTCAGGAGCCGGACGGTTCGGCGACGTCCGGTGATCCGCACGTCGATGGCGCTGTCCCCGTTGAGATCGACCCGCGAGCCGTCCGCCAGACGCAGGGTCGAGCGCGCGCCGTGCGCATTCTCATGCCGCTCCATGGCGCCAAAGCCCAAGCTCCAGAATGTCGTGGCCGTCATCAGGCCGAGAAACACCGCGCCGACCACGCCGGCGGCGATGGAATAGCGCGGAACTGAACGCTCCGGCGGCATCGACAGGGCGCGCTCGCGCACGGCCAGCAACCGCGGCTCGGCGGCCAGCAATGCGGCCGCGCCGAAGGCCTGCTGAGCGCGTTCGAACGCTGCAAGGTTGGCCGGGCTCCGCGCCAGCCACGCTTCAAGCGCGACCTGCCGCGCACGGGTCCACCGCGGCGAATGCTTCAGGCTTAGCCACCAGGCCGCCGCTTCGGCGGCGTCCTCCGGCGGCGCCCATCGCTTGAACAGGGTCATCAGAACGCCCGCCTGGCCAAGTGCGCGATCGCTTTCATCATGTGCTTTTCGACGGCGCTGACGGAAATGCCCTGCCTGCGGGCGATCTCCGCATAGCTGAGTTCCTCATAGCGTTGCAGCGCGAAAATGGCCTGGGTGCGCAATGGCAATTCCTGGATGGCGACCAACACCCGGCGCAGGTCTTCCCGGGCAAGCGCCACAACCTCTGGCGACAGGGGATCGACCGGGTGGTGTTGGTCCGTCAGGGTGGCGTGCCCGCCTCGATGACGGGAAATGTCCCGCCGACCGGAATCCCGCCAGACATTCGAGGCGATCACGAAGAGATAGTTCTCCTCGGCCCGCACATCCTCGAGGCCGCCACGCGCGACAAGGCGCATGAAGACTTCCTGCACCAAGTCCTCGATATCGTCAGGACTCCGCGTACGGCTGCTGAAGAAGCGGGTCAACGGCATGCGGAAACGGCGGTTCAGCGCTTCAATCCGCGCCGAACGGGCCTGGGCGGCAGCCTCTTGCTGATCGGCGCGCTCGTCCTCCACGATCTGTCCCGCCTGCTCCAAACGCTCGACCCCGTTGCCGACGGCCAGCCCGTCGGGCCTCGCCGTAGTTCGTAGACGCACGTGAAGCCATCTACCTCACGGGATGAGCAACCATTCTTTCGACCGGATCCAGGCGGCAGACGTTCAGATTGCTGAACGTACCGGCACGATCGCCCCTGAAAGAACCTGGCATGGCCGCCGCAAGACGCCTCTGTCCCTAGGCCACGAGTTCGACGTCCCGGATCAAGGACTGGTGCGCGCCGACGCCGGCCATCACGCCGTCGGCCGAGGCCAGGGTGGCGTTGTGCATAGGCCGAGCCGCGTCTCCGGCTGCGTAGAGACCAGGAATGCTGGTCGCCTTCCAATCGTCTGTGCGGATCATGGGTCCCAACGGACCCTCGTTGAACACGCAGCCCAGTTGCTCCGCCAGGGGGCTGGCCATGCGGGTGGATGGGGCGACGAACAGGGCGCTGATGGACACGACGCGACCGTCGGCCAGGCGCACGGCGTCCAGCGCCGGGGCGTCGCCCAGAAGCTCGACCACGGGTTGGCGCTCGATCGTCACGCCCCGCGCGCTCAGGTGGGCCAGCTGTTCGGCGTCAGGCTCGAAGCGGCCCTGGGTGAACAGGGTGGTGGGTCCCCAATCGGGAATCATGGCGGCTTGGTGGGCGGCCATCGGATGGTTCGCCAATACGCCCAGTGGACGGTCCCGCACCTCGTAGCCGTGACAATAGGGACAGTGCAAAACTGTGGCGCCCCAGCGCTCCTTCAGGCCGGGCACATCAGGCAGGCTGTCGGCCACGCCGGTGGCCAGCACGAGACGTCGGCCACGCGCGGTGCGCCCGCCCGACATCTCGATAATGAAATCGCCGCCCACCTCGCGCCGAGCCTTCAGCACTTCGCCACGCACGATTTCCACTGTTGGGTAGGCCGAGACTTGGCAGGCCGCCTCACGCAAGATCTCGAAGGGCGCCTTGCCGTCTTGGCCTAGGAATCCATGCGAAGCCTCGGCGAAACGGTTGCGCGGCAAGCCGCTGTCGACCACCAGCACGCGCCGCCGGGCCCGAGCCAGCTGCATTGCGGCCGAAAGGCCGGCGAAGCTGCCGCCAACGACGATGACGTCATGCAACATGGTCTTGGTTTCCTTGATGGGATTGTCTCATTGGGCCGACGTTGGCGGCTAGGTCCGCCAGCGAGATCGTCGCGAGGCGCCGCATCAACGCCTGGCGCGCTTCGAGCATCGTCTGATCGAGCAGGCGGTCGACGGCCTGCTCGACCAGACAGCCAGGACTTTCGGGAGTTGGCGGCATGGCCAGGACGGGCTCGTCCAGGGCGTCCTGGATCTGGCCCAGACTGATGTCGGTCAGAGTTCGCCCCAAGCGCCAACCGCCGTGATGGCCCTTGGTCGAGGTGACGATCTCGGCCTTTCGCAAGCCAGCGAAGGTGCGGCGGATGACGACGGGGTTCGTGCCGGCGCACATGGCCATCTCTTCCGACGTCATAGGCTGATCACCGCGCTCGGCCATGTGCAGCAGCACATGAAGGGCGACAGAAAGGCGGCTGTCTCTTTTCATGTAATCATATATGTTACGTGAAATCCCAGAGTGCAACCGCATGGTTCGGAGCGATATGGCGGTCCGAGCCATAAAGTGCGGCTCCCGCCCCTCTCCGCCACCCTAAAGTCTGGATTGCGCCGAATGAACGGACCGCGGGCTTCCGCGTGAAGGCGAACTCGGTTCGACCAGGTGTCCAGGACCTGGCTGACGCGCACCGACGCAAGCCTTAGCCGTCCCCGGCGCATCGCTGGCCCCCGCAGCCAGGCTTTCAGGCGGACGGGGCGCTGCTCGCCCAAAGCGTCAATCGGCTACCCCAAGTTCGCGCGCCTTGTGGATCAACTGAACCACGCTGTTCACCTCAAGCTTTCGCATCAGGTTCTCGCGATGCTTGTCCACCGTCTTGACCGAAAGACGCAGCTGTTCAGCGACCTTCCCGGTGCTGAGGCCCTGGTAGATCAGGAGCAGGATCTGCCTTTCCCGCACGGTTAGCCCATGATCGGCCGCGTCGGCCTCGCGCCGCACGTCTTCGGGCACCACGGTCTTGCCGTTCATGACATCGGCGATGGCGCGCAGGAGCATCGGAGCCGTCGTGTCCTTGAGAAGGACGGCGTCCGCCCCGGCCTCGATCAGTTGCCGATACGCCATCCCTGATCGCGCGCCGGTCAAGGCCACGACCTTCAGATCGGGGTAGCGGCGTTTGCAAAAGCCGAGCGCCGCCGCGGGCTCCCCGCCCGGCATGTGATAGTCCAGCAGCAGCAGGTCGGGTTGGACCCGGGACATCAGAGCGGTCAGGTCGTCCAGCCGTCCAACCTCGGCCAAGATCTCGAAGCCTGGCTGCGCTTGAAGCAGCAAAGCCAGCCCCTGGCGGAAAATCGTGTGATCGTCGGCGATGACAATTTGCATGGGATGGCAAAATAGCGGCTCTGGATCTATGTCCAGGAAATTCGTTTTCTCTGGATCGCCGACCGTGCTTCGCTTGATTTGCGCCGCGTTGGCGTTCTTGTTGCTCGGGACCGCCCAGACCGCCGCGGCGGCGCAGTGCCAAGCCACCACGACCGCGCCCCTGCCGCTGGAACCGTGCATGCGCGCCGCCGCCCCGCCGCCAGGCGCGCCACCTGGACTGCACTGGTTTAGCATCAAGGCCACGCCCGCGAGCGCTGACACGCTGCTGGACCTGGGACTGCCGGACGCTTTCCAGTTGCGGGTGATGCAGCGCAGCGGCGACGCCTGGATCACGGTGGTTCGGCTTGACCCATCCAGTCGTTTCGACGATCGCCCCTTTCGTCATCGCAGGCTGGTGGCGCCGCTCTCGCCCAGCCCCGGCGCCGCCGAGATCCTGATCGGCGTGCGCGGCCATGGGAGAACCCCGCTGACGCCGCGCCTGCTCACCCCGGAACAATTGTACGACGAAGACACGCGCGCCGACCTCGCCAACGGCGTCCTCTTCGGCCTGATGCTCATGCTGTTGCCGTTGCTGGCGATCGGCCTGGGCACGCATCACAACGCCAGCTACCGCATCTATGCGGGCCTGGTGGTCACCAGCGCGGCGAGCATCGCACAGATCGAAGGCTATCTTTTCCAGTTCCTGTGGCCCGACGCGCCGGCCTGGAACATGCGGGTCTCGGAGCTGCTGTTCACCCTGGTGGTGTGCTGGCATTGCGCCTTCGCCATCAGCCTGCTGCAGATGCGCTGGCGAATGCCGCGCCTCTATCGAACCAATCTTGTCGTCCTCGGCGTCGGCGCCGCGAGCCTTCCGGCGCAATTCTTGTTCCCGATCACCGACGCCGTCTTCGCCTGTGCGACCGCCTACACCTTGCTGGCGCTGCTGGGCGCCTGGCAAGGCGTGCGGCAGAACGCGCCGGCGGCGCGCTTCTATCTGCTGGGCGTTCTGTCGCTCAGCATCGGCAGCGCCTTGGCCAGCCTCAGCATCTTCTGGCGCGCGCCCTTCCCGGGCCTGTCGGTCCTGACCCTGCCCAAACTGAGCCTGCTTGGCGAAACGCTCTTCTTTGGCGCCGCGGTTCTGAACCAGCTGATCCTGCAAAAAGAAGAGCGCGCGGCGCAACGCCTGCAACGGCTGGCCGAGAACGAGCAGCTCCTGAGGGCCGAAGAAACCCGCCGCGCCGCGATGGCCGAGGCCGAGCAGCACAAGCTGCGCCTCGCGTCCGCCAGCCACGACATCTCCCAGCCCCTGGCGTCGCTGCGCTACGCGATCGCGGCGCTGAAGGCTCAGCAGGACGAAAGCCAGATCACCCGGCATATCGACAACACGCTCAGCTACGCCCAGACCCTGCTCAAGGACATGGTCGAGCAATGTCGGCTCGACGCGGCCGGTCCAGAAGAGGTCGATCTGGAGCAACTCTTTACGCAGTTGGAGCGGGAGTTCGCCCCGGCCGCGCATGAAAAGGGCCTGAAGCTGCGGGTGCGGGCGCCGCGCCTGCGGACGGACGGCTCGAGCCTCCTGCTCTACCGCATCCTCAACAACCTGCTGGCCAACGCCATCCGCTACACGCCCAAGGGCGGTGTGCTGCTCGGCGCGCGCCGCCAGCCTGACGGCGTGGAATTGCAGGTGTGGGACACCGGCCCGGGTATCGCGCCGGCCATGCAGCAGGCGTTGACGGCGCCCTGGAAGCAAGGCGCGCCAGGGGGCGAGGGCTACGGCCTTGGCCTCTTCATTGTGCGAAGCCTGTGCGAGCAATGCGGCTACACGATGCGAGTCCGCTCAACGCCCGGCAAGGGCACGGGCTTTTCCGTTCTCCTGCCGGCCCGATCGGTTTGGGGTGATCACCTTATGCCCTGACGCTTCGAGCGTCCCTAAAGGATGCGCCCACATCCGTGACATCTCGTCGCGGCGCGAAACGCAGGGCACATCATGTTTGCAGCCACCCGTGTCGCGCTATGGCGCGCCCTCAGCCACTTGGCGGACTGGCGCGGCCACTGGCGCTATCTCACCGGCCGCCCGGCCATTGACGTGGCCATCATCACCAATGTCCGCGACGAGGCCGAGCGCCACCTGTTCTGGGGCGCGCTTCGGCCGCGGAGCGGACATGGCGACGGCGCTCGGATCTACCTGAACGGCGTCGCGGGACGGATACGCGGTCTGGACGTCACCGCCGCCGAGCTGATGACCCGCCAAGGGCGACTGCGCGCGCGCGGGCTCTTCATGGACGCGGTCGCCTGGTCGCAGGCGCGCGGCGCCAGGGTCGTTCTGCTGGCCGCCTCGACCAAGCGGCTGTTCGGACGCGACGGCGCTGCCCTCAAGGCCGCCTTTCCCGACATGCTGTTCACCATCGGCGACAACGGCACGGCCTTGCTGCTTTGCCATGACGTGCAGAGGGCCCTGGACGCGGCGGGCCTTGCTCACGGCGCCCGCGTGCTGGTGATCGGCCCCTACGGCATTCTCGGCGGCGAAGTTACGCGCTATCTGCTGGCGAAGGGCTATCGCGTGGCGGGCTTTGGCGTCACGCGCGCCTTGCTCGACGAGTTTGGCAAACAGTTTCCGGCCGTCGCCTTGCACGACGATGTGCTCAAGGTCGGCAAGGTCGACGCGGTCATCGCCTGCACCCACAGCGTCGGCGCCAAGCTCGACGACGCGGCGGTGGCGTCCCTTCGTCAGGAGGGTCGAAAGCTCTTGGTCGTCGATGTGGCCGAGCCAGCCAATCTCGATGAGACGACGTTCGCCGCCTGCCGCCCCTGGGTCGTGCGCCAGGACGCGGGCAACGCCTACTCGCCGCTCCTGAGCTTTGTGCTCGGCGGACTGTCCTCCGGAATGCTGAAACTGGCGCACCGCACGGTGTTCGGCTGCTTCGCCGAGGCCCTGACCCTGCACCACGCGATCTATCGCGAGCAGCAGTACCTCCGCCTCAAGGAGGACTGGTTCGACGTCAACGACGCGAACATGTCGGTGCTTGGCGAGGCCTTTCGATCGGTCGGCGTAACTGTGGCCGAGCCACATTGCTTTGGCGAACCGGTCCGCGACTTCGACCTGACCCTGGCGACCGAGACCCGTTCCCTTGGCCCGCGTTCGGAACGGAGGGCGGCGTGATGCTGATCTCCTCGCGCCGTCGCGCGATCGCCATTTTGGCGCTTAGCGCCGTCGTCCTGGCGGTCTTCGTCTGGTTCAACCTGCGCGTTCCGGCCGCCGGCATCGTGCAGGACGCGCTGCTCGACCAGCAGAACCCCTACTATCGCAGCCAGCAGCAGGTCGATCGCGTCCCGGGCCTGCGCCAAGGCGACCCGATGAGCTTCGTGCTGTCCTTCCCGCAGGGCCTGGACGAGGCGGGCATGACGCAGATCGTCCGCATGACGCAGGACCTGCGGGCGCGGTTCCCGCAAGCCGTGGTCTGGAGCCTGGCGTCGGACAGCTACGCCTATCAGGCCAGCGCCGGCGAAATCTCCAGCCAACCGCATCTCGATCCGGCCTGGCTGGACGCGAGCGGCCAGGTTCGACTGCCGATGTCCATGGCGCAGTGGCGCAAGAGCGTGTCCGCCGACCCGAATGCGTCTGGCCTGCTGGTCGGCAAGGACTTTCGCTACGCCCAGATCCTGCTGTTCACGCCGGAGAAGACCAACGAACTGGACCTCGTACGGCAGGTCGCCGAGTACCTTGAGCAACGGCCCGTGACCTATGCCGAATGGCTGCTGTTCAAGGGCGATATCAAGCCGGCCCCTGAGTACCGCAACGTCTCGCTGGGCGGCTGGTCGGTCGGTCGGGGCCTGATGCACTTCGCCCTGATGTCGAACGTGCTGTTCTATTCCACCATCGGGCTGATCGTGGCGACCTTGGCCGCGCTTCTGGCCCTGAAGTCGCTCAAGCAGGCGCTCTATAGCTCGGCCTGCATCCTGGCGTCCTTCATTCTCGTGCGCGGGTCGATCCCGCTGGCGAGCGCCCTTGGCCTCGATTTCTTCGGCGAGCCGCTGGCCGAGCGCGTCTACTTCCTGCTGGTCCTGTCGGCGATGATCGTGGCGGGGATTTCGTTCAACACCCGAAGCCTGGAACGCTTCAACGCGCTGCGCCGCCAGCAACCCGACGCCGCGCCGACGGCCCTGTGGGCGCAAGTCGAACGTCACAGCATGTCGCTGAACGTCGCGGCCCTGGTCGCCCTGCTGAACTTCGTGACGCTCCCCCAGATCGGCATTCGCGGGATCATGGAGGTGGGCGTGCTGTCGGCGATCGGCATCGTCTACCAGCGCATCCTGGTCGGCCTGCTGTTGCCGGCGCTGCAGATCACGTTCGGCGGAGAACCGGCCCGGACGCAAGCCCGAGCGCCGGGCCTGGCGATGCGCGCCTGGGATCGGGCGATCCACCTGCTGCCGCAAGGCTGCTACCGGCTCATCGTCGCCCTGGACACGCGCCTGCCCGGCGGCGCGGCGCTCGCCTCGCTGCTGGTCTGCGCGGCCGCCGTGGGCGCCGCCGGCGTCGTGGTGCTGCACGACTGGCGCGCGCCGGACAAATGGGTGCTGGTCCAGGAAAAGCCGATCGACTACCTGCCCCACACCATCGTCGACCGGGGCCGCGATATCCTCAACGCCCCGGGTCATGCCGGCTTTGGCCGACTGTCCTACCTGATCACGCCCGCGACGCCGGGCGTCGGCCCCGCCGTCGAGCAGCCCGAGTTCCTGCATCGGGCCTGGGCGCTGCAGGCCCGGCTGGCCGCCCTGCCGGAAGCCCGCGGCGCCAACTCGGTGCTGGACACCCTGGCCTATATCGGCGCCCAGGAAGACGGGGACGCGCGGGCGAAGATGCCCGTCTCGGCCCAGCAGGCGCACGACCGCCTGCAGCAGATCCGCTGGGACCTGGAGCAGCCGGCGCTGGCCCGGTTCCTTTGGACGGACGCAGGCCTTGCCCTCTATCTTTCGCACCCGGCCGACAACTCGAACAGCCTTCGCCACTTCGCCGCCCAAGCCGAGGCGCTGGCCGCGCGCGAGTTCCCCGACCTGCGCCTGACGCCTTATGGCCCGCTGCACACCTACCACCAGACCGACCTCTACATCAGCGAAGGCAAGCCGCTGAACGTCCTGGTGTCGTTCCCGCTGGTGATCCTGTGCTGCGGCCTGTGGCTGGCCTGGCGGCGGAATTCTCCTGGAAGAACGCGGCTGCGTCCCTGGGCGACGGCGTGCGCCATGACCGTGCCCTTCCTGTTCGCCTACGCCGCGATCGTGCTGGTCATGGCCGTCTTCCACATTCCGCTCGACCAAGCCACCGCCTGCGCCACGGCGCTGGGCATCAACGCGGCGATCGATTTTGATCTCTATCTGATCGAGGACTACCGGACGGCCCTGGCGGAGGGGCGCGATCGTCGCCAGGCCCTGCGCTACGCGCTGGCCGAGCGCGGCCACGTCACCCTGACCGACGCGGCCCTCAACGCGATCTGCTTCAGCTTCCTGATGCTGTCGCCATTTCTGCCGATCCAGCGCCTGGGCGTGATCATGCTGATCATGCTGGCCACCTGCGCGCTCGGCGCCCTGCTGCTGATGCCAGCGCTGCTGGCCCTGTGCAGCCGAGACCCCACACCCAATCCCGTCTTTGCAGGGGAACAAGCATGAAGCGCCTATTCGTCGCGATGACGCTGGCCTTGGTCGCCGTCCACGCCCAGTCCGCCGAGCTGGACGCCAGAAGCGCGGTGGCCCACGCCTGGCAGCTCTATCAATCCAGCGTCCAGACCGAACAGGAGTTGATCGAGGTCCGGGTGAGCCAGGCGGGCCAAGCCTTGCCGACCAAACTGCTGTGGCGGCGCATCCGCTTTGGCGACCAGGGCCAGCGCGTATCGGTCAAGTTCGTCGAGCCGATCGCCGATCTTGGGCTGGCCCTGCTGATCGAGCGCAATGTCAGCGCGCCCGACCAGATCTGGCTGCGGCTGCCGTCGTGGACAAGCGCGCGCAAGGTCGCCGGAAATCGCGAGACCCGCTACTTCGCCGACACCGCCTTCACCTTCGAGGACAACAAGCAGCTCATCGGCGAACAGACCGCCCTGTTCGACTACCGCTATGTCAGCCGCGGTCCGGCCGGCGCGGTGATCAGCGCCACGCCCAAGGCTGGCGTGACCAGCGGATACAGCCGTCGCGACATCACGCTGAACGCCCAGGGCGTTCCGCAGCGGATCGCCTATTTCGACGACCGATCCCAGCCCCTCAAGACGCTCAGCTTCGAGGACCTGAACCAAACCGCCCAAGGGCGCTGGCGCGCCGACCGCATCGTCGTTCGCCAGCGTGATGGCGGCCAGACGGTGCTGACCGTGCGCAAACGCGTCCTCAACGCGCCGCTGAGCGATCGGGTCTTCTCTCAGGCGTCGATGACGGAGACCGACAGTGCGCGCCGCGACTAGCGCTTTTCTGGCCGGGCTGCTCACGGTGTTCGCGGCCCCTCTGGCGCGGGCGGGCGAGCAGCATGGCGGCGTCACCTACTGGCAAGCCGCCGGCGCCGGCGGGCCGACGGAACTGCGCTGGACGCATGAAGCGACGGGCGCCCTGGCCGAAGGCGTGGACTGGAAGCTCGAGCCCGAACTGCTGCTCCGCCGCCCTCGAAACACGGGCCCCGCAGCGCTGTGGGACAACCAGGGCCGCCCGCCTGTGATCAGCTTGCAGCGAGCCTATCTCGGCTTCGCGCACGACGAATGGCTGGTGAGGGTCGGAAAGCAGGTGTTCGACTGGAGTCAGACCGACACCATCAGCCCCGCCGATCTCGTCAGTCCGCGCGATTGGTCGGACATCACCCGGGTGCGCAAGCTGGCCGCGCCGGCGGTCAGCGTCCGCTATGGCGGCGAGACCAGCCTGGAGGCCGTGTGGCTGCCAAGGCAGGAGCCGTCCTATCTGCCCGAGGGCGACTGGCTGCCCCTTCCCTCCGGGGTCTCGATGGCTCCGCCGCGACGCAGCCAACAGCAGCAATACGCCCTGCGCGCGGCCGGCAACTGGCGGCGAACCGACTGGAGCGCGGTGCTTTATCGCGGACACAGTATCGCGCCCGCGCTCGAGCTCGCGCCAGGCCCGTCGTTGCAGCCGATCTATCGCCCCCTGCGCGCTGCGGCGATCACGGCGGCGCGGGAAGTCGCCGATGGTCAGATCGCGAGACTCGAGATCGCGCGCTACCGCCAGCCCGATGGGAGCTTCGTTCAGTACGTCGCGAGTCTCGACAAGGAGGTCGGCGACTGGCTGAGCGATGGCGACACCCTGTACGTGATCGCCCAATACGCGGGTGGCACGCGCCGCGCGGGCGCGGTGGACGGGTTGGGCTGGCCAGATTTTCGGCGCGTGCTGGAACGCAGCGTGATGGTCAAGGCCAGCTACGATCCTCGCTCAGACCAGCGCTCGCTTCTGGAGTTCACGGCCGTCTGGAACGTCGAGGACCATGGTCGCTACGCAAAGCTGGCCTGGCAAAGACGGCTGGCCGACGCCCTGACCATCGGCCTGGCCGGCGAGGTCATCGACGGACGGCCAGGCTCCTTCTGGGGACGATACCGGGCCAACGACCGCGCAATGCTGGAGCTGAGCTGGCGGTACTGAGCCGCGGCGAGCGACGTAACCGGCCGCTCACCGTGGCCCGTAACGGGAGAAGATCCATGACGAATGTCGTCGAAGCACCGCGTACGCCTGGAGCGTTTTCAACGGAGCGCGCGGGGGTTCTCTATCACGCCTCGCCGGCGCGGAACCTTGCATCCATTCAGGCCCGGGGGTTACTGCCCGCAAGATCCTCGCGCCGCCTCAAGGAAGATGTGGTGCACCTGACGAGCCAGCTCGGCATGGCCATCCGCTACGCCGAGCAGGGCTTTGGCACCAATGGCGCCGAGGCCTGGATCATCCTGGCGGTGGACCCCGCAGCGCTGGAACCGAGCAGGCTGCGGCCCGATTGGGAGTGCGAGGAAGCCGCGCGCTGCTTCGACGACCTGATCGCGCATGGCTATAGCTCGGCCCAGGTCCATCTCGGCGACTATCCCTGGAGCCTGGGTTTGCAGGTCTTCGGTATGGCCATGTACGCAGACGCTATCGCGCCCACCGCGCTCAGGATCGTGGACGGCCCGCGCCTCTTCTGATGCGTCCCTGGGCGACGTGCGCCTTCGGCCGATCACGGGCGCCAGCCAGGGGTCGGAAACACGACTTCAGACCGCGGCCGTGTCCAACGGGAGCGCACCGTCACCGATGGAGACCCCGTCGTCGCAGATAGGCGAGCAAGGCTTCGGGATGATCGGTCTGGATGATCGTGAAGCCTTGCGCGATGAGCGCGCCCCACACGCCGTCCGGATCGGAGAGCGCCGTGGCGTCGGATACGCCCCCGGCCTGTTGAGGCTTCAGGGAATTGACCCACAAGCGACCGCGGATCCGGGCGACCGAGAACGCGTCGCTGGCGATGAACGCGGGGTCGCCGAAGTTCAGCTCGTAGCCGATCGGGCGATAGCGCCCATAGGCCGCAAGAACCGGATCGAGCGCCTTGGCGCAGGGATCCCCGCTCTTGGTGCTGGCGGCGCACGCGAAGATCACGGGCATGAACATCGACTGGGTCGCGTAGCGGCTAGCCACGAGATTGGCCGCATCGGGCGCATCGCCCGTCTTCATGATCACCTGATGGGCCATGCCGGCGCGCTTCACCGCGTCGAAGATGCGCTCCTGGACGGGATCCTTGGCGTCCATGTTAATCAGTATACGACCCTTGGCGACGGCCAGCGCCTCCTCCAGCGTCGGCACCTGGCGATCCGTCAGGGTGGTCATGTCGCGACCGCCGCCGGCCGGCTTGAGCCGTAGCTTGCGGACATCGTCGAACGTCGTCGCCGACAGCTTGCCGTGACCATCCGTGGTGCGGTCGAGCGTGGCATCGTGCAAGAGGACGAGCCGTCCGTCCGACGTGGCCCGCACGTCGATCTCGATGATGTCGACGCCATGCGCGATGCAGGCGCGGATGCCCTCCAGGGAGTTCTCGGACGCCGATTTCCAGCAGGCGCGGTGCGAGGCGACCAGCACGCCCGGCGCGGTCGGATTGCGCAGCATCCGCGTGTTGGCGACCAGCGAGGTGTCTCGCGAAGTCGCGCAGCCGGTCAGCGCCAATCCCAAGGCCACCAGCAGCGCCAGCGAGCGGATCCCAGTCGATTGCCTGGTCATCAGTTGGCTCCGAGGGCGGCGCGAAGGCCGAACTGCACCGTGCGCCCCGTCGTGAAGCGGCCGTCCGTCAAGGTGGGCTGATAGACCCATTCGTCGGTGTGGGCCTTGAAAAGGTTGAGCGCGTCCAGGGTCAGGGTGATCCCGCGCCGCGCCTTGTAGCGCGCGGCGAAGTCGGCCTGGCCGTAGCCGCTGCGATATTTCAGGCCGTCCTGCGCGTTCGGCGCTTCCCGAAGGAATTGGCTCCGGAAGTTGTAGGCCAGGCGCGCGCTGAATTTGGCGTCTTCGTAATAGCCGATCAGATTGTAGCTGGTTTTGGAGTTTTCCGGCAGTTCATAGGTGAGCGCCGTGCCACTGATCGTGTCCTTGAAGCTGCTGTCGGTATAGGTGTAGTTGGCGATGACGCCGGTGTGGCGCAGCAGTCCCGGCAGGAACGTGAAGGGCTGCTGATAATTGACTTCGACGCCCTGGATCTTGGCCCGGTTGCCATTGACCGGCTGGGTCAGCCGATAGGTCTTGCCCTCATACGTCGCGGGCGTGGTCCTGGTCGCGATGAACGACTCGATGTCCTTGTAGAAATAGCCCGCCGACAGCAGCCCGGCCTTCGCGAAATACCATTCGGCGGTGAGGTCGAACTGGTTGGCGCGGAAGGGCTTGAGGTCCGGATTGCTGGCGGTGATGGTCAGGGCGTTGTCGTCGATCACACGATAGGCCGCCAGATTGCTGAGCGACGGACGCGTCAGCACGCGCGCGGCCGAGGCGCGGACGAACAGCCCATCGGCGGCTTTGTAACGCAGGTTCAGGCTCGGGAGGGCGTCGGTATAGTCGGACTTGACGGCGCGCGGCGTCCGCGCGCCCGCCACCTTGTCGATCTCGACGCCGCTGGACGCCAGCGCGGTGCGCACGACGCGTAAGCCGAGATTGCCCATCAGGGCGCCGCGCTTGTAGGTCGCCGCGCCATAGCCGGCCAAGGTCTTTTCCTCGACGTCGAAATAGCTGGCCAGATCCGAGCCCTTCGAGATGTCGAGGGTCTTGCCGTAGAGGTCATAGCCCTTGTCGAAATCGGCGATGGCGAAGGCATGCGGACCGCTGGCCGCGCCCGGCTCGTCGTCCAGGAAGCCGGTCAGCACGTCGCTGATCAGCGAGAACGGCTCGTTGATCTTGGTGCGGGTGACGGCATAGCGCTGACGCGTCCTTTCGCGATCGCGATATTTCGCGCCGACCTTGAGCTCGACGGCCGGCAGGACCGCGCCCTTGAACTCGAAGCCGGTCGAAAAGTCCTCGTCCCGCGTGTTGACCAGATTATGCCGCGCTTCGGAGGTCAGGTACTGGCCGGGGCTGGCGATGTCGGTCGGCGTGGTGATCGTGTAGTAGTCCCGGTCCTTTCGCACGTCGTAGGCGGCGGGCGCGGTGTTGTCGCCGAAATAGACGAACTCCTCGGAGTCCTGCTTGCTGCGGCTCTTGGTGACGAACGCCTTCAGCTTCCAATGGTCGAACCGATACTCTCCGGTCAGCGAGCCTTGGTACAGGTTGGTCTGGTTGAGCGTCCCGTGGTTCTCCGAGCGCAGCAGCACCGATCCGAAGGAAATTGAGTCGACCACGCCGGCGGCGGTATCGACATCAACGGCCTGGACCGCCTTGCCGGCGGGGAAGTTCCAGATCGGGCTGTAGCGCCGATAGTCCTGCCGGAAATTGCTGTAGAGGCCATCGGCCAGGATGGAGACCTTGTCCGTCGGCTTCCATTCGACGCGACCGCTGGCGGCGATCCGGCGCACGTCCTGCTCTTCGTGAATGAGGCGCGGATACATCACGAAGACATTCGTGTAGTCGTTGACCTTGTCGCCGTTCACGTCGAGCGAGGTGCGCGCCCACCGCACCGCGTCGTAGGATTCCGAGGCCGCGGCGAACTTGTCGAACGAGAGGGCGCCGACCATGCCCAGCGTCGGCGTGACTTGCCCGCCGGCCACCAGCGACCCACGCGGATTGAGCTTGTCGGTGATCTCGTTGTAGTGCCCGCCGCCCGATACGGCGAGCAGCCGCTTCTTCAGATCCAGCGGGCGAATGGTCTCCAGCGCGACCGTGCCGCCGACGCCGCCTTCGTCGATATCGGCGGTCGGGGACTTGTAGACCTCGACCTTCCGGAACAGGTCGGCCGGCAGGATGTTGAAGTTGAAGGTCCGGTCGGCGCCGTTCGTGGGAGCAGCCTGACCGTTGATCGTCACCTGGGTGTATTCCGGTCCAAGACCCCGGATGCTGATCTCATTGCCGACCGCGCCCGCATAGTCGCGCCGGATCTGCACGCCGGAGATCCGCTGAACGGCCTCGGACAAGTTCGACTGGGGGAACGCGGCGATGTCCTCGGCCACGATGGCGTCGACGACAGCCGTCGCGTCCCGTTTCGTGTCTCTCGCCGCCGCGATGCTCGCGCGATAGCCGGTCACGACCACTTCCGACACCCGGACGGCAGCGGCGTCGGACTCGCCGTTCGGAACGGGTTGGGGCTGCGGCGACTGCGCTTGAGCGGCCTGCGCGCTCGCCAGCGCGGCCAAACAACATCCCACGTAAAGCCACGCCTTCATAACAGCTCACCCCTCGCTAGAGTCAGGACCGACCCTCGTTAAGCGGGTGCCTATACGTCCAATGTGACGCTTTAATTTATTACTGCAGAAAAATATGAACCTCCCAGACCACGGACCCGAGGGGTTTATGAAATTGTTGCAGAAAAAGCCTTTTGCGATAGGCGCGGGCGAAGCTAGGGCTAGAGCTCAGCCTGCGCTCAGGAGTTTGCGTGCATCCGCGTCCGGAGATCCAACTCGCCGAAGATCACAAGCGCCTGCTTCGATTGCTTCGAGGCGACGCGCCGCGGTCGCGCATCGAACTGTCACGCCTTCTCGACATCAACAATGGGGTGGTGACCCGCCTGTCTCGCGAACTGATTTCGCTGGGCCTGGTTCGGGAAGCCGAAGCCCAGGCCGGCGCTCGCGGCAGACCGTCCCTGCCCCTGCATCTTCGGCCCGACGGCGCCTATGCGGTCGGCGCGGCGACCCATCCTGGCTGGATCGACGTCTGCATTGTCGATTTCGCCGGAGAACCGCTCGCGCAGAAGAGCTTGCGCTGGGACGAGGGCGAGCCGGAATCCTTCGCCGAGATGCTCGCGCGCGAAGTGGATGCGATCATCGCGCCCCTGCGCCTAAGGCACTCGCGGTGCCTTGGCTTCGGCGTCAGCATTCCCGGCTTCGCGCTGGGCCCCCAGGCGAGGCGTCACACGGTCGAACGGATGCGATCGTGGCGGGACAGAGATCTTTCGCGCGTCCTCGGCGAGGCGCTCGGCGGCCCGACATGGATCGAGAACGACGCCAACGCCGCCGCGATCGCCGAATATTATGATCTCGGCGGCGCGAAGGGCTCCTCGATGTTGGCGCTCTTTCTCGGCCATGGCGTCGGCGGCGGATGCATCGCCCAGGGGCGACTCTTCACGGGCGAATTCGGCAATGCGGGCGAGATCGGAATCTTCTATCCGCTCGATCAGCCACGCCCCTCGGCCGTGGACTTGGTCGAGGCGCTCCAGGCGGCTGGGGACGAGATGGTCGACCTGTTCAATCTCGCCTCACGGCTGGACCGCCACGCGGAGATCGTGGACGCGTGGATTGACCGCGCCGCGCGCCAACTGGAACTCGCGGTTCTGAGCGGTATCGGGTGGTTCGACCCCGCCACGATCGTGCTGTCGGGAAGTTTGCCGGCGCGCGTCCTGGCGCCCCTGGCGGAGAAGCTCAATTCGGTGGCGTGGGCCGAGAAACTGGGCGCGCGGACCGTCCCCGCCATTCGCGCCTCGCGACTTCAGGGGCGCGCCGCGGCCATTGGCGCGGCGTTCCTGCCAATTCATCACATGATAGCGCCGCAGACGGGGGTCGCGCCCTAGCGACCCCCGTACAAAACGCGCGGCGAGCGCCTCAAGTCTGGACCTATGTCAACGCCGCTCGACTTTTGAGGCCTCCGCCGCGGCCGAGCCGGGCGCCAGCGCGACCTCCCAACGATCCGCCAGACGCACCACCGCCCGCGCCAGCCGCTCGCGGATAATCGGCAGCGCGGCGTCGACATAGGCCGCGTCGACCGATAGGCGCGGCCCGACCGTCTTTTCACCCGGGGGGCTAACGACGCACCGCGGCGGAACGCCAAGGCCGGGATAGACGAAGGTCACGGCCACCGCGTACGACTCTTCCGACCAGCGCTCGACGGGGGCGGTGCGCCAGCCGCCTGGCTGGGCGGCCAGGGCGCGGATTGCGTCCGCCCCACCGTCCTGCGCCAGCAGGGCCTCGACCATCGGCTCGTCCCAGACCCAGTGCAACTGGGCCTCGTGGGAGACGCCATCGTCGACGAAGCTGGTCTGTCCCAGATAGGTCACGGGCCGCTTGACCCCGATCCGGTCGCCGTTGTCCGCGGCGTGAAGGGGTTGGTGAATATCCTCGATCGCGTGGGTCAGGAAGGCCAGCGCCTCGAGCCGCTGACGGTCCGAGCCCCGGCGATCGGCCAGTTCGGCCTGGTAGCGGTTGATCGCCCCGGTGGCGCACAGGCCCTCGGGACAGATCGGCTGGCGCACCGTCTCGCACACCGGCCGCGCGTCGTAGTGATGCGGCGCCGTCCAGGCGAAGGTCGGGCGTTTGCGCACGCAGTCGGACCAGGTCGCCGCCTCGTCCAGCGTGGTCAGCGGGCAGCCCTCCACCGGCGTCGCCGCCCCGCTGGCGATCAGCCGGTTCAACTCCGCCCGCGCCGCGGGGGACAGGCGTTCGTAAGCCAGTTCAGCGATCAGCCGGTGGGCGTGCGCGCTCCAGGCGTGGGCCGGATTCGCTCCGCCCAAGGCCAGGGCCAGGGCGAGCGCGCCCATCGTCGCGGTCTTCAGGGGTTTCATCGGCTGGCTCCCGGACGCCAGCTCAAGCCGATCCACACCGTGCGGCCGACATTGAACTGATTGTTGAGCAGGTCCTTGTCGAGTCCCTGGCGGACCACGAACGGCTGCGCGGTAAGGTTCTGGGCTTCGATCACGACGTCGACGCCGGACCTCAGGCGGTAGCGGGCCTGCAGGTCCACCTGCTGGCGCTCGCGTTGATAGAGGTCGCGCCAAGGCGCGTCCTGGTCGACCGACTGTACGGCGTCGCCGACGCGATTGTAGGACACGTGGGCGTCGAAGCCGCCCCGGGCGTAGAAGAGGGTCAGGTTGGCGATATAGTCCGGCTGCTGCATCAGGCCCGAGGTTCGCCGCACCGGCTTGGCGCCGGCCGCCACGCCCGCCGCGCTGGCGGCCAGGTCAAAGCCGCCGTCCAGCAAGGTGAGGTTCGCCGCCAGGCCAAAGCCGCTCAACGGGCCGGTGAGGAACGGCAAGCGATCCTGCACCAGACTGAACTCCACGCCCTTGACCGCCCCCTTGGCGGCGTTCAGCGGCGTCTGCATGCGCACGGCATTGTAGGTGACGCCGCGGAAGACGGTCGGCGGGCCGTCCTGGCCCGCGGTGAAGATCTCGTCCTTCAGGCGCTTGTCAAACACGGCCACCGAGATGAGGCTGTTGCGGCCCAGGTACCACTCGGCCGAGAGGTCGTAGTTGATCGTCTGGCGCGGGCGCAGGTCTGGATTGCCGGTATTGACCGTCAGCGAGCCGTCGGACCCCACCGAATAGGTGGTGCGGGCGGCGTACTGGGCGAAGTCCGGCCGGCCGATGGTCTTGCTGACCCCCGCCCGCAGCTTGAACGCCGAGGTGAGGTCGTAGGTGGCGATCAGGGACGGCAGCAGGAAGTCGTAGCCGCCCTTGCGCGAGGTCGGGACATAGGCCGTGGCGCCGGTCGTGGTCGGGGCCGAGAAGGAGTCGACTCCCACCCGAGTGTCGTCCTCCCGCAGGCCCGCCAGGATGTTGAACCGTTCGCCGCGCCAACCGGCCTCGACATAGGCGGCCTTGGTGGTCTCGCGGTCGACATAGTCGTCCTGGAAGTTGGTGGCCGTCTGATCGCTATAGACGAACTGGTCGGTCATGGTCCGGAAGCGCGCCTCGGCCTTTTTCAGGTCGACCAGGAAATAGGGCGTGCCGGGCGTGGCCAGATTGCCGAACCGCTTGGGCTCCATCACCAGGGTCAGGTCGCCGATCACTTTCTGTGCGGCGGCCGTGGCGGGCACGCGTTCGCGGAAGATGATGTCCCACTTCTGCTTGGTGCGCGTGACCGCCGCCCCCAAGGCCGCGTTGAAGCCGAGGTCGCCGGGGCCGCGATTGTAACCCAGCTCCAGCTTGCCGAAGTCGACCCGCTGGTCGAGGTTCCGGTCGATGTCGCGCCAGTACATGTTGAGATAGTTGGCCGGGTCGTTGACGATCGCCGGGTCGTTGAAGGTCAGCCGCGGTCGGCCGTCGGTGATGACGTAGCTGTAGCCCGATTGCGGGACGAAGACGTTGGACGACGCCACCCCGGGACGCGGGGCAGTGTCGTACTTGACCATGTTCCATTGTTCGCGATAGCGCGCGGCGGAGTCCGAAACCCAGGCCGAGAGCTTCATCTTGGGCGCCAGTTCGAACTCGCCTTTCAGGCTGACCAGATAGGTCCCGCGCTTGGTGGGCTGGTTCGAAATCCCCTGCTGGATGTCGCCGAGCGAGAACTTGCCGGTCGTGGCGGTCGGCGTGACCAGGGCCGGCGGATTGGCCCCCGCGTTGTCGGGCGTGCCGCCCGCGCCGGAGGGGTTGGGCCGGGTCAGGAACTCGTAACGGTTCTCGACGTCGTTCAGGGAATAGTAGCCGGCCGAGGCCGTCACGGCCGCGCGCGGGCTTGGCCGCCATTCCAGCTTGCCGTTGACGCTGGCGCGCTCGCGCATGTTGTCGAAGCGGTAGCCCTGGGCCGCGACCGGCGACAGGAAGCCGGTCGCCGAGAGGCTGGCGAACGGCGTGCGTGTCCCCTGGCGGGTGATGTAGCTCCAGGCGGTTCCTTCCGTGCCGTAGATCTCGGCGTTGGAGGTGGACGGAAGACGTTGGTACTCAGCCGCCAGCACCACGCCCAGCGTCTGGCTGAGCAGGGCCGAGAAGGTGGCGTTGGCGCGGACCGAGCGCGTCTCGTCGGAGACCAGCTCGCCTGCCGTCGAGTTGCGGCCGACGAAGGCCTCGCCGGTGAAATAGCGATCCTGGCCGATCGCGAAGGCGCTCTTGGAGACCAGATTGATCTGGCCGCCCAACGCATGGGGATCGTCGGCGGCCGTGATCGTCTTGATCACCTGCACCTGCGAGACCAGCGTCGCCGGCAGCAGATCGAGGCGCGCCCCGCGATAGGTCTGGTCGGCCGAGGCGATCTGCACGCCGTCGACCGTGGTCAGGTTGTAGCGCGGATCCAGGCCCCGGATCGTCGCCCGCTGGTAGAGGTCCCGGTTCTTGGTGGGATCGGCGCCGGAATTGACCGACACGCCCGCCACGCGCCGCACCGCCTCGACGATGTTGAGATCAGGCAGCTGGGCGATATCGTCCTGGCTGACGCTATCCAGGATCTGGTCGCCGCGCCGCTTGGTCTCGACCGTCGCGCGCGCCGAGGCGCGGTAGCCGGTGACGATCACGGCCTCGACCGTGTCGGACGACTGGGCCAGGGCGGGCGTCGCCGGCAGAGCCAGGGCCAGGGCCAGGGCGGCGGAGGCCATCAGGCCTCGCCTCAGCGTGGATGATGATAGGCGCGTGCGCATGCGATCCCCCGTGATTGACGGAGGGATATTTAATTATTCTCTGAGAAAGAATAATGACAGTCAGGCGATCCAGGGCGTGAAAAGATGGGCGCGGAACGGAAGGGCCGCGGCGCCCAGGGCCATGGCGTCGGCGCCCAGGGCCGAGGCCAGGATCCGCGGCAGCGGCCGCTCGACCCCTCGTCGCGGACGCTCCAGGTGCAGCTCGCCGACCTCGATCAGGCGGCGGATCAGCGCCTGCGGCGCCAGTCCGCCGATGACGATGAGGTCCGGGTCCCCTACCCCGGCGACGGCCGAAAGGATCTGCGACAGCGGCGCGCGGCAACGTTCCAGCCATTCGTCGATCGGCCAGGCCGGGTCGAAACGCGCGACGAGGTCTCCGATGCCGGCCAGCGGCAGGCCTTTGGCGCGCAGGTGGTCGAGCAGTCCCAACAGCGTGGGCCGGTCCGCCCTCATCGCCTGCGGCAGGATGGTGGTCAGCTCCCCGGCATTGCCGTGCGCGCCGCGCAGAGGCGCTCCATCGAACACCAGTCCCCCGCCCAGGCCATAGCCGATGGAGACATAGGCGAACGAGCGGTTGTTGACGCCATGGCCATACAGGCTCTCGCCGATGGCCGCGGCGTTGCCTTCGTTCTCGACCTGCACGGCATAGCCGAAGGCCTCCCCCAGCTCGCTCTCGAGGTCGACCAGGGACCATTCGTCGAGTCCGCCGGCGAGGTTGAGCTCGGGTCCGGGGCCGACGAAATAGCCCGGCGCGGCGAAACCGATCCCGACCACCCGGCCAGGATCGGCGCCGGTCTCGGCCAGCAGTTCGGCGAGACCGGTCGCCGCGCGCCGGGTGGTCGCGATCCGGTCGGCGACATCGCCTTCGATCACGCGCCGCGCTCGCACCTGACCGGTCAGGTCCGCGAGCACCATGGTGATGGTGTCCGTGGTCAGGCTGAGGCCGAAGCTGAACGCCGCGTCGGGCGCCACAGAGAGCGGCAGGCTTGGCTGCCCGGGTCCGGCGGCCGCGCGTGGTCCTCCGGCGACCAGCAACTCCTGTTCAAACAGGGCGTCGCAGATACGGAACACACTGGGCGTGCTGAGGTCGATGGTCCGCGCCACCTCGGCGCGGGAGATCGGTCCCCGCTCCAGGATCAGCGACAGCACGCGTCGCGCGTTGAGATTGAGCGCCAAGCGCCCCTGGTCCCGCCCCGTCTTCGTCAAAGCCACACCATGCGATCCGGGTCCTTGCTCCGCTCGCCGTGGAGTCGCCTGATCGCTGGAGCAGCGTCAACCGCTTAGGCGATGAAAGATCGCCTCTCGCGGGCTTCATCGCGCGATTGGAGGCCCCTGCGGATGCTCTCGACTCTGGCGAAGAAGAAAAGCCCCTCCCCCACAACGCCAACGTCCGCGCCATCGGTTTCGCAAGCCCAGATCGCGATCACGCCTGCCGAGCTTCCGCCTGTTCTGACGGACAAGCGCTGACAATATCGGCAAGCGTGATCGCGAGGCCCAAGGAGGACATCTCCCCGAGCGCTCTGAATTTTGGCTACCGGCCAATCCCTCGCAGCCCTTTGCCGTAGAGGTACACGATCAACTCTTCGGGGCGGTCGGTCAGGAACATCGTCGCGCCGGCCTGCAGAAGGCGCCCCCAATTGGCGTCGGGGTCATAGAGCGCCAGCTTGTCGCTGTAGCCACCGCAGGTCGCGCCCCAGAAAGGTTCGGCCCAGGCCCGAGCGCCGGACGCGCGGATTGAGGGCGCGCCGGCCTCCAAGTAAGGGAGGTTGGTGAAGATCACCGTATAGGCCGCCGGCTTATACTGGGCGTGGGTCTTCACGATCTCGGCCAGCGGCGGGCCGCTGCTGGTCACGCGCTGCAGATAGTTGACCCGCTTGAGCAGCGGCACCTGCTCCATCAGGGCGTCGTCGCGCCCCGCCGTCATCTTCAGCGTGATCTGGTCCAGCATGCCCAGGCGCTCCAGCAACGGCAGTGAGTCAGCCCAGACGCGCTTGAGATCCACGCCCTTGGCGTCGAGATCGACCAGGATTTTGCCGTTGGTGACCTTTAGCGCCTCCTCGAAGGTCGGTACGGTTTCGCCGGTGAGAGGCGCGCCGTCGCCGCCTTTGCCCAGTTTGAGGCGCAGCTTCTTGATCTCGGCCAGGGTGTGCTCATCGACGCGGCCCACGCCGTTGGTGGTGCGCTCCAGGGTCTGGTCGTGCATCAGCACCAGGACGCCGTCGGACGTGTGCTGGACGTCGGTCTCGATCACATCCACGCCGACCTCGATGCAACGCTTGAAGGCGGCGATTGAGTTTTCGGGCTCCTTGAACTTGCCGCCCAGGGTGATCGCCCAGCTGTCATTGAGATCCAGCGTGTAGTCGGCCTGGACGTCCTTGACCCGCTCGCGGACATTGAAGTTGACGCTGTTGGAGGTGGTCAGCGGATAGTTGCCCGGATTGGCCAGATAGTCCGGATTGAGGAAGCTGATCGACGGCACGCCATCCAGGCCATAGCGGTAGCCCAGCTGTGCGGTGGCCGCGGTCAGGAAGGCGACGCCCGGGCCGCGCTCATCCCACTTGGCCTGTGAGAAAGAGCCACGCACGTCCAGCTTGCCGCGCCCGAAATCGTAGGCCACCCGGGCCTGGGCCACGTCGATCGGCTTGGAGATCACGAACTTGACCCGCGCCTGGGTACCCCCGCCCGTGGACGGACTCGTAATCTGCGGCGCGCCGACGGGCGTCACGACCTGGCCGTAACGGGTCTCGTCGTCGTCCTGGGTGTAGTGGCTGTAATAGAGCGAGGCGCGCAACTGGTCGTTGGGCCTGTATTCCAGCGTGCCCGAACCACCGAACCGCTTCGAGGTCAGGGTGTAGTCCAGATAGTTGCTGCGCGCGCCGCACGGCCCGGGGTCAATGGCGAGGATGAGCCGCCGACGCTACACGGTTGTCCGCGCGCCCGGGCGCCGATCCTCGATCGTGAACCGCGCCAGGCTTTGAGCGGCGCCAGTGGGGTCGGCCTGGTCGGCGACGGCGCGAAGGTCGACGTCCAACCTCGCTGGGGTCGCCTCGATCAGGGTGTAACCCGAGTGTTCGATGTCGGCGAAGCGCACGTCGGGGTTCAGGGCGCGCACGTCGCCGTAACGCCCCGATGGCGCGTGACTGGCGGCCAGACAGGTGGTCACGAGTTCCGTCGCCACCGGCGGCGCGCCAGGCGGGCCATCGCGCAGGTCGTTGATCATGTAGGCATGGATGTCGCCGCTCAGGACCACGGCGTTGCGCACCGACGGGCGGGTCATGCCGCGCATCAGGCGGTCGCGCGCGGCGGCATAGCCATCCCACTGGTCAGACATGACGCCCTCCGGCGTCTCGATCGGCGCGAGCACCGTTTGCTGGGCCAGCAGGGTCCAGCGCCCACGTTCGCCCTTCAGCGTCTGGTCCAGCCAGGCCTCCTGGGCCGCGCCCAGCATGGTGCGGTCGGGCGCGGTCAGAGCGGGGCAGTCGCGGCGCGGTCGGTTGCCGCTCTGGCCTGGCGGATTGCAGGCCTGGGGCGAGCGATACTGGCGCCCATCCAATACCGGCAGGCTGACCAGATCGCCCCAGGCCAGGCGTCGATACAGCCGTGGCTGGCCCGGCCGCGCCCACAGACTGGGTCGCACCGGCAGGTGCTCGAAATAGGCCTGGTAGGCGGCCGCCCGCCGGCGCGCGAAGACCGCCGGATCCAGCCCCTTCAAGTTGGCCAGGTCGGCATAGTCATTCTCGACCTCGTGGTCGTCCCAGGTCACGACCCAGGGCGCCAGGCGATGGGCTTCGCGCAAGTCAGGATCGGACTTGTAGATCGCGTGGCGGCGGCGATAACCGTCCAGGTCCGTGGGCTCGGGCGTGTCGAAGCGGCGAACCTTCGGAAACTGGGCGTAGCTGTTCTCGTAGATATAGTCGCCCAACTGCACGATCAGGTCGGGCTGGGCGGCGACCATGTCGCGATAGGCGGTGAACCAGCCCAGCTCGAAGTGCTGGCACGAACTGACCGCGATCCGAGCCCGTTCAGCGTACTCGGGCGCGGTGGCGGTGCGGCCGACCGGGCTCACCGCCCCCAGGGCGTGGAAGCGATACCAGTAGGGTCTGCCGGGCCGAAGGCCCGAGATCTCGACGTGCAGCGAATGGCCCAGGACGGGCGTCGCCGCGCGGCGGCCGCGTCGCACGATGCGGCGGAAGGCCTCGTCCTCGGCGACCTCGTAGACGACGGGCACGGCCGGGGCGTCGAGGGGCGCGCCGTCGGCGCTCAGCCGGGTCCAAAGGACGAAGCCGTCGGTCGACGGATCGCCGCTGGCCACGCCCAGTCCGAAGGGCTCGGCGCGCGCGGCGCGGCGGATTTCCAGTCCTTGCGTTGCCGTCGCGCGAGCCAGGAAAAGGCCGGTCGAGGCCGCCATCATCGCGCGGCGTGTCAGCAGCGACATCGCTATATCCAGTCAAGAGAACACGAGGTGGAGGCGATCCGGCCTCGGAGAGACCGGATCGCCCCGCGATCAGAAGTCGAACCGCGCGCCAATCCCGTAAGTGGCCGGCGCGCCGACCAGACGGGCCGCGCCGTTCAGCTCGGGGAAATAGACCTCGTCGGTGATGTTGCGACCGTAGGCGTAGAGCGTCCAGTTCGACGGGGTGGACAGGTCCACTCGGGCGTTGACCAGGGTGTAGGCCTTGGCCGTGTTGCCCGGCGTGGCGTTCAGGCGGTTGGATTCCTCGCCGTGGCGGGTGACGCCAACGCGGCTGCGCAGCGACCAGCCTGCCTTCAGCGTGATGCTGTGGTTCAGGCTGGCGGTGGCCGAAAAGTCCGGCGCGCCCGGCAGCGGATCGCCAACGGTCTGCAGCACCTCGGCCACCCGGTTGGACGAGAACGACAGGACCTCGGTGTCGAGCCAGGCCGCATTGACGTCGAAGGTCAGTTGCTGGCGCTCGGTGCGCAGCAACTGGGCGCTGAGCGCCACCTCGACGCCCTTGCTGCTGGCCTTGCCGACATTGGCGCGGCCGTTGGTGTCGTTGGCCAGACGCGTCGTGGCCTGCAGTTCGCTGAAGCGATAGTCGAACGCGTCCAGCGACAGACGCAGGCGCGGCGTGGTCCAGCGCAGGCCCGCCTCGTAGGCGCGCACGGTCTCCGAAGCGAAGGGCTTGGTCTCGGCCACCGTGAAGATCGAGGTGCCGTCGAAGCCGCCGCCGCGATAGCCTGTGCCAGCCGACACGAACACGTTCAGAGCCGACGTGACGTCGTACTTCACGGTCAGGCGGCCCGAGACGTTGTCGTCGTCGAACTTCTCGTCCCATGCGAACGGGTTGGTGGTGGCGAAGGTGGTCGTGAAGGTGCTGATGCCCCACGGATTGTGGTCGACGTTACGGCCGACATAGTGAGCGTTGTCGCGCGTGTAGCGCAGACCCGCCGACAGCTGCAGGCGCTCGAGCAGGTGGTAGTCGGCCTGGCCGAACAGGGCGAAGCTGTTGCGTTCCTGGCGGTGCAGGTTGTCGTAGTTGGTCAGCGCCGAGTAGCTGATCCAGTTGGTGTTGAACTTGACGTCGTCGGTCACGTAGAAGGCGCCGGCGATCCAGTCCAGCTTGCCGCCCGTGTCGTCGGCCAGGCGCAGTTCCAGCGACGACTGGCTGAGCTTCTCGTTGGCGTCGAAATACGAGGCCGGATAGGGCGAGCCATCGCCGTTGCCCTGCACCGAACGCTTGCTGCCCTGCCAGCCGCCGATGGCGGTGAAGTTCAGGTTCTCGCGGACCTTGTGGCTGAAGCTCGCCGAGCCGCCATATATGTCGATGCGCTGGGTCGGATAGCCCGCCGAATAGAACTCGTAGGGATCGTCATTCTCGCCAGCGTTGGCGACCGTGGCGTCCTGGGCTCGCGAAATCCGGTCGTACTGGCGGGTGTCACCGCGGTCGCGGCTGCCAAACAGCTTCACGACGAGATCGCTCTCTGGCGCCATCTTGAAGTCGAAGGTGGCGCGGCCAGCGAACAGGTCCTTGTCGCCAAAGCCTTTGCGGCGGCCCGGATCGACCAGCGGCGGCGCCTGGGTCTGGACGACGCCCTTGACCGATGGGCGATAGCCAGCCAGCAGGCCCGCGCCCGCCCCGGTCATGAAGCCACCACCGTTTTGGGCCAGCACGGCCAGGCGGACGCCGACGGTGTCGCTGACCGGTCCGCCGACCGAGGCTTCCATCTCGGTGTAGTCATAGCTGCCATATTCGACGCGGCCGGATCCTTCGAGCGCCTCGCCCGGGCCTCGGGTGATGGCGTTGATGACGCCGGCCGTGGTGTTGCGGCCATAGAGCGTGCCCTGCGGGCCCTTGAGCACCTCGATGCGGTCCAGGTCGAACAGCGGCATGCCCAGATAGGCGTTCGAGGTCTGGTAGACGCCATCGACATGCAGGGCGACCGAGGGGTTGCCGTTGGGCTTGTAGTCATCGGCGCCGCCGATGCCGCGGATGCTGATCAGACCGTAGTTGGTGCCGCCGAAGGCGTAGTTGACCGACACGCCCGCGACCTGGTCGACCAGATCGACGACGTTGGTGATCCCGCGACGCTGGGCGTCGCCGCCTTCGACGACGGTCACCGCGATCGGGACGTTCTCGATCCGCGCCGAACGCTTCTGGGCCGTGACGATCACTTCCTCAAGTTCGGCGACGACCGGATTTTCCTGCACCGAGATCAGGAAGGTGCGCGGTCCGGTGGCCGTCGCCTTCAGGCCCGAACCCGCCAGGAGGTCACGCAGCGCCTCCGCCGGCGGGCGAGTTCCGATCACCGCGTTGGCGCGCTTGCCCTTCACCAGGTTCGACGCATAGAGCACCTGCACGTCGGCTTGCTTGGCGAAGGCCGGCAGGGCCAGTTCCAGCGGCTGGGCTTGTAGGGAAAAAGCCGCTGGCGGCGCGCTGGCCTCCTGCGCCAGAGCCGGCGCGGCCGCGCTCAGGACGGCGATGGCGCAGCAGGCCATGAGGCCGCGCCGAAGGCCGGCGGCGTGGGAAATTCGGTTCGTCATCGTGCTTTCCTAGGCAATCGCCGGCCCCCGTAGACCGATCACTCCCAGGAACTGCGCCGTCGTCGAAAGCCTCACCTTGTCGTGAAAATTTCATCGACCATAAGGGGGACCGCCCCCGTCAATCGCCGATTTCCCAGGTCGTCTCGTCGATCTGGCGCACATGCAGGCCGAAGCCCACGCGGAGGGCGTTGGCGAACTCTCCGGTCCCGTCATAGCGGAACGATCCCGAGATCCGGATGCCGTCCAATCTGGCGTCCTGGGCCAGGGACAGCCGGTCGCTGGAATAGCGGTTGAAGGCCGCGGCGACCTGCGCCAGCGACGCGTCGCTGAACACCAACCGGCCCTCGCGCCAAGCGGTGAGTTCGTCAAGGTCGGCGGCCGCCACGCGCTGGGCCCCGGCCGGCCCGGACATCAGGTCTCCCGTCGTCAGCCTTCGGGGCTTGGCTTGTCCGGCCGCAGCGATGTCGAGCGCCCCGTCCTCGATCAGGATCTGCGCCGTCTCGCCTTGCCTGGTCACCTGGAAGCGACCGCCGCTGCCCTGCGCGCGTTCGTCGCCGACGATGACCTCGAACGGCCGCCCCGGCGCCGAGCGTATGTCGAAATAGGCCTGCCCCTCGACCAGACGCACGCGTCGGCGTTTGTCGTCGTACCGGATGCGAACGATCGTGAGCGGGGCCAGAGTCACGCTCGAACCGTCCGGCAGGGGCGCGGTCAGTCGCTCACCGGCGCCGGTGCGGATGGTCGCGCCGGCCGCGCCGGCCATGATCAGCGCCGCCCCGCCCGCGCTGGCCGCCGCGGCCGCGCCGGCCAGGCCGAAGATCGCCCGCCGACGGCTGACGCCCGACGCCGCGCGCAGCGCCGCCGCGCGCATGGCCATCAGGCTGTCGGCGCCCCTGGCCGCGCCCAGGGTCGACCAAGCGTCGGCGGTCTCCTGGTAGGCGTCCGCGTTACCGGGCATTTCCAGCCATTCAAGAAAAGCCTTGCGGTCCTCGCCCGACAGCGGCCCCCGATCGGCCTTGGCGAACCAGCGGGCGGCCTCGTCTTCGCGGGGCGTGAGACCAGCCATCAGCGCGGCTCCCGCAAGGCGTCGCGCAGCACCGCCATCGACCGCACCAAATGCTTCTCGACGGCGCTCACCGAAATTTGCAGCCGGGCGGCGATTTGAGCGTGGCTCATGTCCTCGAAGCGACGAAGGATGACGATGGTGCGCGCGCGCGGCGACAACGACTTCAGAGCAGTCTGGATGCGTTCCAGGCTCTGTCGCCCGCCAACGATATCCTCGGCGCCGGGAAGATCATCGGCGAGGTTGATTCGGTCCAGGTCCAGCGCGCTCAGCATCGGTCGCGCCCGCTCCCGCTTGACCTTGTCACGAAGAAGATTCGCGGCCGCCTCGAATACGTACCCGTCGACGCTCTCCAAGCTCATCAGGCCGGGGCGGCGCAGCAGGCGCAGGAACAGATCCTGGACCAATTCCTCGCTGTCGGGCGCGGAGCCCGTGCGCCGCCGGAAGTAGCGAAGCAGCGGCATGCGCAGGCGGCGGGTCAGGGCCTCGAAACGCTCGGCGCCCGTGACTCCGTCCGGCCCGCGCGCCGCACCAGGATCGTAGGCAGGCAAGGACATGAAGCGGCCCCATGCCAGCGGCTCGCGACAATCGTGTGAAATTCCTGGCGAGACATGCCTGGATGGCGGCGAGGGTGACCAAGCCCATGAAGGTCGAAACCAGCTTGTCATATCGAGTGGCGATACGCCGGAAGCGTCTGATGCGAACAGGCAGACCAAGGGCGTCTGCGGACGTGGACCTTGGCGCCGAAGCCGCCGCGCGAACGGCCAGGCGCCTAGGCGACACCGGCTCCCCCCCCCCCCTTCTTCGCCGCGCCCCAGCGGCTTGGGCGTGGGCGTGGGCGCGAATGACCGCCCGTCCGCCGCGGCTCACAGTGGCTTGGCGACGCGGAGGCGTAGTTGGCCCACGCCCTCGCCGGCGGCGGCGTGGGCCCGAACTGATCGTCGCGAGCGGCGAACACGCGGTCATGATGGGGATCGAAGACGTCACGCAGGCTCAGGCGGATCCCCATGCCGTCGCTGGCGCCGCCGCCCCCGTGAAGCTGCTGGGCGCGATCCTTGAAGTTGGCGGTCTGGGAGCGCGCGAAGCGCCGCGCGGCCTCCACCTGGGTGTCGGACAGGACCCGCACCGCCGGGTCGAGCGACGGATCGGGCCGCGCGGTGACCGTGATCGTCACGGTCGCGGGCGCCGTCGCGGGAGACGACGTGCCGCCAGGACCGCTGGCGGTATAGGTGAAGCTGTCCGCGCCGAAGTAGCCGTTGGTCGGCACGTAGGTGATCACGTCGCCGGCGATGGTCGTCGTCCCATGGGCGGGCGCGGTCGCGACGGCGATCGCGTTATGCTCCGGCCCGGTGATGCTAGCGCTGAGATCGATGGCCAGACCCGCTGTTGTAGGGAACAACGACGTCGGTCAGCGGGGCGGCGACGGGCGCGCCGGCCACGGTAATGGTCTGGCTGACGGCGGTGGCCGGATCGTAGTTCGCGTCGCCGGCCTGGTTGGCGACGACGACACAGTCGCCGACGGCGACGAAGCTGAGCGTCGCGCCGCTGATCGTGCAGACGCCGCTGGCGCCGCCCGCGATGGAATAGCTCGGCGTCAGGCCCGCGCTCGACGTCGCCGCGACCGTATAGGCGGCTGCGCCGACGCTCGCGGAACCCGGCGCGGTCGAGGTGAAGGTCCGCGTCTGAGAGCCCTTGGCGATGGTTCCGGAGACCGTTGTCCCGTTCGCCGATCCGGCGGGGCTGTTGGAGTCCGTCAACGAGACGGCGTAGCTGAACGCGCCGGCGGCGGTCGGCGCGCCGCTGACCGTTCCGGTCGTCGCATCGAGGCTGGTTCCGGCGGGCAGCGCGCCGGCGCTGAGCGTGAAGTGGTAGGGCGCGACGCCCCCGGTCGCCGTGTTCGCCTGGCTGAACGCGACGCCGACCTTGGTCGTCCCGACCGCTCCAATCGACAGCGCCAGGGTGGCCGGCATGACCGTGAAGCCGCGGCTCACGGTCGGCGCGGCGTTCCAGTTGGCGTCGCCCGCCTGGTTGGCGTCGATCGAGCAGGTCCCTTGCGCCACCAGCGTCAAGGTCGCGCCCGAGACGGTGCAGACGCCGGTCGTGGTGCTGGAGAAAGCGATGGCGAGGGTGGAGCCGGCCGTGGCGCTCAGGGTCAGCGGTGAAGTCGTGATCGCGACATTGGCCAGCGCGGCGAAGGTGATCATCTGGTCGCCCTTGGCGACGCTGAACGACTGCTGGACCTGGGTGGCCGCGCCATAGTTCGAATCGCCGGCCTGGTTGGCGTTGACCCGGCAGGTTCCGACGCCCGTGAAGCTGACCACCCCGCCGGAAATCGCGCAGACGGCGCTGCTGGCCCGGAAACGCCCTTCTGCGAGACGCCGCGCGAGGAACCGTCCGCCGGAGAGGTGACGGTGGGCACGGCCGGCGCGGTGGCGATACGCAACATTCCATCGAAGCCGCTCGCGAGGCCGAACCAGAACGAGAAGGCCGCCGCTAACTCGAAGCTGGCCTCCGCGCTGAAGCTGTCGGAAGCCAAGACGCAGGCGGCCAGATGGATGCAGCAAATCGCCGATCTTCTCGGCCAGCGCGATCCGATCGAGGACCAGGTTGATCTGTTCGATGCGGCCAAGCGCGCCGTGGGCTCGCAGGCCTCTTCGATCCAAACACGGGCCCACAAAGCTATGAGTCCGGCTCCATCGCCTCCAGGCGCGCCTAGGCGGAAACGCTCGACGTCGGTGCGAAAGCCCTCGGGTGTTCGACGGTCTGACCGACCCGATGACCAACGAGATCGACGAGATTGGCGCCGCCGCCGAGCGCGTCGTCACCGAGTCCTGAACAGTCCCGAACGCCTGGAGGTGGCCGAAATGTTCCCGAAGATCGGTCGAAGTCGCGTCCGTCGTCAGGTGCTTGATCTTGTTCGCGCCATGGCCGACGAAGACGTTTCGCCGGCGACGCTCTAGATGACGGAGCAAGCTAGATGACGGAGCAAGGGCGGGCGGTCCCCCCGATAGGTCGCCGCCCGAGTTGCTTCACCGGTGGGGTGGTGAAGGGGAATCCTACCTAGCCGCTATCGCACCGCAGCAGCAATCCTTTTAACCACCGCACGGCATGCCACGCGCTGACTGTCCAAATCGACTCGTGGCCACGAGGACTCGCCCCTGAGTGAAAGCCCGTTTCCCTCCACGTCGCCATAGCGCCAGGGTGCGCTCGGCGTCGTCACCTTTCAGCATGGTCGTCAGGAACGTGAAGGTAACGCCCAAGTTCGCGTTCAGCGGGGCCGTGCCCGGCGCCAGGATCCGCGCGACGCAGATCGTGTTCAGTCCGCCCTCGCCCTTCCCGGTCGCTTTTCGGGTCATGGGACCCGACGCCCCGCGCGTTCGCCAGATCGCCGAGCAGGTCCGCACGGTGATGCTGCGCAACGCGGACCTACACCAGGTCAACACCGACTGGGGCGAGCGTGTGCCGACGGTCCACGCCGTCATCGAGGCGACGGTGCAGCGCGCCAGACCGCTGATCCTCACCGCCCTGGCCGCCATCCTGGCCTTCATTCCGCTGACCTTCTCGGTGTTCTGGTCCTCGATGGCCTACACCCTGATCGGCGGGACGATCGGCGGGACCATCCTGACCCTGATCTTCCTGCCGGCGCTCTACGCGATGTGGTTCAAGATCAAGGACCCTGGACTGGACGCCGCCAAGGCTCATGGGCCGGAACCGCTGGCGACTTGAGCGATGAATCTCGCCAACCACGCCGTCATAACGCACCGCCTCGACCTGGAATCAGACCATGAGCGTTCCTGAAGCCAACCTTGCCGACCAGTAGCGGACTCTCTGACCGCTCCAGAAACGCGACCTTCCTCACAGGGAGAGAGGCGGCATATTCGCCGATGGGAGCGAGACTTTCAGCTTCTCGGCAAGGGTGGGGGCGACCTGCCGGATGTCGATCACGCCGAGATCCCTGCCGGCGGCGATCCCGGGCCCGGTGATGAAGAAGGATGAGCGCATCTCAGGACGAAGCATTCCTGTCGAATAGGCGCCATGCCCACCGCCCTTGGCGTCCGTGACCAGCGGCCCTGAAAACGCGTTGCCCATGGCATAACCAGCCTTGAACGCCACGACGAACTCGGCCTCCGCCGCAAGGCCCAAGCCGGCTATTTCCTCGCGAGTATGGACGCCTTCAATACCGTTTCTGGGGTCGCCAGCCAGGGTCTGCAGGTACGCCTTGATACGCGCCTTGGTCTGTCGATCCTGAGGATCGTGCAACACGATCATGGCCGAACCGCCGACATACCAGGCGAAGGCCGTCCAGGCTGTCACCGTCGGGGCTGGGCCGTCGCTCAACGTGATGAAGCCGCCTTCGGCGAGGGCCCTGTTCAAGTGCATCTGGTGCGACAGGCTTGAAAAGCCGTGATCCGAAACGACCGCGACGACGGCGTCGGGATAGACCTTGCGTTCCTCGGCGATGATGCGACCGACGATGGCGTCCAGTCGCTCAAGCGTCGCGTTGGCCTCGGCGCTGAACGGGCCGGATTGGTGCTCCTCGTGGTCGAGCGACACGAAATGGATCGTCAGGAGCGCCGGGCGCTTCTCGGCGATCAGGTCGATCGCGTCGGTCTCGATCTTCTGGTCGTCGTCGCTGGAGCCGTCCGTGAGATTGACGTCGATATCCTGGGCCCCGGCTGTGACCGGCCAGAAGATGCTGGCCGTCGTGAGGCCGGCGGCCTTGGCCGCGCCCCACAGCGTCGGCGCCTTGATCTGCGCATAGAGGCTGTAGGACGGCGGCAGCTTGGCCGAAGCGGCGAACGGCCTGTTGTTGTAAACGCCGTGTTCGCGCGGCAGGACGCCGGTCACCAGTGTCGTGTGATTGGGGTTGGTCACCGTGGGGTTCACGTTGACCACCGCCTGGGCGTAGCTGCCCTGTTTGAGCAGATCGCGCAGCACCGGGATGCGCAGACCATGTCTGTCCGCCTGCAGGACCGCGTCGGGCCTCAGCCCGTCGATCGAGATCATCAGCACCGGATGACGGCCGGCGACCTCGGCGGAAGCCCGCGCCGCCGGGGTCGTGGCCGTCTGAGCGGTCGCCAGGCTGGCCGGGACGATCGCGGCCAGGACAGACACCATCGAAAGCAGGATCGTCCGCTGCAAGGTCATGACGGGCTCCGCGTGTGTGAAGGAAGAGAGCCCTGCCGCGCGATGAAGAGTCGCGACAGGGCATCGGCCGGGCGTCTAGAACCTGCGGTCGAACTTCAGCCGGAACTGGCGGCCGCGCGGATTGACCGTGCCGACGAAGAACCCCTCGTCCTCGTCCGCGACGGGCGGATCAGTGTCGAAGACGTTGTTGACGCTCAGTGTCAGGACGTTCTGGGGTCGCCCTCGACGGTCGTCGCCGAAGGCGTAGCTGACGCGCATGTTGTGCATGATCGCGGGCTTCACGCGCATGTAGTAGCGCATGACGCCATTGTTGTTGACCGCCACGATGCTTTTGGGCTGGCCCAGCGCCTCATAGATCGCGGCGGTGGTCGTGGCGGAGGTGTCGGCCGAGGCGCCGTAATAGGTCGTGAACCAGTCCGCCGACCAGGCGCCGCGCTTCCAGTTGAGCGTGGCGTTGCCGATCCATTTTGCGCGCCCATCCTTGCCCAGCTCATCGATCACCACGCCATCGTCGGCGAGCTCTTCGTCGCGCTGGAGGTTGCGGGTCCCCTCGCCTTTCAACGTGAACTGACCGATGCCGAACTCGGGCAGGCGGTACTGCAAGCCGAAGTCGACGCCGGAGAGCTTGCGCGAACCGAGATTGATGTAGTCGTTGATCAGGCTGGTGATCTCACCGACGACGGCGCGCTTGGTGGCGTTGGTCGGCTGGGCGGCGTTGTAGGCGGCGAAGGTGGCGCGGTCGGCGTCGGTTGGGGCGCGGCGCGTGACGCGGTTGCTGCCGGCATAGCTGGAGGATCCCGAACCGAGGTCGACCTGGTCGATGGACTTGCCCGACGCCAGGGCGGCGCGCGTGGCCAGATCGAGGGCGAGCTCATCCAGGGCCAACACCTGCGCGTTGCCCAGGGCGGTGATGGCGTCGCGCTGGTGCATCTTCCAGTAGTCGATGGTCAGCGACAGACCACGGACGCCGGGCACGTCCAGCACGAAGCCCGCGCCCCAGTTCTTGGCCTTTTCGGGCTCCAGCCGCTCGTTGCCCTGGCGGAAGGTGCGCCGCGGGCCGCTGTTGTCCACGGCAGCGTTGGTGACCGTGTAGCGATAGGGGTCGGCGGTATAGTTCACGCGCAGCAGCGGGCTGGTGTTGGTCTGAGCCAGGTTCGGGGCGCGGAAGGACTGGTTGTAGGAAGCGCGCAGTTTCAGCCACGGCGCGGGTCCCCACAGAACGCTGAACTTGGGCGTGGTGCTCTGGCCGTGGATCGAGAACCGCTCGTGTCGCACCGCCGCGCCCAGCTCCAGGGAGTCCACCAGGAAAAAGCTGTTGTCCCGGGTGACCAGTGGCAGGGCGACCTCGGCATAGGCCGACTCCACGTTCTGCTTGGCGTGGATGTCGGCGTTGGGGCTCATCGCGATGAAGTCGTTGTCGTCCTCGCGCAGGTAGGGGAAGCTGGCGCCGGAGCCGGCCGGGTTGAGACCGGCATAGGGCGCCTTCCACGCGTCGTAGCTTTCCCAGCGCACCTCGGCGCCGGCGGCGACCTGGATGCGCCCGCCGCCAAATGGCAGCTTCCAGAGCTCGCCCGTGGTCTTGGCGTCCCAGGTGACCAGCTGGGTCTCGCCATAGCGGTTGTCGGTGTCGTACATCGGTTCGGTGACCGACGAGGGATTCACATAGGCCTTGTCGGCGACGACCTGGTTGTTCACCACCTTGAAGGTCACCGGAAACGGGTTGTAGGCGGTGGCGTCGGTGCGGTTCAGGGCCATCCGCAGCAGGGACTCGCGATAGATGTTCTGCTCGGTCTCGTGGCTGTGGGCGCCGGAGGCCATCACCGCTGTTTCCCAGGTCCAGCTGTCGCCAAACCGGCCGCGCACGCCGGCCAGCGCGCGGTAGAATCGCGTGTCGACCTGGATGTAGCGGTCCTTGGTGCCCGGCGGGATCAGGCCGGCCACGATGGTGACGTCGGCGGGCGTACCGACGATGCGCGGCGCGCCGTCGGCGTTGGGCCGCCCCGCCGGATCGTAGAAGCGCACGCCGAAGGGATTGTATGGATTGGAGGCGGGCACGTAGAGGCCCGGCTCGTTGACGTTCTGCATATTGGCTTCTTCGCGCTGGCTGTTGGCGCGAGAGCCCGAATAGAGCGCCTCCCCGAAGAGGGTGAGGTTGTCGTTGAGCTCATGCTCGGCGAACGTGGCTAAGTTGAACCTGCGCAGGCGCGGGATCAGCGTCCGATGCGGCAGGCGATTGTCGTAATAGGCGTCCTCGGGGCTGCCGAGATTGCGCGACGGCGTGGTCTGCTTGAAATTCACCGCGCCGGTGGCGTCCGGATAGAGGAAGAACGTGCCGTCGGCGGCCACGGTCGCGACGCCGCCCGCCGGCGCCGCCGCGGTGGAGATGCCGCGGTTGCCATCGGGCCGGGCGCCGTTGAACGTCAGATAGTCCGACTGGATGAAGCCGCGGCGATACTGGCCGTAGTGGTTGATCGTGCTGCCGTTATCGAGGTTGTTGTTCAGGGCGAAGGCCGCGCCGGTCGCTGGATTGATGACCGCCAGGCCATTCCAGGGCGCGGGCAGGCCGCGGGTGCGGCGCAGGTCGCTCTGCGAGCCCCAATCGCGGTCGGCAAAAAGGAGCTGGCTGCGCTGGAAGTAGTCGAGCGAGACGCCGATCGACGTCTTGCCCACCTTGAAATTGTCGGCGGCGGTGACGCGATATTCGTCCGCGCCGCCGCGCTCGGTGAGCGCGCTCTCGACGCTGAAGCGCCCGCCTTCCTTGGTCGGCGAGATGATGCTGTTGATGACACCGGCCGCAGCGTCCGCGCCATAGATCGCCGAAGCGCCATCGCGCAACACCTCGACGCGCGTCAGCAGCGCGGTGGGT
The DNA here is from genome assembly GCF_058798735.1 of Caulobacter sp. GW822-FHT07D08. NCBI lineage: Bacteria > Pseudomonadati > Pseudomonadota > Alphaproteobacteria > Caulobacterales > Caulobacteraceae > Caulobacter > Caulobacter sp. GW822-FHT07D08. The sequence continues at coordinate 123,173 of NZ_JBXAKU010000013.1, forward strand.
ATGACATTGGCGTTGGGCGACAGGGCGGGCACACCCTGATCGGTGCCGGACAGCGGGTGCGGCGCCATGCGGCGGCCGTTGATCAGCATCAGGGTGCTGCCCGCGCCGATGCCGCGCAGGTCGATCGATGCGACGTCACCGCGCGCGCCCTGGGAAGCGATGGTCGCCTCGTTGATGGCCGGCGGCCCGGCGGACGGCAGGGTCGCGAAGAGGTCGGCGCCGGTAGACCCGCCGCGCAACTGGATTTCCGACTGGTCAATGACCGTGACCGGCAGGGCCCCTTCGGCCGACGCGCGGCGCAGGTTCGAGCCGGTGACGACAATCTCCTCGACCGCCGCGGTCTCATTGCTCTTGGCCGCGGGCGCCACGTCCCGCGCGTGCGCGCCGCAGGTGGCGGCCAGCGCGGTCATGATCGCCGTGCCGCCCAGCATTGAATGACGAGATCTCATGTCTGCCCCCTGAAACGTTCGGCGCCATGCGATCGCCGCACCGCCTCCGGCTCTCGGCCTTGGTTTGGGGGTATAGGGGGCGCGCATGACCCTATTGTTGTGGGATCCGCCGTGCTTTACCGATACATCGACCGATAAATTCGATGGGTGTCGCCGTGACTCTGAACCAGCTACGCAGCTTCATCGCCGTGGCGCGCTACAACGGCTTCACCGCTGCGGCGCGAGCGCTCAAGATGAGCCAGACGACGATCACCTCCCAGATCCAGGCGCTCGAGGAAGAGCACAATGTCCGCCTGTTCGAGCGCCTGGGACGGCGGATTGAATTGACGCCGATCGGCGACGCCCTCCTGCGGGTCGCCCGCCAGATGGTGGCGATGGAGGACGACGCGGCCATGATGCTGAAGGACAGCGCCGACCTGCGTAGCGGCGCGCTGAAGGTCGGCGCCGCCAGTCCCTTCCACGTCATCGAGATGATCGAGGCGTTCAACACCCGCTATCCGGACGTCTATCTTTCCATGACGCTGGGCAATTCCGAGTCCGTCCTTCAGGAGCTCGGCAACTACAGCTGCGACGTCGGCATCCTGGCCCGCGACACCGACGACGACCGCTATCACGTCCAGCACTACGCCAGCTATCCCGTGATGGCGTTCGTCCACCGCGACCATCGGCTGGCCGCGCTCAAGACCATCGAGCTGGCCGATCTGGCCAGAGAGAAGCTGCTGATGCGCGAGCGCGGCTCGACAACCCGCCGCGCCCTCGAAGAAGGTTTGGCCGCCATCGGCGCCGAGCCGCGCATCGCCATGGAGATCGGCAGCCGTGAGGCGATCCGGGAGGCCGTGATCCACGGCCTTGGCATCGGCACGGTGTCGGAGTCCGAATATGTGGCGGACGAACAGCTACATCCGCTGCCGATCGCCGGCGCGCCCGTCCTGACGCATATCTATGTCTGCTGCCTGCGCGAGCGTCGGCGGAGCCGGATCATCGCCGCCTTCTTCGAAGCCCTGCGCCAGGCCAAGGCCGGCAAGGGCTGAAACGCGGGGGCGCCGACCGAAGCCCTCCCCGCTACGCAATCAATCGAAATTATCGGTACATCTACCGATAAAGAACGACGCAACCGATCCAGTTGGCGTCATCTAACCGGCCTAGCAGGTGGCGACTTCCTCCACCTCGCGCCAAGGCCAGAATGACGATCCCCTCTCCTTCCCTCGGCGCGCGGTTCCGCGGCCCGGTCACCGCCGTGATCTTCGACTGGGCGGGCACCGTCCTCGATTTCGGGTGCATCGCGCCCGTCGCGGCGTTTCGGGGCGCGTTCGCCGAGGGCGGCCTGCCCATCAGCGAGGCTGAGGCCCGTGAACCGATGGGGACGGCCAAGCGCGAACATGTCGAACGCATCCTCGCCCAGCCGACGGTGCGACAGCGCTGGCACGCGGCGATGGGCGCGCTCCCGACCGAAGCGGACGTCGATCGGCTCTATGCGATCTTCCTGCGGATCGATGGCGAGAACTGCGCGCGCTACAGCGCCCTGATCCCGGGCGCGCTGGAGACCATCGCCACGCTGCGTGAACGCGGCGTCGCGATCGGCAGCACCACGGGCTATCCGCGTAGTATCATGGACGGCCTGGCCCCCCTGGCCGCGGCCCAGGGCTACAGACCCGACTGTTGCGTGACGGTCAGCGAGGTCGCGCGCGGACGCCCTTGGCCGGACATGGTGCTCGCCAACGCCCTGGCGCTCGGCGTCCCTGACGTGCGGGCCTGCGTGGCCGTCGATGACAGCCCCAGCGGCCTGGTCTCGGCGCGCGCCGCCGGCGCGTGGGCCGTCGGCGTCGCGGTGAGCGGCAACGAAATCGGACACAGTCTCGAGGCCTGGGAAGCGCTGGCCGACAACGCCAAGGCGGAACTGCGTGCGGCGGCGGTCCAGAGGCTGGAGGCCGCCGGCGCCCACTACGTGATCGACAGTATCGCCGACCTGCCGCCCGTGATCGAGGCGATCAACGCACGGCTCGCGGCGGGCGAGCGCCCGTGAGCCGCTGGAGCTTCCACAATCCCGTGCGCATCCACTTCGGCGAAGGCGTGCTGGACGAGATCGCCGACCTGGTCGCGCGGCGCGCCTACATCCTGCTCACCCATCCCGACGCGACGATGGCGCCGTGGCGGGCCCGCATCAGCCAACGCGCCGGGCCGCCGCTGCTGACCCTGGACGACATCGAGCCGAACCCGTCGCTGGCCATGCTGGAGCGCCTGTGCGCGGGCCTGGGTCAGGCGGGCGCCGAGCCCGAAGTGATCGTCGCCCTAGGCGGCGGCTCGGTCATGGACTCCGCCAAGGTCCTGGCCGCGGGACGCGGGCGCTACGCGCCGGTTCTGCGATATCTCGAAGGCGTCGAGAGCCAGTTGCCGCCGGCCCTGCCGATCATCGCCATACCCACCACCGCCGGTACAGGCAGCGATCTCACCAAATGGGCGACCGTCTGGGATCCTGCACGCGGCCGCAAGCTGTCGCTCAATCGCGACGATCTCTATCCCGAGGCGGTGCTGATCGATCCGCTCGTGATGGCCACCCTGCCGTGGCCGACGACACTGGCCAGCGGGCTCGACGCCTTGTCGCACGCCCTGGAAAGCCTCTGGAATATCAACGCCAACCCGGTGACCCGCGCGTTCGCCATCAGCGCCGCCCACGATCTGATGGCCGGCCTGCCGCGCTTGCGGCGCGACCTTGGCGACGGCGAAGCCCGGTCGTTGATGGCGCGGGGCGCCGCGCGCGCCGGCCTGGCCTTCTCCAACACCCGGACAGCGCTGGCCCACAACATCTCCTACCCCATCACGCTCGGCCGGCGGGTTCCGCATGGCATCGCCTGCTCCTTCTGTCTGCCCGAGGTGATGGCGGCGGCGATCGGCGCCGACACGGCCTGCGACGCGGCCCTGGAGGCGATCTTCGGCGACCTGGCCCGCGCCCCCAAAACCCTGCGCCGGTTGCTCGACAGCCTCGGCGTCGCGGCCGGCCCCGAAGCGCTCGGCATCGGCGCCGACGAATGGCGCGGGATCGTCGACGAGGCCTTCGCCGGCCCTCGCGGCCGCAACTTCATCGGATCGCCCGCGAACTTTCCATCCGCAACCATTGTCGCAGGAGCGTGACGTGTCTCTGTCAGAGCAAGGCCGGATGAACCCTGTAGCCCCGATCAAGACCGATGCGCTGGACCGCCTCGACCACATGCCGTGGACGCGCTTCCACACTCTGCTGACCGTCGCGCTGGGCATCGGATGGGCGCTCGACTCCTTCGAGACAAACATCATCGGCAGCATGTTCGGCGTCCTGAAGAAGCAGTGGAGTCTTTCATCCGGACAGGGATCGCTGGCGGTCAGTATCTGGGTGATCGGCATGCTGGTGGGGGCGATCGGCTTCGGCTATCTGGCCGATCGGTTCGGGCGCAAGCGGCTCTTCCTGGCCACTCTGCTCTGGTACGCCGTGTTCGCGATCGGGACCGCCTTTTCCTGGAACTACGAGTCCTTCCTGTTCTTCCGGTTCATGACGGCCCTGGCCGTCGGCGGAGAATATTCCGCCGTGACCGCTACGATGGGCGAGTTCTTCCCGAAGGCCCATCGCGGCCGGACCGACGCGCTGATCCTCTCGGGCTTTCCGCTCGGGGCCATGGCCTCGGCGGGCGTGTCCTGGTTGTTGCTGCAATGGCTTCCGCCGGAGATCGGCTGGCGGGTGGGCTTTGGCCTCGGGGCGGTGCTGGCGCTGTTCTTCCTCTGGGTCCGCCGCGTGGTTCCGGAATCGCCCCGCTGGCTGCTACAGCAGGGCCGCCTCGCCGAGGTCGAGCAGATCGTCTCCCAGATCGCCGCGACGGCGAAGGGCGACAGCGCGCAGACCCAGGCGAACACGCGCTTCGCCCCGCGCGCCTACCTGCCTGTGCGCCCCGCCTTCTTCCGCAATCTGCGCCACCTATGCACGCGCTACGGCTACCGTACGGGCCTGGCCAGCGCGCTCAACTTCTCACAGGCGGCCGTGGTCTATGGGGCGCTGGCCCTGATGGCGCTGGTCATCCTGCCGGAGATGAAGGTGCCGGCCGCCGACCTGCCGCTGTACTATTTCCTCGGCAATGTCGCGGCGCTGGTCGGCGGGCTCACCGGCGCCCACATGGTCGAGGCCTGCGGTCGGCGTCCGACCCTTGTCTTCAGCTACAGCCTGACCGTCCTGGCCATCCTGCCGCTCTACTTCTTCCAGACCTTGCCGGGCATGGTGCTGAGCTATTGCCTGATGCAGTTCGGCGTCACCTGGGCCTACATCACGGCCTATGTGATCGCCGCCGAGATTCTGCCGACCCATCTACGCGCCACGGGACTGGGCCTGTCGGTAGCGGTTGGCCGGGTCGGAGCCATGCTGGCGCCCCTGCTCCTGACTTTCGCCTATCAAACCAGCGGTAGCGCCGGACCGGCGTTGATGGTCCTCATCCTGCTGGCGTCACCAGGTCCGATCGCCGCGATCCTGTGGTGGTGGAAGGGCGTCGAGACCCGCAACCTGTCCCTCGAGCACGGCAGCAACGAAGAGGCGTAGCCCCTGGCACTGAATTCCACGGCGCCGGTCGCAACGGCGGTGACTTGACGACGCCGACCTCCTTAGGTCCATCCGGTCCGGCGGCGCATCAAGCGTCTGGGAGGACGGCGCCAACTGTAGACTCGCCGCCTTGCCGCCCCCCGCTGGCGCGCGGCGCTTGACTTCCGACAATCCCATTGTCTCGCCGCCGGTGTAGGTCGGGTTTGTCCGATCACGGTTGGCGGGAATGGCTTTGTGATGACCCAAGGTTTGGCTCGGGCGCCCTCGGCGATGGGGACGATCCAGGTTTGTTTTTTCGGAAAGGTCGCCGACCGCTTCGGGCGCGGCCTCACTGTGGATATCCCCGCTGAAGGTTGTTCGCTGTCATGGCTGAGAGCGCAGCTCGCCGATCAGACTGACGGCGCCGCCGAGGCCCTGGCCGAACGTGGGCTGCGCGTGGCCATCGATCACCTGATCGTCGGCGATCAGGCCTGGGTCAGCCCCGGACAGGACGTGGCCTTCCTGTCGATGTTCTCCGGAGGTTGACGATGGTGGACGCCCCCCTGGCTGCGAAGGGCCGCAAGGCCGGCATCGACGAGCGGCTGCCCTTCTATCCGCTCAACATCGCCGTCCTGACCATTTCGGACACGCGCGACTACAACACCGACACCTCGGGCGCCTTGCTGGTCGATCGTCTGACGGCCGCTGGACACGGCCTGGCGGGACGCGTGATCGTGCCCGACGAGGTCGAAGCCATTCGCCGCCAGGTCCAGGCCTGGGCCGACGACGAGGCCGTCGACGTCGTCCTCACCACCGGCGGCACCGGGTTCGCGCCGCGCGATGTCACGCCCGAGGCTGTGACGCCGCTGTTTCGCCGGACGATGGACGGCTTTTCGGTGGTCTTCCACCAGGCCAGCCAGGCCACGGTGGGGGTGGCGACCCTGCAGTCGCGCGCCCTGGCCGGCCAGGTTGGCGACACCTTCGTGTTCTGCGTGCCCGGCTCGACCGGCGCCTGCCGCGACGCCTGGGATCTGGTGCTGGGCCAGGAGCTGGACAGCCGCTTTCGCCCCTGCTCGCTGGTGGGCCAGATTCCCCGCTATCGCGGCGTCTGCAATTGATCAGCTTTGATGAGGCCTCGGCCCTGGTGGCCGGCCTCGCCCAGCCTCTGGGCCGCGAAACCGTGCGCCTGGACAAGGCCGACGGTCGCATCCTGGCTGCGGCCATCGTCGCGCGCCGCGCCACGCCCTGCGCCGACGTCTCGGCCATGGATGGCTATGCGGTGCGTGATGACGATCTGACCGACGCGCCTGTCCGCCTGGCGGTCGTCGGCGAGGCTTATGCCGGTCAGGCCTTCGAGGGCGTTCTGACGCCGCGGGCCTGCGTGCGCATCTTCACCGGCGCCGTGGCGCCGGCCGGAACCGACCGGGTGGTGATCCAGGAAGAGGTCGAGCGCGAGGGGCCGCTGGCCCTCTTCGCGCATCCGCCGCGCGGTCCAAGCAACCTTCGGCTGGCCGGCTCGGATTTCAAGCCCGGGGACGTGCTGGTCGAGGCTGGCGTCCGACTCAACGCCCAGCGACTGGTGGCGGTCGCTGCGGCCGACCAGGCCCGGGTGTCGGTGGTCTCGCGCCCCCGGGTGTTGATCATCGGCACGGGCGACGAGCTGGACGAACCTGGACGCCCCTCCCGGATTCGACCCGGCATTCCCGAAAGCGTGACCTTCGGCGTCGCCGCCCTGGCGCGCGCCTGGGGCGGCAAGGTGGTGGATCGCTGGCGGGTCGGCGATGAGCTGTCGGCGCTGGAGAAGGCGGCGCGATCGGCGGTCGAGCTGGCCGATATCGTCGTCGTCACCGGCGGCGCCTCTGTGGGCGAACGTGATTTCGCCAAGACCATGTTCGCGCCCCTCGACCTGGACCTGGCCTTTTCCAAGGTGGCCATCAAGCCGGGCAAGCCGGTGTGGTTGGGCCGGGCGCGCGGCGCGCTGATCGTCGGCCTGCCTGGCAATCCGACCTCGGCCATGGTCACCGCACGACTGTTCCTCGCGCCGCTGATCGCCGGTCTGGCCGGCCTTGAGCCGGGCCAGGCGCTCGGTTGGCGCCACGAGCCCCTGACCACTGCGCTTGGTCCTTGCGGCGATCGCGAGACCTTCGTGCGGGCCAGGCGCCTGCCTGGCGGGGTCGAGCCGCTCGGCGACCAGGACGCCTCGGCTCAGAAGGCCTTAGCGATGAGCGATGTCCTGATCCGCCGCCGCCCAGCCGCGCCGCCGGTCAAGGCCGGGGCGCTCGTGGAGACGCTCGACTTCTGACGAAGCCGCGCCGCCCTAGGCCACGGACTCATTAAATCGCAGCCAAATGCGTACTGAGGCGAGTTTGACGCCGGCGAGATAGTT
>NZ_JBXAKU010000014.1:0-130074 GCF_058798735.1 Caulobacter sp. GW822-FHT07D08
CGACCGCTTCAACATCCAGTGGCATCGGCACACCGGCGCCTGGTTCTGCCTGCACCGGGGCAAATCACTCGCCCAAGTGTGTGCCGCCAACGATTTGAGTCCACTCCGCCAAGCAAAACGACTCCCTTGCGCCAAGTAGCTGACTCTTTGTACCGGTGTGGATCGCGCTTGGCGTGAATAGCTCGGCCGGCGGCAAGGCGCGCAGCTATCAGCCAGCGCAGCGCGTTGCCGCCCGCCTCACCAACAAATGTTCAGCTGCCGGGAGGGGGTCTGGGGGAGGTCGCGTAGTTGAGGTTAGCGCGAAGGAGCTTTCGCTCAGGTGTAAATCTCGCCTGACTGGTATTGTCGCCGGTGCCTAGATCTGGGCGCATAGAAAGCGGTTATCAGGGGACGATGATGCCTCGCCAAAATGTGGCCATTGAAACGCTTCTGGGAATTGGGGACTTCGCGCGAGTATCTCCTTTGGCTCTAGCCCATTCCATCGAGGCAGGTCTTCCCGTGTCAGCGTTGGAGCAGATCGCGGCGATCATTGCGCCAGATGACGCCCGCTTCAAATATCGCTTGGTCCCAAAGGCGACATTGCGGAGGCGTATAAAGTCCAATGGACAGCTATCAACAGACGAGAGCGATCGCCTGTTCCGGCTTGCCAAGGTCTTCAGCTTCGCTCTTGAGATTTATGGGAAGCCGGAAAAGGTTCGCGAATTTCTGCAACGGCCCCACCAGATGCTTGAGGGCAAGCCCCCGCTCGATGTGGCCCTGGCCACAAGTCCAGGAGCCGATCTGGTCGTCAATCTTCTCGGTAGGGCAGCCTACGGAAGCGCGGTTTGACTAGTCCACGGCGAAGTCGGCAGGCTATGCGCTGTTGCAGCCGTTGTGCGCCATTAGTGGAGTTTGGATTTCAACCTGCAACGCGAAATTGAACGGAATCAACGATCGGCTGCGTGCCGCGCGCCGGATTCGCTGAGGTGATAGTTTCGATAAGGCCATTCCGAAATCAGTCGTCATGCCCTTGCGTAGCGCCACCGATAGAAATGAGCTCTCGGCCTTTTTGCTGCAACTAGCGCCGTCTGCTGAACGTGTAGCGAATGCTGTCGCCCGCGATATTGAGGGAGCCATCGGCTTCCGGGCTGAGCGGATTAGGCAGGATATCGATCGTCGTTTGGCCTGTCTGGCCGACATTCGCGACATAGGCGATCACATAGCGCTCGGGAGCCCGCGCTCGCGCGACGTCGCGCGCTCGCCGAACCTCGGTCTCTCCCATTTCGAACTGGCAGGGATCCTCGGTGCTCGCCTTAACCTCGATATACCAAGTCTGTTTGTTGAAACGGATGCAGAAGTCGTACCCAAGACCATCGTCGCCCTCGCGGCCGATGAACAGCCGTGCATTGCCCGATACCCAGCAGCGGTCAATGTCTTGGCCGGGCTGCCGCGCCTTTAGCCAGTGATAGACAGACAACTCGCCTAAGCGACCAATCATATCCTTTTTCTCTTGTGGTACGCTGCTGTAGGTGCCGCCGCCACTTCCCCGGCCACGCCGTTTCCTGCGCGCGGCCTCGGCCGGCGCGAGGTCAGCGAATGCGCCAATCGGCCGGTTCAAGACCTTCTTCGACAAGCCTTCGGCGATCTCTTTCGAGAGGCTTAGCCAATCAACTGCGTGCGGATCACGGAGTTCGCCGTTGAGGCGCACCGATCGCGCCTCACGTTCTCGGCTCTCGCGCTCGGCGCGTGCTCTGCGCGCCTCCGCCTCGATCTCAGTCTCGGCGACCCCAAGTTCAGTCCTATCCAGGGTGTACGCCATATCAGCCGGCCAAAGCCGGAGCCGACCGAGCCAGACCAGGATTTCCGCGTCGCTCCACACGCGGCAATCGAACGCGCCGGCATCATCCAGTCGACGCCGGATTTCCGTTTCTGCGAACGCCTGATCGCGCCAAAGTTCGTGAACCTGAGCCGAATGCTGCACGCCCCACGCGCGCACCAATGGCTGCGCGATCTGGGCCACTTTCCTCAGCACCGTCGCATTCGAGGTGCGAACCAGCATCAAGTCGGCCAAGCCGTACGGGTTCTCTCCCAAAGGCGGAGCTCCCGTAGCCGCCAGCCACTTCGCCACATGTTCTGCAAGCTCCGCCTCAGGGACGCGCTCGAACTGTTGGAGCCAGTCGGGATCGGGTTTCAAGGCGCTCAAGGCCTCCCGCGCGGCCTTGTAGCGTGGGTCCGGCTCGAAACCGAAAAGGGTCGGGGCCACCATATTCCGGAGCGCTTCCCCGATCACTATACGGTTGTCTTCGACATAGAAGTTGAGCTGCGCGCTCTGACCATCGGGATCGATGTCCGGAGCGCTGGCTACCACTCGCAGGCGACGATCATGTCCTATTTCAATGATCTGACCTTTGCGGATGTCACCTTCGGCGGGCAAAACTACGACCTTGCCCAAAGCCTTCTGATCAAACGCGATACATTCGCGCATGAGAAAGAGGTGCGCATTTTGCATTTCGACACCCACAAAGTCATTAGCGGCAAGGTCGCCGAGTTTCCCATCAACCCCGCCACGTTGATCGACGATGTGATGCTTGATCCGCGGCTCGACGCCTCAATGGTGGCGACCATCGGCGCTGCGCTGACGGCGGCGGGACATGTTGGGCCTGTCATACAGTCGGACCTCTATCGCCTTCCTTCCCTGACCATCAAGTCGGGCTGACCCGGCTTTGCGCCAATCGGAACCCAGCTTGTAGGGGTGCGCTTTAAGCGTATATAAAGAGCTGACTTGGACTGTAGACGATATCGAGATCGTGTTTGACAACACGGCCACCGATGATCCGGTCGTGACGGCGGATATCAACTATCCGGGCGGCACGCTGTCCGTTATGGCCGCCGCCACGAAAAAGGGGCGTCGTATCGAGTTCGATGGCCTTCACGTACACGGCTCGGGCGGCTCAAACAGTCTTGGTCACGCAAAGATTCGCCGCCTTGCGCGCCTGGTGATGGAGCAGTTGGATATCGATGAAATCTTCATTCGCCCAGCAGTTCGGACGACGGGTGCGAACCCGGGACATCGACCCGGTGACTTCCGGTTCACGCGCTCTCCTAAGCCTTGAGCCCCAGACAGGATTTTCCGCGACCGTCCCTGTGGCGCGAGCACTTATCCGTCGCGGCGTGAAGCCCAGCGTGGCAAAGTCGGTCGTTGAGCGTCTTTCAACCGGCGCGCCGGCTGCTGTTCGGCTCAAGCACTACGATCCCGAGGTTCTCGATCGCGAACTCAACAACGCCCACGTTGGCGTCCAGCGCCAAGACGTGGACATCGCCGAACTCGCCGTTGCGCTCTCCAAGGCGCGCAAAAAGCTTAAGATGAGTCAGGACACGTTTGCGAACGCCGTGGGCCTTAGCGTCAGCACCCTGCGCAACTGGGAGCAGGCGCGCTCGCAACTCGATGAGCCGACCAAGCTTCTGGTGCGTATGGTCGCCTCGGCGCCCGAACTGGCGATCAAGGCCGCAGCGGAAAACTGTGTGACCGAAACTGCTATTGGCCGCCCAGTCGCAAAGAAACCTGCCAAGCAAGCCGCACCCGACTGATTGGCTCAAAAAGCCCAACGCACCTAGGGGCCGCAGCGTAGGCGTAGCTTTCCTCGTCGCTATCCTCCGCGCGCGCCTACGCTAACTGCGAAAATAGTGTCCAGCAGTACGCGAGTGCCGTCGCCTACGCCGTCAAGCTGGCGTTTAGATGTCCGCAAGGAGCAGGGACGAGCAGACCTTGCCTGAAGGACGAAGACGCTTGCGGTTATGCGCGAATAGCGGGGCGGCGGCGTCGCGCCCGATGTGCGTGGAGAAGGAACTTTCTGATCTCCAATCGGCGGTGTGCCGTCGCTACGATGCCCATACCTTATTGAGCACGCCTGCCGCCATCGCTGCTTTGTCCTGGGGGAGGAAGCGTCCATAGTGCTGTGCGATGGTGTCGGGGGTGTCCTGGATCGCATAACTCGCCTGTTCGTATGAGCCGGTCTGCTTGAGAACGTGGGTAGCCAGGACATCGCGCACATTGTGCGGGCCGTGGGGCAGGAGGCCCTCGATCGCGCCGCGGCCGGTGTAGGGGTTGTAGATGCCGTAGCGCTGGATGGTCACCCGCCAGGCCTCGTAGAAGGTGTTCTGGTCGTAGGCGGCCTCGCGGCTTCTCGATTTCATCGTCTTGACGAAGAACACGCCCGGATCCGTCGCGCCGCGTAGGAGGACCGCCCGGTCGGTCGCGATGTACTGCGCGATCTCCTCGTAAAGGCCGCCCAGATCCGGCAGCACCAGCCTGAACGGGTTCTTTCGGAAGTAGCTGGAACCGGCGTTCTTGAACGCGGCGGCGGGGACGAGCACCTCCCAGCCGTTGTCCCGAGCGCTCCAGCGGAGCTCACCGCGCTTCAGGGCCTCCAGCTGACGCTCGGGTGTCGCGGGCCACCCTCTTGGCTTGAAGAGAAGCTGGCGGAGGTTCTTCTGGCGTAAGCCCAGATGCAGGCCGAGGCGGAGCATCAGAAACGCGCGGGTGGCTTCCGCTGCCGAAATCGGATGGCGCCGTCGACTGGGGCGGTAGCGCAGCACTTCCTCAGTGATCTTACGATACTCGCCCACCGGGCTGTCGGCCTCGAGGATCGGCAGGATGGGCTCGAACGGGTCGCGATGGACCCGGCTGACGCGCGCGATCTCCTTGGCGCGAATCAAGGCGTGACGGTGCTGTTCGTCGCAGACGGCGTTCCAGTCTGCCTGGGCGGCGGCCACGTCGGCGGTGGTGATGAGCCCTTCGATCGGCGTCAGGCGCTCGGCCAGGGCTGGTGTCTGTCGCAGCCAGCCCGTCTCGCGCCGGCACAGTGAAGCGCCGAGGATCAGCATCTCGGACTCCCATTGCGTGAAGAACCCGCGCCGCTTTTGTCGCCAGCCAAGGTACCAGTCCCACACCGCCGGGAACGCCAGGAGGCCGAAGGTGACGTCGGCGAGCGCAACGCCGAATCCGCCGACGTCGCCATCGGGCGAGGCGACCAGCGCTCCGAGCATCAAGCCAAGATGCTCCATCTTCTGGTCGGCCGTATCAGGGCCCCAGACACCGGCGCGTTGACGTCCACGACTGGTCAAGGTGGCGCATTTGAACTCGAGGAGATCTTTGGCTTCCGCATCAAGAGCCGGCGGCGCGGCGACCGGACGTGTTCTGCCATCGTCAGGCCAGTACTTTGCCGCGTTTGGCCTGGCCGTACCTGTCGCGGAGAACTGCATGGCGAACCGCTGCTTCATGGCCGCAGCTTGGAAGCGGCGATAGTCGGTCGCGCCGGTGATGATCACCGACTTCACCCAGGCCACGATCTCGTCCCGCTTGGCTTGGGGGAGTTGGGCAAAGTCGTCGGGCAGGTGCCAGGCCATCTGCCGGCGTTCCGGCTCGGGAAGAGGGATCAGGGTCTCGTTGGAGATCATTCTGCCCGGGTGGTGCAGCTTGGCGCGGAAATAGCCGGCCGGCAGCCGCCAGCGCCGTTCGAGCGCGGCTAGGATCCGGAAGCTAGTGGCGCTCCGCGGCGCCTTATCGCCGCGCCGCCAAGCCGTGAAGGTCGTGGTCTCAACCTTGTCGTCGCGACCGCATACCGCCCGGCGAAGGCCATAGCCGGTGTCGTTGTGGCGGCGCATGTGGAGGTCGAGCGCTTCGGCGAAGTCCTCGGGATCATTCCAGTCCTCCCAGAGCGGGGGCGGGAAGGGAACGATGGGACGGGGCGTGCAGCCGCGTTTCTTCTGAGGCGCAGGCGTTCGGTTTGCCGAGTTGTCCGTGGATAGCTGGCCAACGGGCGGCTGTTTGGGCTTACGGGGCATCGAGCACTCTGGAGACGCCGCGCACAACAATGCGGCGGAGTCAGAGACGCTAGACCCCCTAGCGGCGGGCGGTGGCGCTCCAGAAAAAATCCTAAGCCCGCATCCGTTGCTTGGCGCTAGTTCATCGAGCGCCGCCCTCGTCGTTCTTATGAATCTCGATCGGCGTCGGGCGACTGTGAGCGGCCGTATGTTGACGTAGTGCTGGAGACGCAGCGTCGATCCGCAGCGGCAAAATCCGGTTTCTGGCAAATAACTGGCAAGCACCAGCTAGACGCATCGACGAGATGAGATGGAGGTTGGTGTAAGTCTTTGTTTTTTAAGGGGAAGTGATGGTGGATGCGACAGGGATTGAACCTGTGACCCCCTCGGTGTGAACGAGGTGCTCTCCCGCTGAGCTACGCATCCGCCGGTGTGGAGAGGTCCGTGAAGAACCGATCCGCGAGAGGAGGGGGCCTATAGCCCGGTGTTCGGCGCGGGGCAAGAGGCCAAAAGCGTCTTGCAGGCCCGGGGCACATCCAAAAAGCTGTGGATGACCAGATCGGCCCCCAGGGTCTCGACCGGATCCTCCGTGTAGCCGAACGAGACCAGCAGGCCGGGGACGCCGGCGTTGCGGGCCCCCAGGGCGTCGTTGATGCTGTCGCCGACCATCACCGCGCGGGCCAGATCGCCGCCCACGGCCGCGATGGCGGCGGCGACATGGCGGCCGTCGGGCTTGGGCGCGGGGGCCAGGTCCGCGCCGATCACCCCGTCGAACAGCGGCGTCAGGCCCACCGCGTCCAGCAGGGCGACCGACAGGTTGGTCAGCTTGTTGGTGCAGACCACCAGCCTGGCGCCGTCGGCCTTCAGTTCGGTCAGCACCTCGACCACGCCAGGGAAGGGCGCGCTCTCGTCGGCGATGCGGTCCAGGTAGACGGCGATGAAGCGCTCCACGAGCGTCGGGGCGCGGTCGACTCCCAGCGGCGCCCCGGCTGCGGCGAAGCCGCGTTCCAGCAGGGCGCGCGCGCCGCGCCCGACCATCAGCCGAACCTCGTCGAAGGGCAGGGGCGGCAGGGTTTCCTGGGCCAGGATGGTGTTCAGCGCGCCGACCAGGTCGGGGGCGGTGTCGACCAGGGTTCCATCGAGATCAAAGGCGATTGTCGCCCCGTTCAGGTCATGAAGCTCGCTCATGGGTCTGGCCTTTCCGCCAATTGGGCGGCTAATGCAACGCTGGAAGCGTCCCAGGGAGTCGCCCATCCATGACTGATTCCGTTTCGAGCCCACCCCGTCCGCGCGCCGCCGTGATCCTGGCCGCCGGCCAGGGGACGCGGATGAAGTCGCCGACGCCCAAGGTGCTGCACAAGGTCGCCGGCCGGACTCTGCTGGACCTGGCCATCGACGCCGCCGAGGGCCTGAACTGCGAGCGGATCGTCGTCGTGGTCGGCGCGCACAGCCCGCAGGTCGGCGAGAGCGCCCGCAAGCGCCTCGGTCCGAACGCGACGGTCATCCAGGATCCGCCGCTGGGCACCGGCCACGCCGTGCTGGCGGCCAAGGACGCCCTGGCCGATTTCGAGGGCGACGTGGTCGTCACCTATGCCGACTGCCCGCTGACCACGGCCGGGGTGATCGCGCCGCTGTTCGACCTCATCGCGGGCGGGACCGACGTGGCGGTGCTGGGCTTCGAGGCCGCCAACCCGACCGGCTACGGCCGCCTGATCCTGGCCCCGGGCCATGTGCTGCTGCGCATCGTCGAGGAGAAGGACGCCGACCTCGCCACCAAGCAGGTCAAGCACTGCAATTCCGGGGTCCTGGCCGCAGACCGCGCGACGCTATTCAGCCTGCTGGCCGACGTCCGCAACGACAATAGCAAGGGCGAGTACTACCTGACCGACGTCGTCGGCCTGGCCCACGATCGCAAGCTCTCGACCCGCGCGGCCTTCGCCCCCGAGCCGGCGGTTCAGGGTGTCAACTCGCAAGCCGAGTTGGCCGCCGCCGAGGCGGTCTGGCAGCGCGGCCGCCGCAACGTCCTGCTGACCGAGGGCGTGACCATGCCCGCGCCCGAGACCGTCCACCTGTCGTGGGACACGAAGATCGCTGGCGGCGCCGTCGTCGAACAGTTCGTAGTCTTCGGCCCGGGCGTCAGCGTCGAGACCGGCGCGGTGATCAAGGCCTTCAGCCACCTTGAAGGGGCGGCGGTGGGCGAGGGCGCGCTGATCGGTCCCTACGCCCGCCTGCGGCCGGGCGCCGAGATCGGGCCCGAAGCCCACATCGGCAACTTCGTCGAGGTCAAGAAGGTCAAGGTCGGGGCGGGCGCCAAGGCCAACCACCTCAGCTATCTCGGCGACGGCTCGATCGGCGAGAAGGCCAACATCGGGGCCGGTACGATCTTCTGCAATTACGACGGCTTCGAGAAGTTCGAGACCCATGTCGGCAAGGGCGCCTTTATCGGCTCCAACAGCGCCCTGGTCGCGCCGGTCCGGATCGGCGACGGAGCGATGACCGGCTCGGGCTCGGTGATCACCAAGGATGTCGAGGGCGGGGCCCTGGCCCTGACGCGTCCGGAACAGAAGACCAAGGCCGGCTGGGCGACGAAGTTTCGCGCCCTCAAGCAGGCCGCCAAGGACAAGAAGAAGGGCGGCAAGAAATGAGCGTCGACGACCAGAAGCGTATCTCCGGCGAAGCCGCCGCCGAACTCGTCGAGAACGGGATGGTGGTGGGTCTGGGCACCGGCTCGACGGCCGCCTGGTTCGTCAAGGCGCTGGCCGCCCGCGAGCTGAGCGACATCCGTGGCGTGCCGACCTCGGACGCCACCGGGGCCCTGGCGCGCGAGCTGGGCATCCCGCTGGTGGCGCTGGACGACGTCAAGACCATCGACCTGACGGTGGACGGCGCCGACGAGGTTGGTCCGGGCCTCAGCCTGATCAAGGGCGGCGGCGCGGCCCTGCTGCGCGAGAAGCTGGTCTGGGAAGCTTCCAGCCGTTGTGTCGTCATCGCCGACGCGGCCAAGAAGGTCGACGCTCTGGGCAAGTTCCCGCTGCCGATCGAGGTGGTCCGCTTCGGCCACGTCCATACCAGCTGGCGCCTGGCCGACATCGCGGCCGAGTTCGATCTGCCGCCGCCGCGCCTGCGCATGGCCGAGCGGGGCGTGGTGGTCACCGACGGCGGCAACCTGATCTACGACATGGCCTCCGGCGTCATCGCCGAACCCACGGCCCTGGCCGCCGCGCTGAAGAGCGTCACCGGCGTGGTCGACCACGGCCTGTTCCTCGACCTCGCCGACGAAGCCCTGTTCGGCACGGACGAGGGTGTGGTGCGCCTCGTTCCCTGACATCCTACATAAGCCGACCAGTTAAGGTTCCGGAGGCCGGTGATGGCTGACTACGACTTCGATCTCTTCGTCATCGGCGCCGGCTCGGGCGGCGTGCGGGCGGCCCGTCTGGCGGCCATGAGCGGCGCCAAGGTCGCCGTGGCCGAGGAATACCGGGTCGGCGGCACCTGCGTGATCCGCGGCTGCGTGCCCAAGAAGTTCATGGTCTACGCCAGCGAGGTCACCAGCCAGCTGAAGACCGCCAAGGGCTATGGCTGGACGATCGAGGGCGCCAAGTTCGACTGGAAGGGCTTCCTGCACGACAAGGACGTCGAGATCGCCCGCCTGTCGGGCATCTACGTCACCAACCTGCAGAAAGCCGGCGCGCACCTGCTGCACGGCCGCGCCCAGATCGTCAACGCTCACACCGTCGAGGTGCTGCCCAAGGAGGGGAGCAACGATGCCGGAACCTACACCGCCAAGAAGATCCTGGTCGCCACCGGCGGTCGTCCGGTGAAGCCCGACTTCCCGGGCGCGGAGTTCGGGATCACCTCGGACGAGGCCTTCCACCTCCCCAAGCTGCCCAAGAGCATCCTGGTCGTCGGCGGCGGCTATATCGCCGTCGAGTTCGCGGGCATCTTCAACGGTCTGGGCGTCGAGACCACGCTGCTCTATCGCGGCGCCAACATCCTGCGCGGCTTCGACGACGATGTCCGCTCGCACCTGGCCGAGGAGCTGGAGAAGCGCGGCGTCAAGGTGGTGCTGGGCTGCTCGCACACCAGCATCGAGAAGCAGGCGGACGGCACGCTGCTCAGCACCTTGACCAGCGACCTGACCTTCGAGACCGAAGCGGTGATGTTCGCCACCGGCCGGGAGCCCTACGTCCACGGCCTGGGCCTGGAGAAGGTCGGCGTGAAGCTGAACGACAAGGGCGCGATCGCGGTCGACGCGCACTCCAAGACCAGCGTCGCCAGCATCTGGGCCGTGGGCGACGTCACCGACCGCATCAACCTGACGCCCGTGGCCATCCGCGAAGGCGCGGCCTTCGCCCAGACCGAATTCTACGACAATCCGACCACCTTCGATCACGACCTGGTCGCCTCGGCGGTGTTCTCGCAGCCGCCGGTCGGCTCGGTCGGCATGACCGAGGCCGAGGCCCGCCACGCGTTCGGCACGGTCGACGTCTATCGCTCGGTGTTCCGTCCGATGAAGATCACCTTCTACGGCGGCCAGGAGCGGTGCCTGATGAAGCTGGTGGTCAAGGCCGACGACCAGAAGGTGCTCGGTGTGCACGTGGTGGGTCCGGACTCGCCCGAGATCATCCAGATGGCCGCCATCGCCGTGAAGATGGGCGTGACCAAGCCCCAATGGGACTCGACCTGCGCGGTTCACCCGACCCTGGCCGAGGAACTGGTCACGATGCGCGAGAAGTATACGCCGGTCGAAGTCGGCGGGGTTGGATGACGCTGGCGGTGGCTTCTGCCGAGAGCCCCGAGCGCCGCACCCGGTGGCTGGGCGTGCTCGCCGTCTTTCTGATGGTGATGACGCCGCTGGTCGGCTACCTGGCGCCGCTGGGCTTCGCGCCGCTGCTGGCCGTGGTCGGCCTGCTGGCGACGCCAGGCCTGGCGCGATCGCGCCCGCCGCTGTTGCCGATGTTCGCCCTGATGCTGCTGGTGCTGTGGGCGCTGGTCAGCCTGAACTGGAGTCCGGCCGCCCCGGCGCTGTCAGAGCTCAAGCGCGACAAGGACGTCGGCGCCTTCACCGCCCTCAAGCTGGTGCTGCAACTGGGCCTCTACGGGACCGCCGTCGCGGTGCTCGGAACCATGTCGCAACGTTCGGCGCGGCTGGCGGGGCGGGTGATGCTGTTCGGCATGATCGCCTTGGCCGCCTTCACCTTCATCGACGCCGCGATGGGGGCGAGGATCTACCAGGCGATACGGGCCGCGACCCACGATCCGATCCGGCCCGACCTGGCGGTGGTGAAGGTGTCGCTGCCGATCTATCCGCTGGTGCTGCTGTTCTGGCCCTGCGTGCGTTTGCTGGACGCCTGGGGCTTCCGCGGCCGCAACGTGCTGATCGCGACCATGGCGCTGATGATCCTGGCCGCTTCCCACTTCACCAGCGCCGACGCTTCGGGCGCGGCTCTGCTGCTGGGCGGAGTCGTCTGGCTGGGGACGCGGATCATCGGCAAGCCGTTCGTGCGCGGCATGATCCCGGCGATCTCGACCCTGTTCATCTTCGCGCCGATGGTGGTGCTGTGGGGCGTGCGCTCGGGCCTGTTCGCCTGGCTGCACGTGATCGCCCCGCCCTCGTGGGACGCGCGCCTGAACATCTGGGCCTTCGCCGCCAACAAGATCGTCGAGCACGCCCTGCGCGGCTGGGGTGTCGACGCCAGCCGGACCTTCGGTAACGCCATCCCACTGCACACTCACAACGCCGCCCTGCAGCTGTGGCTGGAGCTGGGCGCGCTGGGCGCGGCCCTGGCGGCGGCGTTCTTCGCCTGGGTGCTGTACCGGATCGTGGCCTGGACCGGCGAGAACCGCCGCGACGGCGCGATGGCGGCCGCCACCCTGACCGCGTACGTGATGATCGGCGGCCTCAGCTTCGGCGTCTGGCAGGAGTGGTGGCTGGCGCTCGGCGTCATCGCCGCCATCGGCTGTGCGATCGCGCAAAAATCGAGCGCTCCACGGCGTTAGCGCGACCGTCACGTTTCTCGCTCGGGCGGATCGGCGGTGTTCAGCCGCATGATTTTGCCTTTTGGTTCCTTTCGCGGTATCTACGCCGCCCTTTCAGTTATCGAGCCTTGCCATGACCGCCCGCTGGACCCCCGCCGCCTGGAGAGCCAAGCCCGCCAAGCACATGCCCACCGATTATCCGGACATGGGCGCGGTGGAGCGAGTCGAGCAGACGCTGCGCCAGATGCCGCCGCTGGTCTTCGCCGGCGAGGCGCGCCGCCTGAAAAGCCTGCTGGGCGACGTGGCCGAGGGCCGGGCCTTCCTGCTGCAGGGCGGCGACTGCGCCGAGAGCTTCAAGGAATTCCACGCGGACAACATCCGCGACACCTTCCGCCTGATCCTGCAGATGGCGGTGGTGCTGACCTTCGCCGGCGGCAAGCCGGTGGTGAAGGTGGGCCGCATCGCCGGCCAGTTCGCCAAGCCGCGCTCCGAGCCCATCGAGACGATCGACGGCGAGACCCTGCCGTCCTATCGCGGCGACATCATCAACGGCATGGACTTCACGGCCGAGGAACGCGTGCCGGATCCGGATCGCCTGCTGAAGGCCTATGGCCAGTCGGCGGCGACCCTGAACCTGCTGCGCGCCTTCGCCAGCGGCGGCTACGCTGATCTGCACAACATCCACCGTTGGACCCTGGGCTTTGTCGGCGACAGCCCGCAGGGCGCGCGTTACCGCGAACTGTCGGACAAGATCACCGAGAGCCTGGCCTTCATGGCCGCCATTGGCGTCACGCCCCAGAGCCACCCGGGCATGCACCAGGTGGAGTTCTTCACCAGCCACGAGGCCCTGCTGCTGGGCTTCGAGGAAGCCATGACTCGCATCGATAGCACCTCGGGCGACTGGTACGACACCAGCGCCCACTTGCTGTGGATCGGCGAGCGCACCCGCCAGCTGGACGGCGCGCACGTCGAATTCATGAAGGGCGTGAAGAACCCGATCGGCATGAAGTGCGGCCCGACCATGGAGGCCGACGATCTCCTGCGCCTGATCGACGTGCTGAACCCCAACAACGAGTCGGGCCGTCTGACGCTGTACGGCCGCTTCGGTTCGGACAAGATCGCCGATCGCCTGCCGCGCCTGATGCGGGCGACCAAGTCGGCCGGTCGTTCGGTGGTTTGGGCCACCGACCCGATGCACGGCAACACGCTGAAGGCCTCGACCGGCTACAAGACCCGTCCGTTCGACCGCATCTTGAGCGAAGTGAAGAGCTTCGTGGAGATCGCCCAGGCCGAGGGCGTCCATCCGGGCGGCGTCCACCTGGAGATGACCGGCCAGAACGTCACCGAATGCCTGGGCGGCGCGCGCGCGGTTTCCGAGACCGAGCTCGCCGACCGCTACCACACGCACTGCGACCCGCGTCTGAACGGCGAGCAGGCGCTGGAGCTGGCCTTCCTGGTGGCCGAGAAGCTGAAGTCGGCCCGCGACGAGCAACGCCGTCTCGCTGCCGGCTGACGATCAGCGCCGGATACGGCGATCCTGACTGATCGCCGTTCAGGTTGGGCGAACATTGAAAGGTTTGCGATGCAGCGCGCGGCGTCTTGACCCGTCGCGCGGCGCTCTCCAATGGTTGTTTAAGGGAGAGACGAATGCGTTTGCGTCAGACAATCAAGCGGGAAATCCGGTTTCTGAAGGGACTTTCCCGGACGCTCAAGCGCGTGAAGTCGATTGCTCCCGACAGCCCGAACCTGATCTGTGACGACCTGGAAGCCGCGGTCGACAAGTGGCGCGATCGCCCGGCGATCACCTTCGAAGGCAAGTCGGTCACCTACGCCGAGCTGGACGCCATCGCCAATCGCTATGCCCATTGGGCCAAGGGGCTGGGGCTGACGAGGGGCCAGACCGTGGCGCTGTTCATGCCCAATCGCCTCGAATACCTGGCGATCTGGTATGGCCTGACCAAGGTCGGCGTGGCCACGGCCCTGATCAACAACCAGCTGACCGGCGCGGCGCTGGCGCACTGCCTGAACATCTCTCAGGCCCTGCATTGCATCGTCGACCCCGAGACCTCGCCCTGCTTCGAGGACGTCAAGGGCCAGCTGGAGCGCCACATGCACCAGTGGGTGCTGGGGCCTGTGACCGGCGAGCAGCGCGACCTGATCAAGGCGCTGAAGAGCTGCAGTCAGTTGCGTCCCGACCGCGAGACGGCCCGCGACGGCATCGTCGCCAAGGACACCGCGCTCTACATCTTCACCAGCGGCACGACGGGCCTGCCCAAGGCCGCGCGCATCACCCACATGCGCGCCCAGCTCTATATGCGCGGTTTCGCCGGCTCCACCGGTTCGAAAGAGACCGACCGCATCTACGTGACCCTGCCGCTGTACCACGCCACCGGCGGCCTCTGCGCCATGGGCGCGGGCCTGCTGAACGGCGGTTCGATCGTGCTGCGCAAGAAGTTCTCGGCCACCCACTTCTGGCCCGAGATCGTCGCCGAGAACTGCACGATGTTCGTCTATATCGGCGAGCTGTGCCGCTACCTGGCCAACCAGCCCGAGCACGAGCTGGAGCGCGCCCACAAGATCCGCATGATCTTCGGCAACGGCCTGCGTCCCGACGTTTGGAACGACATGCTGGACCGTTTCAGGGTCGGCGAGGTGCTGGAGTTCTACGGCGCGACCGAGGGCAACGTCTCGCTGTTCAACTTCGATGGCCGGCGCGGCGCGATCGGCCGGATCCCCGGCTATCTGAAGAAGAAGTTCAACATCCGCATCGTCAAGTTCGACGTCGAGGCCGAGATGCCGATCCGCGGCCCGAACGGCTGCTGCATCGAGGTCGCGCCGGGCGAGGTCGGGGAGTGCATCGGCCATATCGGCAGCGACGCCCGCTCGAATTACACCGGCTATGCCGACAAGGCCGCCACCGAGAAGAAGGTGCTGCACGACGTCTTCCAGAAGGGGGACGCCTGGTTCCGCACCGGCGACCTGATGAAGGTCGACGGCGACGGCTACATCTATTTCGTCGACCGTATCGGCGACACCTTCCGCTGGAAGGGCGAGAACGTCGCCACCAGCGAGGTGTCCGAACGCATCGCGGGCTTCGAAGGCGTGCTGGAAGTCAACGTCTACGGCGTCAAGGTCGGGGACCTGGACGGCAAGGCCGGCATGGCGGCGCTGGTCGTGGAAGGAGGCTTCGACATCGAGGCTTTCGGCAAGCACGTCGACGAGCAGCTGCCCAGCTACGCCCGTCCGCTGTTCGTGCGCCTGCAGCAGCAGATCGAGACGACCGGCACCTTCAAGTACCGCAAGATCGACCTGGTCAATGACGGCTTCGACCCGGCCAAGACCCGGGACCCGTTGTACTTCCGCGATCCGGCCAAGGGCTATGTGAAGATCACCAAGGCCCTGCACGCCAAGATCGAGAGCGGGGCTTTTAAACTTTAGGGCCGTCCGTGACCAAAGGAGCGATCAAGCGCCTGCTGGCCGCGTTCTCGCCGCTGCAACTGTTCGCCCTGATCGCGCCGAAGGACCTCGCGCGGCGCGTGACCCACGACGCGGGGCATGCAGAGGGACCGCGCGGCGGGCTTGATGTCTACGCGCCGCCAAAGGCCGACGGCCCGGCGCCGGTGGCGATCTTCTTCTACGGCGGCTCCTGGGAGACCGGCCGCCGCCAGGACTATCGCTGGGTGGCGCGCGCCCTGGCCGCCCAGGGCTTCCTGGCGCTGGTCCCGGACTACCGGCTCTATCCCGAGGTCCGCTATCCGGGCTTCCTGGAGGATGGCGCGGCGGCGGTGCGCTGGGCGGTCGACAACGCCGCCAGCCTGGGCGGCGATCCTGGCCGCATCGTTCTGATCGGCCACTCGGCCGGCGCCTACAACGCCGCCATGCTGGCCTTGGACCCGCGCTGGCTGCGCGCCGTCGCGGTCGAACCCAGCGTGATCCGCGCCTTCGTCGGCCTGTCAGGACCCTATGCCTTCCTGCCGCTGGAGAGCCCGGTGACGATCCGCACCTTTGGCGAGGCGGACGATCTCGCCGCCACCCAGCCGGCCGCCTTCGCGCGCGCCGACGCGCCGTCGGCGTTTCTGGCCACCGGTGAGCAGGACACGGTGGTCCGCCCCCGCAACACTCGCAAGCTGGCCGCCGCCCTGCGCGAGGCAGGCGCCAGGGTCGAGGAGCGCCACTACCCCGGCATGGGCCACGCCGGTCCGGTGCTGGCCCTGTCGCGCCTGTTTCGCGGCAAGTCGACGGTGTTGGCGGACATGGTCGCCTTCCTCAAGACAGCCGTAGGCTAGCCTCCGCAGGTCTGGCCGTTCAGCTTGCGCTGATAGGCCTCGGCCAGGCTGAGATACGGCGGCAGGAAGGTCTGAAGCGCCACGGCCTTGCCGTCGGTGGTCACGCCCGCCACGCCGGCCCGCAGCTCGAAGTGCAGGTGGATGGTCGTCGGCGTGCCCCCGAAATCGTTCGATACCTTGCCCAGCTTCTGGCCCTTGGCGACCTGGTCGCCTTCCTTCACCGCCAGGGTCGACATCCGCATGTGCAGGTAGCGGTAGGTGTAGTGCGGCTGGGCCTTGGCCACGAGGGTGACGCTGTACGAGCCGATGTCCGTGATCGTGCCGGCCTCGGCGGCCACGGCCCAGTGCTCGTTCTTCTTGCAGGTGGCCGGACGGATGTCCTGCCCCTGGTGACCCGTGCCGGCGCCGGCGCACAGCGGGTTCGCGCGCGAGCGGGCCTCGCAGAAGGTGTCGTGCCAGGGCAGGCTGTAGTTCAGCGCATCGCACTGGCTGGGCTTGCCGGGCGGACCCATGCCGCCGCCGGGGCCGTAGACCTGCGAGTTCGGGAAGCCGGCCTCGGCCAGCGGCCAGCACATGTTCGGCGACCAGACCGTGCGGTCCAGATAGCCCGGACCCTGGCCGGCCGGGATCGCGCCGGCCGGCGCGTGGTCGAACGTGGCCGGCGAGGGCGCGGGCGGATCGGCTGGCTGCGGCGCGGGATCGGGGCTGGGCGGCACGGGTTCGCTGGACGGCTGCTCGGCCCCGCCGTCGGCCGGGGTGTCGTCGGGCTGGGGCGGACCCGGCTCGGGCGAGGGCGGCTTGGGCGTCTCGCCGGGCGCCGGAGGCTTGGTGGTGTCGTCGCAGGCGGCCAGCGGCGCGAGGGCCAGGGCGGCGACCAGCAGGAGCGGGGAGAGGCGCATGGTCAACCTCCCAGCCCGGCGGCTTCGCGGGCCGCCTTGCCCATCACCACGGCGGTGGTCTTGCCGACCAGGCCCAGCACATAGTTGTCGTCGGCGCAGCGCGGGTCGCCGGCGGAGTCGCAGCGGATCTCCACCGTGTAGAGCACACCGTAGCGCACGAAGCTGGCCAACTGGCCGTCGACCGTGCGCTGGATCGTCAGCATCTCCGGCCCGGTCTCGATCTTCAGCGGCCTGGACGCCGGCATCGGCACGGTGACGGTCGTGCCGCTCAACGAGACGCGGCCGCCAGCGGTGTTGCTGGTGATCGTGTAGTAGTCGCCGAAGCTGTAGATCCGCGCCCCGGCCGTCAGCTTGGCGTCCCGGGGCAGCAGGATCGGCACGGCGGTCATGTCGACCTGCTCGCGGTTCAGGTTGCTCGCCAGGCTCTCGCCGACATTGGCCGACTGGCGCAGGCCGCCGACGGCGCCTTGCCAGTCCACGCGGCCGCGCGGCCGGGCGGTCAGCGCCGCGATCCCGGGGCGGACAGCCGCCGCGCCGGGAATCGGCGCACCGGTCGCATCCCGCGTCTGCGCCTTGCCGGTCGAGATCCACGCCGCGCCCGCGAGCACGCTCACGGCGACGGCCCCCGCCATCGCCCACCCTCTTGAATGACGCATGGCACCCCCACAGAACCGCGTTCTTTCAAACCCTAGCGCGAAAAGGTCGTGGTGTTAACCATTGGTCCCGCGCCGAGGTGCGATTGAACGGTTGTGGGTTCGTGTCTATATGGCGTGACCTGTTTCGGGCCTTGTGTGTGGCGGCCTTGAGAATTCCATTTCGTTCAAAGGGATAGAGCCCCCGCCATGCTGCTCACCATGCTGAAGGCCAAACTGCACCGGGCCACGGTGACCCAGGCCGACCTGGACTACGAAGGCTCGATCGCCATCGACCGCGACCTGCTGGACGCCTCGGGCATCCTGCCGAACGAGCAGGTCGATGTTCTGAACATCACCAACGGCGCCCGCTTCACCACCTACGCCATCGAGGCCCCGCGCGGTTCGAAGGTCATCGGCGTCAACGGCGCCGCCGCTCGCCTGGTGCAGAAGAACGACCTGGTGATCGTCGTGACCTACTGTCAGATGGCGGCGGAAGAGGCCCGCAACTACGCCCCGACCGTCGTGCTGCTGGACGAAGGCAACCTGATCAAGAAGGCGGCCTGATGCGTCGTATCGCGCTCGCTGTTCTCGCCGCCGCGGGCCTATCGGCCTGTTCGCCGAAGCTGCCTTCGGGCGTGGACGAGGCCGTCCTGACCCAGTCGGTCGGCAAGTCGATCGGCTCGCCCTCGACCTGCGTCGTGATCGCCGACGCCAGCGGCAAGCTGGTGTGGCGTGGCGGCGGCTATGTCACCTGCTCGCGCAACCTGCCGTCCTGCGAAGGCGCGCAGACCACGGCCGAGAGCTTGCTGAAGGCAAGCCTGGGCAAGCCGGCCCGCTTCATCAGCTGCGCCAGCGGCGGGGCCAACGGCGCCACGGTCGGCTGGTCCATCGGCCCGGTGCCGACCGGCGAGGGCAAGCCGCCGCGCGGCCTGACCTATGTCGCGGTCATGGAGGGCGAGCGGGCCCTGCCGGGGCTGGAGATCAAGGATCGTGTCGAGCGGGCCTTCAAGAAGGCGGGCTTCTAGGAAGCGAAAACCTCGTCCTTCGACAGGCTCAGGATGAGGTTTTCGACTCAATCACCGCGAGAAGTAGCCCTCACCCTGAGCTTGTCGAAGGGCGAGGGCGGCTCCAGGCGGATATCGCCTACTTGGCGGCTTCGTACGTCGCGCTGACGTCGATGCGGACCTTCAGTTCACCGGCCGCGATGCTGGTCGAGTCGGCCATCTCGCGCTTGGCCATGGCGAACACCGGCATCGGGGGCGGCGCGGGCTGGTAGCCGCCGCCTTCGCTCAGATTGACCAGGCGCACGGCCTTGTAGCCGGTGGCGCGGCCATAGAGCTCGGCCTTGGCCTGCAGGGCCTTCACGGCTTCCAGGCGCGCGGCGTCCTCGGCGGCCTGGGGATTGATGAGGCCGAAGCTGATGCCGTTGACCGTGTTGGCGCCGGCATTGACCGTGGCGTCGACCGTCGCGCCCAGCTTGGCCAGGTCGCGGACCGTGATCGTCACCTGGTTCGAGGCCTGGTAGCCGGTCAGCTTCGGCGGCTGGTTCTGCTCATAGGCGTACTGGGCGTTAAGGTTGAGGTTCGAGGTCTGGACGTCGCGCTCGGCGATCCCGGCCTTCTTCAGGGCGGCCATCACCTGGTTCATGCGCGCGCCGTTGGCCTTCAGGGCCTCGCCTGCGGTCAGGGCCTCGGTCTGCACGCCCAGGGTGATGGTGGCCATGTCCGGCGCCACGCGGGTCTCGCCATAGGCCGACAGGCTGAAGGTCGTGGCCTTGAACGCCGAGTCGGCGCTGGTCTGGGCCAGGGCCGGGGCGGCGGCGCCCATCAGCAGCGCGCCGCCGATCAGGGCGGGCAGGATGAAGGCGGCGGGGTGGCGCGCGGTGTTGGTCATCGTTCTTTTCTCCAGGTCCGTCCAAGGCAAGGGAAGCGCTGCTGGACAGCTATGCGTTCCCTGATGACAGCTCCAACCTGAACCGGAGCTTTAAGCCGCGTTCGGCTCATGCTAATCCGCCGCTCTCGCGTACGCTCACACGTATCCGCGCGGGCCTGTAGCTCAATGGTTAGAGCCGACCGCTCATAACGGTCTGGTTGGGGGTTCGAGTCCCTCCAGGCCTACCAAACATAAATTGTTCAATAAAATCAATGACTTACGGGGTTCGGGGCGCTACCACATGGGGCGAGCTAAGCCTTTGAATTCGTTCACTATTGCCTTTTCCAACGCGGATGCCGCCGGCGTCGGCTGTTGGTATAATCGTTGGTATCGCGTCCGATGCCATCACCGATACCAACAGAATGTCGGAATGCTGAGTTCGATCAAAGGCTTACGCGGTAAGCGTTTGCGAGTTCGCGGGCGGCAGAATCGGTAGCGGATGTGTGTCCCACTGCAGGACTCGAACCCGCTACGAACTGAAGTGAGGAGCGTCGAGGCCAATCCGGCGCCTGCGCATCGCCAAATGCGGGAGCCGCGCCTGGTCATGATGCAGGGGCATCCGCCCACAATGTTTGTTCGTCCTGTTCTGAGCCGACATTGCGAACGATCGGCAGGGCAATGAGTGGCTGATTGTGTACCCTCACCCTCGCACGGCTATGCAGTGGTCGGTCGGGCTCGGAATTTAGGACGAACATGTCGAAGCCCCGTCTCATGATCGAACGAGGATCAGGTCCCAATAAGGTGCGTCTGGGTGTCGCCGGAGAGGCTACGCTTGAGAAGCCGTTTTTCACAATCCACGTGAATCATCTAGGTAAAATTCGAGAAGAGACGGTTTGGTGCACCGCTCTAAATATCGATCAGATTGGCACTATGTTGCCGAATGAAATCGATAATGTTGAAAATGGATGTCTGTATTGTGTCCACATAGGTTGTTCTGACAGCTACGCATTCAGTTTATCGACGGATGGTCGCGATGCGATATGCACGGAATACTTTATTTATAACGATGGTGTCATAGAAAAATTCGATGAAAGTCGATATAAGTCTGAACGAAAGTCTATGGCTAGTCGAAATTTGTCACCGTTATATGCCGAAGACGGGCATGAGGCTGGATCTAAGGCGTTTGAGATCGTTTTCTTCTTTGCTGGTGTAAATATTCATTTTCCGTCCGCGATGGAAGGTGTGTCAATATTTCCAATTTCTCCTGGTTTAAGCAACGAATCTACATTCGAAGCTGTAAGGCAATATTTGCTGGATAGCCATACGATAAGCATACCATTTGGTGGCGATCTTAACGATCAGCTTATATATCAGCCGATGTTTTCAGTAAATTTTCATAAAATAGTTGCTCTGACGGAGCAATCTGCATTCGCCTTTGCGACTCGGTTTGTGCAAGATATTTCAACTATCATTGCAAGCGAACGTGGGGACAAACCATTTCCGGTTCTTTCTCTAATTTTGCATCACGAAAATGGAAATTGGCGAATTGATTCTACTAAATATGACTTCCGCGGAAATCTATTGCCGCCAATGTTTTCAAGCGCAAATATGCGTAGGGTTGAATATGTATATCCGATAATTAAATCGAATCCTTATGCTAGGCTTATTGTGGAGTTGTTTGTTCAATCTATATCGGAGCGAGATCGTTCATTCCGATTTTTCCGTCAGTGGGCGATATTAGAATTGATAGCCGATAGGAGAATAACAGCCTCATCGACGCCTCTTCTAAATCTCGATCAAACCCAGATTAAGCTGGGCAGCGGGAAGACACTGACTACCGAAAGGAAAGAAGGCAAGGTTTACTCCTACCTCCGGAGTGGGAGTTTGACCGCCATATATCAGGGGACCCATTCGGGCGTGACGCGTGTCCTAGAAGGATCAGCTGGAGGGGTTGATCAAGGCGGTGGTGTAGTAACCTTATGGGAAGCAGTAGCAGCGTCCTACAATATTAGGAATGAGGTTGCGCACGATGGTCGTTTCGATATTTCAAAGACACCCAGAAATGCCCGTGATAAATTGAGTAAAGAGATATATTCTGGTGTTTTTGGATTTATGGATCGCGCAACTGAATACGCCGTGTGGAAGGAGATTGCACAGATCGCATCGTTGTCTCCGTAGGGGTAGGTGATAGATGTTGTCTAATTCTGCCCTTGGAGTATGAAAACCTAAGGCTGGTGTATCGAGCATTTGTCGATGAGCATTGCTGTTGGTATCGACACCAAAAAGTTGATACGTTTCAACATAAAGTGGATACCTCCAGGCCTACCAACTCTTTGAATTCGTTGATCTGCTCTCTGCCAAGAAAAAGGCCGCCGCCAAGCGCTGGCAGCGGCCCCCTGTTCTAGCGGATAGATGCAGACTGTTGGATCGCGAGGAACTCGTCTGCCGGTACAGGACGGTTCCAAAAACGCTGGTCCGAAACAAGCCTATGCTGGCTCTCGCCTCCTATTGATGGGGGTATGTCGGCGACCTGCTTGATCTGTCCGCACTCGTCCAGCCAGACAGCATAGCAGCGGAAGTTCAGGAGATGGATTTCGGGAGTGCGCATGATGACGCCCTTCTCTCTTCACGCGCAGTGTGCGCGCGAGATCAGTATCCGGCATCCGGAAGGGGCCTCAGGATCGCGCTGCATCCCCCCCCACACCACTGGATACGCATCCGCGATCTTCACGCCCGTCTTGTAGTGAACGCCCGGCTGGGCGACGAAGCTGACGTTGGACTTGGCTTCGAACAGCACGATGATGTCCGAGCCGCCGAACTGGAAGTAGGCCAGCTCCTCGCCCTTGCGGAGGGTGACGCCGACCTCGGCGGTGACGATCACCGACGAGACCTGGCACATGCCGATCGGCAGCACCGCGACCAGGCCGATCGGGGTGTCCAGCACGATCAGGCCGCGGGCCTGGGCGAACTGGTAGCCGGCGGCGTCCGGGGCGTCGAAGGCGCGCAGGGGCTTCAGCTTATGAGCGCCGTTCTCGTCGCCGGCCACCGGCTCGGCCACGACCTCCAGATAGACCTGGCCCGGGATGACGCGCGACTCCAGCACGGTGCCGCCGACCGGTGCGTGCTGGCGGTGATAGTCGTTGGGCCCCAGGAAGGCGTGCATGAACAGGCCGTTCTTGAAGCGGTCCTTGTAGGGACTGCCCTCCATCAGCTCCTCGATCTTCCAGTGCAGGTTCTTGACCGTCACGTGGCTGTCGGTGCGGATCTCCCACTGGCCGGCGAAGGTGGAGTCGGCGGGGGAGACGATGACGCTCTGATCGGCGACCGCCGCTACCGGCCGGTAGCCCGGCTTGAAGTTGCGGGCGAAGAACTGGTTGAAGGTCTTCCAGCCGCCGTGCGGCTCGATGTAGTCGCCCAGATTGTAGCTCGGCGACTTGCGGAAGCTCTCCAGCGAGGCCGGCGTCAGGGATTCCGGCGTGTCGAGGAAGGCGCCCAGGGCGTCGGCATAGTCGACCAGCCATGCCGACAACGGCGTCAGGGGCGCGGCCTTGTTCAGCGGAACGACCTTGTTTTGCAGGTCGATCACCGCGTCCTGGTCGAGCACGAAGTAGAACTTGCAGAGCTTGTTATAGACCTCGCGGCCAGGCTCGTTCTCGCTGGGGACCCAGCGCAGGAAGTCGTTGATATAGACGTAGTAGCTCTCGAGGTCCTTCAGGTCGGCCAGTTCCGGGATGTTCCATGCGCGGGCCTGGGCGACGGCCTTCTCGAACCGCGCCTCCCAGCCATTGTCCTTGATCAGTTTCTGCAGCTTCACGACCACGGGATGCCACTTGCTCATCGTCTGTCCTCCAGGGGCGGGCCGCGCGGCGGCGGGGCGGGTGGGCGAAAGCTCTCTATTCGGGTCTCTGATCTATAGACTACTCATACTTGTATATCTTTACCGCGCTCGCGTAAATGGCGCCGCTCGCCATGGACGACAGTTGGGGTGACCGAGCCGAGACGGACTCCGGTCGGATATGCGTCAGACTCGGACGCATGCGCGCACGCGGGCAATCGACTCTTCCGTCGGTCCTAGGCACATTTGTTAACGGCGAGGACGTTCCGGGCGCCGTCGCGGCCGCGATGCAGACTGGAACGACCGGACGCCGTGACCCCAAGATCCCAGGCCGTAAGGAGGCTGTGATGGACATCGATCCCGACCGCCTGCGCGCGATCGTGGGCGCGCTCGGCGGCGTGGCCGTCTATGGCCTGGTGCAGGTGGGCGCGCCGAGCGGCGCGAGCCCGCGCGAGCTGACGATCCGGCTGGTCTGCGCCACCGCCTCGGCCGTCATCCTGGCGGCGTTCTTCGTCAAGGCGGCGCTGCCGCCGATCTCCTGGGCGCCGATGCGCGAGGCCTATCTGTTCGGCTTCGCGATCGGGGCCTTCAACTGGGACCTGCTGCCGTTGCTGTTCCGCGTGGTCAGGCGCCGCGCGGCCGAGCGGGCGGAGAAGCTTTAGAACCGGCTCGGAAACGCCTTGGTGGTCTTGGCGTCGTTGTAGCGCGCGCCCGGGCAGTCGACGGCGTAGGCGCCTGCGGTCTCGGCCAGGTAGGGGCCGCGGTCGCTGTCGCCGTTCAGGGCGCGGCACGAGACGGCCGTCTTGTAGACCACCGAGCCGTCGTGGCTGAGCTCGTTCATGAAGAGGTCGAAGGCCAGGTCCATCAGGCCGCGCGTGGCGGCCAGGCGCCGGTCGCGGCCGTTGAAGGCGGTGGTGACCTCGCCCTGTTGGGACATCTCGCGGCCCGCCGGGACGGGACCCGCCGCGGCGCCGGCCGCGCTGATCACGCCGCCGGCCAGCATGGCCTCCAGGTCCTGGAAGCGGCCCGAGGCCGTGCCGACGGCTAGCGCGGTGCTGAAGGCGGCGTCGAAGCCGGGACCCAGGCGGCTGGGACCACCGATGGCGGCGGCCTGGGCCGCGCCGACGAGGCCGGCATAGGGCGCGTCATAGATCGAGACGATCAGGTTCTGGTTGACGTAGTAGCCCAGCGCGATGCCGCCGATGGCCCCGCCGGGCAGGGCCAGCACGCGGTCGCGCGAGACGCCCAGCGGGCCGGCGATGGCGGCGCGGGCGATGTCGGGCGTGATCCCGGTCCAGCGCGCCTCGTAGGACGCTTCCAGCGTCTTCTCGCGGACCACCTCGCCGGTGCGCCAGCGCACCAGCCGGAAGGTGACGCGAGCCGAGGCCAGCTTGTCGGTTCCCCACCAGACGTTGGGGCCGCGCAGCTCTTCGAAGGTCGTGTAGAGCATGTATTCGGCGTCGAGCCGCGTCGGGGCCAGCATCTCGGCGCGGCGCAGGTGGTTGTTCAGGCTCTCGACCACCTGGACGCGGGTCGGGCGGGTGGTGACGACGGCGCCGCCATCGAACCAGCGGAACTCCGGCGCGCCTTCGACGGCCTGGACGGCGACGTTGCGATAGAAGGCGCGGGCGGGCGAGGCCTTGGCCACGGCGACCGGCGGCATGGCCGGCTGGCGCAGGGCGGCGACCTCCTCGCGGGTGGCGCAGGCGCTCAAGCCGGCGGCGACGCTCGCCAGTAGGATGGCCAGACGGATGGATTTGGTCGGCATGATCGTGCGCTCCCCCAGATGGGCGGCACTATCCGGCTCAATCCTAAAGAGAGCTTGAAAGGCGAAGCTTCAGGCGAAAAAGAGCCCCTGTCGGGCAGGACCGACAGGGGCGCCAAGGCTTCTTCGGGGAAGGAGTGGTCGGCTTAGAACCGATAGTTCAGGCCGACGAGATAGGTGCGACCGTAGTTCTGGTAGTCGATGACCTGGCGCGGATCGTTGTTCTGGTAGGTGACGAAGGGCTCGTTGGTCAGGTTGTTGACCTGGGCCAGGACCGAGAGGCCCTCCATCGGGCCGTCGCTGAAGGTGTAGCCGATCTGGCTGTCGACGACGGACTCGCCCTTGACCATCCGGTAGTTGCGGCCGTTGCCGAAGCCGGTGACCTCGCCCAGGAACTTCGAGCGGTAGCGGTCGCTGACGCGGAACGAGAAGCCGTTCTTCTCGTAATAGACGGTCAGGTTGGCGACGGTCTTGGACAGGCCGGGGATCTGCTGGGTCGGATCGCTCGGGTTGGGCTGGATCGAGCTCTCGGTGTACGAAGCGCTGAAGGTGGCGCCAAAGCCGTCCAGCACGTCGGTGAACAGCGCGCCGGGGATCGAGGCGGCGAATTCGACGCCCTTCAGATTGCCGCCCTTGCCGTTCTGCGGCGTGGTGACCAGGCCCAGGCGCGTGGCCGGGGTCGGACCGCCGCCGGTCGGGAAGCCCGTGAAGTCGAACACGACGCTCTGATCGTAGACGTAGGTCTTCAGGTCCTTGTAGAAGGCGGCCAGCGAGACATAGGCCTGACGGCCGAAGTACTTCTCGTACGACACGTCATAGGCGTCGGCGCGCCAGGGTTCGAGCTCGGGATTGCCGCCCGTGCCGCTCCAGGGCGAGAAGTTGATGTTGCTGTTGCCGGCCTTGGCGGCGTCGTAGCTGAAGGTCTTGCTGGCGCGCATCTGGTCCATCCGCGGACGGGCCAGGGTGCGGGCGACGGCGAAGCGCAGGGTCTGCTCGGCCGGCAGGTGGAACTGCAGGTTCATGCTGGGCAGGAAGTCGGTATAGGTCTTGCCGCCCGACAGGTTGGTGCGGGTCACGCCCGCGCCCGTGCCGCTGGCGCCCAGGGCGGTCGAGCTCTGGTCGGTGTTGACGATCTGGAAGCCGAAGTTGCCGGTGACCGGCACGCTGCCGACGGCCGCGTCGATATTGGCCTTCACATAGCCGATCGTGACCTTTTCCTCGACGTCCCAGCTCTTGACCAGCACATCCGAGTTCGGGTTCCGGACCAGGTCGTACGCGCCGTTCTTGATCAGGGCGAACGGATCGTAGCTGACCATGCCGGCGATGCCGATGAAGGCCAGAGAGGTCGTGCCGACGATGGCCGACGAGGGGAGCGCGACGCTGGCCGGCGAGCCCTTCGCGCGCAGGAACCACTCGTCATTGACGAGGCCCTTGGAGCGTTCGCTGTAGTTAAAGCCGACCTCGAAGCTCGACAGGCCGTCGTCCAGCGCCTTGGTCGCCGAGAAACGGGCCGCCTTCAGCTCGTCCTCGATGTGTGGCTGGTTCAGATAGCCGTCCTGGCCGCCGGTGATGATGTCGCCGCCCCAGCCTTGCGGGCTGGTCAGCTTGATCACGTTCGGGTCGGCGTAGTTCAAGGTCGACTTGAAGATCGCCACGCCGTCGTCGTTCATCGAGAACGTCATGTTGTCGGTCGCGCCGACGCCCGAGCGGCCCGTGCCCGAATAGCTCTCGACGATCTGGTCGGTGCGGTCGACTTTCGACCACGACAGGTCGCTGACCAGGGCCCAGTCGTCGCCGACGTTGAACCTGTTGTTCCAGCCGACCGACTTGATGGTCGCGTCGCGGTCGTTGCCGTCGTTGCGGACCACGCCCTTGACGCCGTTGAAGGCGCCGCTGTTGACGAAGCCGCCCGAGGCCTGGGCCCCGGTCAGCGGCACGCCGCCCCAGACCAGCGGCAGTTCGATGCCGCGCTGGATCTGGTGGTTCTTGAACTTCGAATAGAAGACGTCCAGCGACGAGCTGAAATTGTCGGTGGGCTTGAACTCCAGGACGCCGATGACGCCGTCGCGCTTCAGCATGCTGGACTGCACGTACGGCTTGGCGCCACCGATCACCAGGTTGCCCGAGGCGTCGGTCGGATAGCCCCATGAATTCCAGCGCTCGGCCTGATAGGGCGACTCCATGTGGGCGTAGCCCAGGGCCAGGCCCAGCTTACCGTCCATGAACTGGTCGATGTACGAGATCGAGAAGCGGTTGCCGTGGGCCTTGGTGCCGGCGTTCAGGGCGCCGATGTCGTTCCACTCGTAGCGGGCGCCGATCGCCAGGGCGCGCTTGCCGAAAGCCAGCGGACGGACGGTGCGCATGTCGGCGGTGCCGGCCAAGCCCTGGCCGATCAGGCCGGCGTCCGGGGTCTTGTAGACCACGACGGCGCTCAGCAGTTCCGACGGATACTGGTCGAACTCGACGCCGCGGTTGTCGCCGGTCGAGACCTGCTCGCGGCCGTTCAGCAGGGCGGTGGTGAAGTCCGGCGCCAGGCCCCGGATCGAGATGACCTGACCGCGACCGTCCAGGCGCTGTGCGGTCAACCCGGGAAGACGCGCGATCGACTCGGCGATCGACATGTCCGGCAGCTTGCCGATGTCTTCGGCCGAGACGGCTTCGACGATCGAGGTCGAGCTTTTCTTCAGCGAGATGGCGCCTTCGATGCCGCGGCGGATGCCGGTGACGACGATCTCTTCGACCTTGCTGTCATCCTGAGCAGCGGGTGCGGTGGTTTGCGCTTGAGCCGAGCCGGCCACGGCGAACGCCAGGACCAGGCCGGTGGCGCCGCCCGCCATCAGCCACGCACGACGACGCGAAACTTGGGTGTTCATGGAATGCTCCCTCCCTGTCCGGCTCTGCGCTCTTGCAAACTTGCGATCGGGCCGTTGCTGCAAACTACCGCAAATTAACGCGCTGTAATCAACCCAAAAAATTGCAAATCCGGCGCCGGGCTCGCCGTGGGATCACCGGAATGGGGCGTTGTGTGGTTTCTTTGCGCCACTTGTGCTGCGCAAATTTGTTGGAAGGGTCTGCAAATCCAGTCCGTCGGGCGGATTGACAGGTTGCTGTTGGTTCTGCAAATTCTTGCAAATAATTGCAATGGCGGCTGTCGTCCGCCGCGAGGGGAGGGAGCGATGTCGGCGTTGACGCCTTGGCGACGAACGCTGCTGGCCGTGACGGCCCTGGGCGTGCTTGGCGTGGGTGCGCTGGCCTCGGTCGCGTGCGCTGCTCCGGGCTCCTATCGCCTCCGCAAGCCCCAGGACGAAGTGATCTATTTCGTCCTGCCCGACCGCTTCGAGAATGGCGACGCGGCCAATGACCACGGCGGACCCCCCATCACGCAAAGGGGGGCGGGGCCGCTGGTCGACGGCTTCGACCCGACGCGGGCAGGTTTCTATCACGGCGGCGATCTGAAGGGCGTGACCCGGCGGCTGGACTACATCCAGGGCCTGGGCGCGACGACGGTGTGGCTGGCGCCGATCTTCAAGAACCGCGCGGTGCAAGGGTCGCCCGGCCACGAGTCGGCCGCGCACCACGGCTACTGGATCACCGACTTCACCGATGTCGATCCCCACTTCGGGACCAGGGCCGAGTTCAAGGTGCTCGTGGACGCGGCCCATGCCCGGGGCCTGAAGGTCTATATGGACATCGTCGTGAACCACACGGCCGACGTCATCCAGTACAAGGAATGTCCGGACGGCCGCTGCGCGCATCGTGGCGTCGCCGACTATCCCTATGTTCGCCAAGGCGGCCTCGGCGGCGCGCCGATCAATGCTGGTTTCGACGGCAAGGACTTCACCAAGCTCAAGACGCCGAGCTGGGCCTACACGCCTTATGTTCCGGCGGGGCAGGAGCACCTCAAGAAGCCGGATTGGCTGAACGACCCGATCTACTACCACAACCGGGGTGACAGCACGTTCGCGGGCGAGAGCTCGCTGCTGGGCGATTTCGCCACGCTGGACGACGTCTTCACCGAGAACCCCCGCGTGGTCGCGGGCTTCATCGAGATCTACGGCCAGTGGATCGACGATTTCGGGATCGACGGCTTCCGCATCGACACCGCCCGTCACGTGAACCCCGAGTTCTGGCAGGCCTTTGTTCCGGCCATGCTGGCGCGCGCCAAGGCCAAGGGCATCCCGAACTTCCACATCTTCGGCGAGGTGTTCGACGCCGATCCGGCGATCCTGGCCAGTCACACCAAGGTCGACAGGCTGCCGGCCGTGCTGGACTTCGCCTTCCAGGCGGCGGTCGCCGATGTCGCCCTGGGCCGGACCGGGACCGATCGCCTGGCCCGCGTCTTCGCCGCCGATCCCGTCTACGAAGGCGGCGAGGCGACCGCGCGTCAGCTGCCGACCTTCCTGGGCAATCACGACATGGGCCGGATCGGCTGGTTCGCGCTGAAGGCCAAGCCAGGGATAGGCGATGACGAGTTGCTGGCCCGTGTCACCCTGGCCAATGCCCTGATGCTGACCGCGCGGGGTGTCCCGACGATCTACTACGGCGACGAGCAAGGCTTCACCGGCGACGGCGATTACGCGGACAGCCGCGAGGACATGTTTGCGAGCCAGGTGGCCAGCTACAACGACAACCGTCTGATCGGCTCAAACGCCAAAGGGCCGAGATCCGCCTTCGGGACCGACGCTCTGCTCTATGGCCGTATCGCCGAACTCGCCAGGCTGCGCCAGGCGACGTCGGCGCTGCGCGAAGGGCGCCAGGTGGTCCGTGTCGCCAGTGAAAAGCCCGGCCTGTTGGCCTTCTCGCGTCTGTTGGGCAAGACCGAGGTATTGGCTGTCTTCAACACCGGCGACCAGCCGCTGAACGCCAATATCCCGGTCGAGACCGGTTCCGTCGCCTGGCGGGCGCTGCACGGCGCATGCGCCGCGACGGCGACCGCGCCCGGCAGCTATTCCATCGAGCTGAAGCCGCTCGACTACATGATTTGCGTTTCCGAGGGACGATAGTGACAGTGCAGGTTCTGGTTCGCCCCGGTGCGGAGACGTCGATGAACGCGGAGTGGTGGCGCGGCGCGGTGATCTATCAGGTCTATCCGCGCAGCTTCGCCGACTCGAACGGCGACGGGGTCGGCGACCTGCCGGGGATCACCGGCCATCTCGACCACATCGCCTCGCTGGGCGTGGACGGGGTGTGGCTGTCGCCGTTCTTCACCTCGCCGATGAAGGACTTCGGCTACGACGTCTCCGACTATCGCGACGTCGATCCGATCTTCGGGACCCTGGCCGACTTCGACGCCCTGATCGCCAAGGCCCACGCCCTAGATCTGAAGATCATCATCGACCTGGTGTTCTCCCACACCTCGGAAGAGCACCCGTGGTTCACGGAAAGCCGTCAGGACCGGACCAACGCCAAGGCCGACTGGTTCGTCTGGGCCGACGCCAAGCCGGACGGCAGCCCGCCCAGCAACTGGCAGTCGGTGTTCGGCGGCCCGGCCTGGACCTGGGACGCCCGCCGCGGCCAGTACTACATGCACAACTTCCTCAGCAGCCAGCCGCAGCTGAATCTGCACAATCCGGCGGTGCAGGAGGCTCTCCTGGCCGTCACCCAGTTCTGGATCGACAAGGGCGTGGACGGCTTCCGCTTCGACGCCATCAACTTCTCGATGCACGACCCGAAGTTCACGGACAATCCGCCGCTGCCGCCGGGCGGCAAGCGCACGCGGCCGTTCGACTTCCAGGACAAGATCCACAACCAGAGCCACGCCGACATCCCGAAGTTCCTGAGCCGCCTGCGGGCGCTGACCGACGCGGCGGGCGGCCGGTTCTCGGTGGCGGAAGTGGGCGGCGATCACGCCGACCGCGAGATGAAGCTGTTCACCGCCGGAAACGACCGCCTGAACAGCGCCTACGGCTTCCTCTATCTCTATGCCGACAAGCTGACCGGCGACATGATCCCGCGCGGCGCGGCCATGTGGCCGGGCGAGGACGGGGAGGGCTGGCCGTCGTGGACCTTCTCGAACCACGACGCCCCGCGCGCGGTGTCGCGCTGGGCCGAGGGGCGCGACCGAAAGGCCTTCGCCGAGATGTGCCTGTTGCTGTTGATGGGCCTGCGCGGCAATGTCTTCGTCTATCAGGGCGAGGAGCTTGGCCTGCCGCAAGCCCATGTGCCGTTCGAGCGCCTGCAGGATCCCGAGGCCATCGCCAACTGGCCCCAGACCCTGGGTCGCGACGGCGCCCGCACGCCGATGCCGTGGGTGGGTGGCGCTATCAACGCCGGCTTCTCGCGTGTCGAGCCCTGGCTGCCGGTCGATCCCGAGCACCTGCCGCTGGCGGTGGACGTCCAGGAGGCGGATCCGACCTCGACCCTGCATGTGGCGCGTCGCCTGATCGCCTTGCGGAAAGCCTATCCCGCCCTGCGCACCGGCGCGATCAGCTTCGTCGACACCAACAGCCCGCTGCTGATCTTCCAGCGCGGGGAGGGGGCGAACGCGGTGCTGCTGGCCTTCAATCTCGGCCATGAGGCGGCGACCTGGTCGCTGCCGGAGGGGTGGGCGATCGTCGACGGGGTCAACCTGGGCGGCGAGGGCGAAATGCCGCCGTGCGCCGGGCTGATCGCGCGACGGGTTTAACCGCCGCAGCTTTCGCGAATGATCAGGTCCGTCGGCACGCGTTCGGACCGGCTGGCCCGCTCGCCGCTGTCGAGCAGCTTGGAGACCATCAGCCGGCCGGCCTTGTTGGTGTCCTGGGCGATGGTGCTCAACGCCGGGCTGGCGTAGCGGCTGAAGGGGACGTTGTCGAAGCCCATCACCGAGACGTCGCCGGGAACCGACAGACCGGCGTGCTTCAGGGCCCGCATGGCGCCCAGCGCGATCAGGTCGGACGCCGCGACGACGCCGTCGAACGCCACGCCGTGATGGATCAGGCTGTCGACGGCGGCCTCGGCCGACTCGACCTCGAAGTGGGCTGGGACGATCAGGTCTGGGTCGACGCCCAGCTTGGCGTGATCGAGGGCGTCCAGATAGCCGCGATGGCGCTGCATGGCCTCGGGGGCCTCGGTGTCGCCGAGGAAGACGATGCGCTTGCGGCCCAGGCGCTGCAGGTGAAGCGTGGCGCGGCGGCCGCCCATCACGTTGTCCGAGCCGACCGAGCAATAGTTCTGGTCCGGCAGCTGGGCGCCCCAGACCACAAAACGGTTCTCGGTCTCGGCCAGGCGGTTGAAGGCCGCGTGCAGTGAGCTCTGGCCCAGGAAGATCACGCCCTCCGCCCGGCTGGTGGTCATGGCCGAGGACAGGTCCTCGAAATTGGTCGGGGCGATGTGGCTGAGGATCACGTCGCAGCCGCGCTCGCGGGCCGCCTCGCCGACGCCGGCCAGCAGCTCGAGGAAGAACGGATCCGACATGCTGCTGGCGCGGCCCTGCGGACGGGGCGTGACGATGGCGATCGTCGCCTCGGCCCCGATCGGACCGGCGGGCATGTAGCGGCGGAACGGATAGTCCATCTCGCGCGCCAGCTTCCAGATCAGCTGCTTGGTGCGCTTGTTGACGGCCGGGCTGTCGTTGAGGGCTCGCGACGCGGTCGAGATCGAAACCCCCGCCAGCTTGGCCAGGTCCTCCAGTCGCGTCGCCCCCTTGCTCACCTTACGCCCGTCCCTGTTCGACTGTTGATGCTGCAAAGATTTCTGCAAACTTTTTCAGAGGCCCATAAGGCGCCGTTCGATGGGGTTTGCAAGCCGAGCCGATTGAAAATGGGCGTGAAAACTACTGCAAATCATGGCGCGAACCTTGCCGCGCCGCCGGTGGCGGATGTCGGGTTTTGGGTGGCCTTTTCGCGAGAAATCTCAACAAATAATGGATTCTCCGTTGCGCCCATTGACGGCGCATGCGCAAATGCCCGTCACGAAAGTTCATGAAAAAACTTGCGAACCAGTCGGGCTAACCGGCGGTCGGAGCGGGGCGGAGGACCGATGGCCAGGCAGAGGCTCAGTTTCCTGCAGATCTGGAACATGTGCTTTGGGTTCTTCGGAATCCAGATCGGTTTCGGCCTGCAGAACGCCAACACCAGCCGCATCTTCCAGACCCTGGGCGTCGATGTGAACCATCTGGCGATCCTGTGGATCGCCGCGCCGGCCACGGGCCTGCTGGTCCAGCCGATCATCGGTCATCTGTCCGACAAAACCTGGGGGCGTCTGGGTCGCCGCCGGCCGTACTTCTTCTGGGGCGCGATCCTCACCACCCTGGCCCTGTTCGTCATGCCCAACGCGCCCGCGCTGTGGGTGGCGGCGGGCGCGCTGTGGCTGATGGACGCCTCGATCAACATCACCATGGAGCCGTTCCGCGCCTTCGTCGGCGACAACCTGCCCGACAAGCAGCGCGCCACCGGCTACGCCATGCAGAGCTTCTTCATCGGCCTGGGCGCGGTGCTGGCCTCGGCCCTGCCGTGGATGCTGACCAACTGGCTCCACGTGTCGAACACGGCGCCGGCGGGGCAGATCCCCGACGCCGTGCGGATCGCCTTCTACGCCGGCGGCGCCGGCCTGCTGCTGGCCGTGATGTGGACGGTGTTCACGACCAAGGAATACACGCCCCAGCAGTTGGAGGCGTTCGAGGCGGCCGAGTTCGACAACGGCGTCCACGAGAACCCCGAGCCGTCAGTCAACGCCTATCTCGGCCTGGCTCTGGGCGGCTTGCTGGGCGGGCTGGCCCTGGCCCTGATCGTCTGGGGCTGGAAGCTGGAGAAGGAGCTCTATGTCCTGGCGGGCCTGCTGGCCGTGTTCGGCGTGGCGGGAGTGGTCGGCGTTCGCCTCAAGCGGCGAGGCATGACGCAAAACGGCTTTTCCGAAGTGCTGGACGACTTCTTCCGCATGCCCAAGACCATGCGCCAGCTGGCGGTGGTGCAGTTCTTCTCTTGGTTCGGTCTGTTCGCCATGTGGATCTACACGACGCCCGCGGTGGCGGCGGTCCACTTCCACGCCGTCGATGCAACGTCGAAGGCCTATAACCAAGGCGCGGATTGGGTGGGCGTGCTGTTCGCCGTCTACAATGGCGTCGCGGCCCTGGCGGCCCTGGTCATCCCGCTGATGGTTCAGGCTACCAGCCGCAAGGTCAGCCATGCCGCCTGCCTGATCCTGGGCGCCCTGGGCCTGCTGTCATTCCTGCTGATCCGCGAGCCGGGGATGCTGTGGATCGGCATGATCGGCGTCGGCTTCGCCTGGAGCTCGATCCTGTCGGCCCCGTACTCGATCCTGGCCGGGGCCCTGCCGGCGCGGAAGATGGGCGTCTACATGGGCATCTTCAATTTCTTCATCGTCATCCCGCAGCTGCTGGCCGCGACGGTGCTGGGCCTGCTGCTGAAGAGCTTCTTCGGCGGCCAGGCGATCTACGCCCTGGTGCTGGGGGCCGCATCCTTCGCCATCGCCGCCGCCACGACCTTCCTCGTCCGCGACCGTGTCGCCGGCGAGCCCGCCTGATCCTCCCTTTCCCTTCCAGCCTGACGAGGTCCTCGCCATGCGCCGCCTGAAACTTCTCGCCCTGGCCTCGGCCGCCGCCTTCACCGCCAGCGGCGCCCACGCCGCCGCGCCCACCACCTGGGCCTATGCGGCCAAGACCGGGGTCGGCGCGTCCTACGAGGCCTATGTCGACGGGGCCTACAAGGCCGGCGGCAAGACCGGGGCGGTGTCCAAGGTTTGGTTCTCGATCGCCGACGGCGTGCTGACCGAGACCATGTACGGCCTGATCCACGAGGCCCAGATCAAGCAGATGCGCATCGCCGTCCAGACCGCGACGGGCCTGGCGGTCGAGGGCGCGGACACCACGTCGAAGACCGAATATCTGCATGTCGACGCGGCCGGCCGTCCGCTGTCGCCGGCCTACAAGATCACCACCACCGACCGCCAAGGCCGCTTCGTCATCGAGAAGCGGATCTTCACCGACCCGGACCGTAACGCCTTGTTCGTGCGCGTGACCGTCAAGGCGTTGAGGGGCCCAGTCACGCCGACCCTGGTGCTGGAGCCGCACATGGCCAACACCGGCGGCGGCGATACCGGCGCGGCCTCGACGGCGGCGCTGACCGCCTACGAGGGCAAGGCGTTCCTGAGCCTGAAGGGGACCAAGCCTTTCGCCAAGGCCTCCGCCAGCGTGTTGAAGGACAACGACGCGCTGCTCGGCCTGAAGGCCACGACGACCTCGGCCAAGGGCGCGATCGTCCTGACCGGCCAACTGCCGGCCGTAAGCAAGGAAGCGACCTTCGACTTCGCCGTCGGCTTCGGTCCGGACGCCAAGGTCGCCGACGCCACCGCCGCCGCGACGCTGAAGACCGGCTATGCCGAGGTGCTGGCCCGCTTCAACGGCGAGGGCGCGCGGGTGGGCTGGGAAGACTATCTGGCCTCGCTGACGCAGCTGCCGCGCCTGCGTGAAGCGTCGGAAGACGGCGGCAAGCTGGTCCAGGCCTCGGCCCTGATGCTGAAGGTCCAGGAGGATCGCACCCACGCCGGGGCCCTGATCGCCTCGCTGTCGAACCCGTGGGGCGACACGGTCGACGCCACCCAGTCTTCGACCGGCTACAAGGCCGTCTGGCCGCGCGACTTCTACCAATGCGCCATGGCCCTGGCCGCCCTGGGCGACAAGGAGACGCCGCTGGCGGCTTTCCACTACCTGCCGACGGTGCAGGTCGGAGCCAAGACGCCCGGCAATAAGGGCGATGGCGGCTGGTTCCTGCAGAAGTCGCACGTCGACGGTACGCCCGAATGGGTCGGCGTCCAGCTGGACCAGACGGCCATGCCGATCATGCTGGGCTGGAAGCTGCGGAAGCTGGGCTGGCTGTCGGAGGCCGAGCTGAAGACCTATTACGGCGAGATGCTGAAGCCGGCGGCCGACTTCCTGGTCAAGGGCGGCAAGGTCGACCTGGGCTGGAACCACGCGACCATCACCCCGCCGTTCACCCAGCAGGAGCGCTGGGAAGAGCAGGGTGGCTACTCGCCTTCGACGACCGCCGCCGTGATCGCGGGTCTGGTCGTGGCCGGCGACATCGCCGAGGCCGCTGGCGACAACGCCTCCGCCGAGACCTACCGCAGAACCGCCGACGACTATTCATCCAAGGTCGAGGCCCGCATGGTCACGACCAAGGGCGCGTTCGGCGACGGTCACTACTACCTGCGCCTCAACAGCGACCAGGACCCGGACAACAAGAGCCCGGTCGAGGAACGCAACGGCCAGACGGCGGTCCCCGAGGACAGGATGCTGGACGCCGGCTTCCTGGAGCTGGTCCGCTACGGCGTGCGCCGCGCCGACGATCCGGCCATTGTCGCCAGCCTGCCCAAGCTGGACGACGAGGCGATGGAGGACCTCTATCGCGTCCGCTACGGCTTCACCTTCCCCGGCGTCGACGGAACCTTCCCCGGCTGGCGCCGCTACGGCGTCGACGGCTATGGCGAGGATACCAAGACCGGCGCCAACTACGGGGCCGACGGCCAGATGCGTCCGGGCCAGCGCGGCCGCGTGTGGCCGATCTTCACCGGCGAGCGCGGTCACTACGAACTGGCCCTGGCCGGTGTCTCGGGAGAACCCGACGCGGCCTCCATCAAGAAGATCCGCGACACCTATGTCCGCGCCATGGAGCTGTTCGCCAACGAGGGCCTGCTGATCCCCGAACAGGTCTGGGACGGCGTCGGCGCGCCGAGCGCTCATGGCTACACGCGCGGCGAGGGGACCGACAGCGCTACGCCCCTGGCCTGGAGCCACGCCGAATACGTCAAGCTGCTGCGCTCGGTCAGCGACGGCCAGGTGTGGGACAACTACGCGCCTGTGAAGGCCCGTTTCTCCCGCTAGGGTAACTGTTCGGGATGCGCGGATTGTCGCAGTTCGGCGCGTCCGCGGCATGGTTAACGGGTAGTTTAGGATTCGGCCGCGAAGACAGGGTTAACAGCCCTGCTCGCGGCCGGAGACCTTCATGACAGCGTTCCGTCGATTGACCATCGCCTGGAAATTGATCCTCGTGGCGGGTCTCGCGATCGGCTTCCTGCTCATCGCCGCGGCGGTCGCGGTGTCGTCGCACACCAGCGCGATCGTCTCGGGCCTGACCAACCGCTACGCCGGTGCGGTGGCC
Source organism: Caulobacter sp. GW822-FHT07D08 (assembly GCF_058798735.1). Lineage (NCBI taxonomy): Bacteria > Pseudomonadati > Pseudomonadota > Alphaproteobacteria > Caulobacterales > Caulobacteraceae > Caulobacter > Caulobacter sp. GW822-FHT07D08. The sequence goes on from NZ_JBXAKU010000014.1 coordinate 37,169, forward strand.
GATGACGCGATCCAGAGTGTCCAGGCCGACATCGGCAAGGTCCAGTCGACGGCGCGGTCGATGGCCGTCTCGATCGGCGCGGCCCATGAGGCGGGCATGACCGACCGGGCCACGGTGGTCCAGATGCTGAAGCCCAACGCCGAGTCCTCGGCGATGGTGCTGGGCAGCTGGTACATGGCCGAGCCCAACGCCTTCGACGGCAAGGACGCCGAGTTCGTCGGCAACACCGCGTCGGGCTCGAACAAGGCCGGCAACTTCTCGCCGTACTGGGTGCACGACGGCGACAAGGTGATCTTTCAGCCGCTGGACCAGGGCAACGAGTACCAGGAGCCCTACTACGCCATCCCCAAGCAGACGGGGAAGTCGACCGTCGTCGAGCCCTATTCCTACGAGGTCGCCGGCAAGTCGGTGTTGATGACCTCGGTCGTCTACCCGGTGTTCTCGCACGGCCGGTTCATCGGCGCGGCCGGTCTCGACATGGCGCTGGACAGCGTCTCCAAGACCCTGGGCGCCCTCAAGCCGCTGGGCGGCGGCCGGGTGATGATGCTGTCGCCGAGCGGCAAGTGGATCGCCCATCCCGATCCGGCCAAGCGCACCCAGCCGTATTCGGATGCCGGCGCCGACCAACTGCAGAGCGTCCTGGCCGGCGGCGCGATCGTCGAGGTCAAGGGCGTCGTCGACAATGGCGTGCCGATGGCCCGCATCATCCGTCCCGTCCCGATCCCGGCTTTGAATACAACCTGGGCCCTGGTCATGGATGTGCCGGTGGCCGCCATCACGGGTCCCGCCGACCGCCTGGCCAAGATCCTGTTCGTCGGCGGGCTTGTCATCACCGCCGCCGTGCTGGCGGCGCTGTTTTTCGCCAGCGCCGCCCTGGTCAAGAAGCCACTGACGGGGCTGACCCGCAGCGTCGACAAGCTGAGCGCCGGCCGCTACGACGAGGCCGTTCCCGGTATCGACGGCGGCGACGAGATCGGCGCCATCGCCCGCGCCCTGGACGGCTTCCGCCACGACCTGGCCGATGGTCAGCGCCGCCGGGCCGAGCAGGAGGCCGAGCGCGCCGTGGCCGAGGCCGCCCGCCTGCGTCACGAGCAGGAAGCGCAAGCCTTCGCCGCCGCCCAGGCCAAGGCCGTCGCCAACCTCGGCGAAGGCATGGAGCGTTTGGTCGACGGCGACCTGATCTGGCGCATGCGCGAGGACGACTTCCAGGGCGACGCGGTGAAGATGCCGCGCGACTTCAACGCCGCCGTCGAAAGCCTGCAGGCGACCATGGCCGGCATCCTGACCGCCGCCCGCAGCATCCGCGGCGGCTGCGCGGAGATCAGCAGCGCCGCCGACGATCTTTCGCAGCGGACGGAGCGCCAGGCCGCTGGCCTTGAGCAGACCGCCGCCGCCCTCGACCAGATCACCGCCACGGTGAAGCGCAGCTCGGAAGGCGCCGAGCGGGCGCGTCAGGTGACGATCAGCGCCAAGGCCGCCGCCGAACGCAGCGGCGCGGTGGTCCAGGAAGCCGTCCAGGCTATGGGCGGCATCGAGAAGTCCTCGCAGTCGATCACCCAGATCATTGGCGTCATCGACGAGATCGCCTTCCAGACCAACCTGCTGGCGCTGAACGCTGGCGTCGAAGCCGCCCGCGCCGGCGATGCCGGCCGTGGCTTCGCGGTGGTCGCTCAAGAAGTGCGGGCCCTGGCCCAGCGCTCGGCTGATGCGGCCAAGGAAATCAGGGGCCTGATCCGCGCCTCCAGCGACCAGGTCGGCAAGGGCGTCAAGTTGGTCGGCGAGACGGGCGAGACCCTGGCGCAGATCCTCACCCAGGTGGCCGAGATCAACGAACTGGTCGGCGAGATCGCCTCGTCCTCCAAGGAGCAGGCCGTGGGCCTGGCCGAGGTGAACCAGGCCGTGAACCAGATGGACCAGGTCACCCAGCAGAACGCCGCCATGGTCGAGCAGTCGACGGCCGCCAGCCACGCGCTCTCGACCGAGGCCGCCGAACTGGAACGCCTGATCGGCCGCTTCCAGGTCGGCGCGGTGGTCCACGAACTGCCCGCCCGCGCCGAGCGCCGTCCAGCGGCTCCGGTCCAGCGTCCGACGGCGGCTCCAACCCGCGAGAGCTTCCGCCAGCGCTACGTGCAGGGCGCGAACGCCCTCAAGGTCGCGCCGAGCTCACGTCCGGGCGAGTGGGAAGAGTTTTAGGGCGCTACCTGGAACCGATCCGAGACGAACTTGCTCAGTCGCCCTGCCAGGAATGGCGGGGCGACATTGCTTAGGGCGACGATCACGCCCTCGCCGCCGTCGATGATCCGAAGGTCGCCGGCCATGCCGGGTGCGCCGCCGTTGTGGCCGACGATGGTCAGGGGGCTCGGATAGATGGCGATGCCGTAGCCGTACTTCATGCCATCGCCCAGATCGACGAAGCCCGTGGTCATCTGCTTGCGATGCGTCTCGTCCAACAGGCGGCCGTCGTAGAGCGCCATGGCGAACTTCACGAAGTCCTCCGCCGTTGCGTAGCCGCCACCCGCCGAGGTTCCGCGCCAAGGCAGGCCGCCGGCCAGTGTGAAGTCAGCCTTCTCATGTTCGTAGGCCACCGCGCGGCCGGGCACGGGCGTGGTCTCCGGTTCGAAGCCGCTGCCGGTCATGCCGGCCGGCTGGAAAATGTGGTCGCGGACATAGTCGTAGTAGCTCTGGCCGGAGACCGCCTCGATCACCCGGCCCAGCAGGATGAAGCCGTAGTTGGAATAGTCGTCCTTGGAGCCCGGCTCGAAGTCCGGGGTCCGCTTGCCGAACAGGTCGACATAATCCTGCAGCGTCCGCACCTGGTCACGCCTGGCCTCGTATTCCGGTGTGAAGATGTCGCCCGCGCCGCCCTGGTGGGTCAGCAGGTGATGCAGGGTGACCTTCCGGGCCCAGTCGGCGTTGGGATAGTCCTTGAGATAGGTGATCAGCGGCGCGTTGACGTCCAGTTTGCCGGCCTGGGCCAGCTGCATCACGGCGACGGCGGTGAAGGTCTTGTCCATCGAGCCGACCCGGAACTTGGTGTCCGCCGTGTTGGGGATCTTGCGCTCGCGATCGGCCCAACCCTGGACGAAGGTCGCGAACGGCTGGCCCTTGCGGGCGACCATGACGACGCCCGAATAGTCATCGCCCATCTCGGCCAACCTGCCGGCGATCGCCGTGGCCAGGGCTGCGTCTGGCAGGCGCGCGGGGGCTGGGGCGACTTGCGCGACAGCCGGCGCGGGCAGGGCGAGCGCGGCCAGGAGGCCAACGAGCAGGCGAAGCTTCATGTCGAGAATCCACTTGAGGTGGAGCGACGTTCGCTCAAGCGCTGTCATGTGTCTATTTGCAAGTCGTTCGCAAAAATGCTGGCGTTGGGACGGGCAACCCGGATACGTCAGGACTTGAGGTTCATCCCTGGAGCGCCGATGTCCATGAAGTCCTGGCTTGTTTCCCTGCCGATCCTGGCGCTGGCCGCGTCGTCGCTGATGACGTCGGGCGCCGTGGCCCAGACCGCGCCGATCGTGAAGCCCGTCGGTGACGCCTACCAACTGAGCCGGGGGCTGGAGGACTTCTACGATACCGCGTTCGTCATGAAGGACGCCGAGACCGGCAAGCCCCGCGTCGTGAGCTTCGCCGAGGCCGCCGAGTTGCTGTCGGGCTACGACGTCGTGTTCTTCGGCGAAAGTCACCGCCATCCCGGCGTGCATCTGCGGCAGCAGAAGCTGTTCCGCGCTCTGGTGGCCAGGAACCCGCGCTACATCCTGTCGCTGGAGCAGTTCGAGCGCGACACCCAGCCGGTGGTCGACGCCTATCTGGGCGGCAAGGTCGGCGAGAACGCGCTGAAGGAAAAGGGCAGGGCCTGGGACAACTATCCGACCTCGTACCGGCCGCTGGTCGAGTTCGCCCGGACCCACGGCTTGCCCGTGGTGGCCGCCGAGGCGCCGACCTGGGCGATCTCGTGCATCGGCCAATGGGGCCCCGAGATCCTCAGCCAGTTCACGCCGGAGGAACGCGGCTGGATCGCGCGCGATCTCAATCCGGGGACCGGCGCCTATCGCGCCAAGTACATGCGCTTCCAGTCGGGCGCCGCGGCCCACGGCGGCGGCGGGGGCCAGTCGCCCGAGGCGCCGCTGAAGGCCGAGCGCAGCCTGGCCGGCCAGACCGCCCGCGACGACACCATGGCCGAGGCCATTTTTATGGCGCTGAGAGCCCATCCGGGCTCAAAGGTCCTGCATCTGAACGGCAATTTCCATAGCGCGGCCTTCCTGGGAACCGTCGAGCGGCTGAAGCTGCGCGACCCCGCCCTCAAGATCGCGGTCATCGACCCCCTGGAGGTCGATGACGCCAAGGCGCCGGCCTTCAAGGCCGCCGACCTGGAGAACGGCACGCTGATCCAACTGATCTATCCAAATCCGCCGACCTTCGTGGACGGCGAGGACACCGGCGCGTGGGTCCAGGCCCTGATGGCCAAGCGCAAGGCCAGCGCCTGCAAGTACTCGCCGCCGGGGACCGCTGAGCCGGCCAAGCCCTAAACCCGCGCCGCCCCTCTGACATCCGCTGATGGCCGCGCTATATCCCCGCCATGGCCGAAGCGTTCAACGACATCACCCTCTCCGCCGACAAGGCGACCCGCTATGCCGAGGTCGCCGACGAGATCGCGTCCGTGCTGGATGGCGAGCCCAACGTCACCGCCCGCATGGCGACCGTGGCCTCGATGCTGGCCAACAGCTTCGACCACTATTTCTGGACCGGCTTCTACGTCGTGGATCCCATGAAAGAGCGCGAACTGGTGGTCGGGCCCTATCAGGGCTCGCTGGGCTGCCTGCGCATCGCCTATGGGCGCGGCGTCTGCGGGGCGGCGGCGGCCACGGGCGAGACCCAGCTTGTGCCGGATGTGCACGCCTTCCCGGGCCACATCGCCTGCGACAGCCGATCCGAGAGCGAGATCGTCGTGCCGGTCTTCGGCCCCGACGGCCAGTTGATCGCGGTGTTCGACGTCGATTCCGACAAACCCGCCGCGTTCGACGCCACCGACCAGCTGTGGCTGGAGAAGATCCTCAAGACGACGTTTGCATAAAAGGCCGGCCGAACCGCCGGTCTGACACATGGCCTGCCGATTGCAGGCCTTGATCCATCTTTCCCTAACCCGAGCCGGAGTAGGACAGGTGGACATGTTGGACGTCGAAACCCTACACCCGAGCCTGCTGAGCGCCGAAGACGTGGCGCTGTGGCGGAGCCTGGCCGCCGCTCAGGCGGGTTTCGGCAATCCGTTGCTGGGTCCCGACTTCGCGCAAGCCATTGGAAGCGTTCGGGAAGACGCGCGCGTGGCGGTGGTCCGCCGCGACGGCCAGACCCAGGGCTTTCTAGCCTATCACCGCCGGCCGGGCGGCCTGGCGCGGCCGATCGGTTCTCCGTTGTCGGACTATCACGGCCTGGTGGCCCGTCCCGATGCGGGACTTGATCTGGGACAGGTGCTGCGCGCCGCTGACGTCTCGGTGTTCCGCTACACCGGCCTCGTCGATCCGAATGGCCTGTTCCCGGCCTCGCCGGAGACCGACCGCACGGCCTATCTGATCGATCTGGGGGGGACGACCGCCGAGGCCTATCTGGAGGCCATCCGCGCCGCGAGCCCCAAGAAGATCAAGAACTACCGCCGCCTGGACAACAAGCTGGACCGCGAGATCGGGCCGGTGCGCCTGGTCGCGGGCGATGTTTCGCGCGACGCGTTCAACCAACTGATCGACTGGAAGCGCGAGCAACTGGAGCGCACCGGCGCCCACGACTTCCTGCGCGCCGACTGGACCCGCGAGTTGATGGCGGACCTGTTCGCCCGCCGCTCGGGCGACTTCCGGGGGCTGATGATCAACCTTTATGCCGGCGACACGCTGGTGGGCGGCCACTTCGGCGTCCGCCTGGGCGAGGCGTACCATCCGTGGATCGCCTCGACCTCCCCCGAACACGCCGCCTGGTCGCCGGGCCAGATCTTCTTCCTGCGCGCCATCGCGGCGATGCCGAAACTGGGCCTATCCCGCTACGATCTCGGCCCCGGCCATGACCACTACAAGCGGTCCTACGGCCTCAACACCGTGACGATCGGCGAGGGCGCGGCGACCGCCGCCACGATCGGCGGGCGCATGGCGCTGTCGATCGAGAACGCCTGGACGATGGCCGGCGCCCACGGCGCGGGTCCGGTCGGCCGCCTGCGCCGCCGCATGGACGCCATCGCCAGCACCGAACTGACCATGTCCGGCCGCGTGCGCGACTTCGTCGGGGCCGTGGCCTCGCGCGCGCATCGCCGCCAGGGAGACCATCCGGAGGTCTGATGCCGCGCGTGACGATCATGATTCCGACACAGCGGCGTCCGGACGGCCTGGCCGTCGCGGCGCGCTCGGTGTTCGGCCAGACCGGCGTCGACCGCGCCGAACTAGAGCTGGTGATCGTTGACAACGACCAGGTCCCGTCCGCCAAGCCCGTGGCCGACATGCTGGCCAAGGCCGCGCCGTTCCCCTTGGTCTACGTCCATGAAAAGCGCCCCGGCGTGGCCTTCGCCCGCAACGCCGGCATGGTCCGCGCCTCGGGCGAGCTGATCGCCTTCCTGGACGACGACGAGGAGGCCCCGGCCGGCTGGCTGGCGGCGCTGCTGGCGGCCCAGGTCCGCTACGACGCCGACGTGGTGTTCGGTCCGGTCCGAACTCGCGCCCCGGATCACATCGTCGAGCACCGCGACTATCTGGAGCGCTTTTTTTCGCGCGAAGGTCCCGCCGAGGCCGGTATCCTCGACCACTACTACGGTTGCGGCGACAGCCTGATCCGCCGCGCGGCCCTGCCGGATCCGGTCACGCCGTTCGCGATCGAGCGCAATCACATCGGTGGCGAGGACGACATGCTGTTCGGCCACATGCGCGTGGCCGGCGCGCGCTTCGCGTGGGAGCCGGCCGCCTGGGTCTGGGAAGAGCCGGTGCCCAGCCGCATGAACCTTCGCTACACGATCGCCCGCGCCTTCGCCTACGGCCAGGGCCCGACCTCGCACTGCGCCGCGGCCACGCCGCGCGACACTCTGGGCGTCGCCCGCTGGATGATCATCGGTCTGGGCCAGGCCGCCGTCTTCGGGGCCGTCGCCGGCTTCAAGTGGCTGACCCGCGCCAGGGACCGCGCCGAATGGCTGGACCGCGCCGCGCGCGGCCTGGGCAAGACCTTCTGGTGGGGCCCCTTCAAGATCCATTTCTACGGGAGGACCGCATGAGCGTGATCACCGACTGGACGGCGGACAAGGCCAAGGCCTTCGGCCGCGAGAACCTGATGTTCAAGCACGCCCTGCACGAGCGTCCGATGTTCGACGACGAGGGCCTGGCGCGCCTGCTGGACCAGTATCCGCGCGACAAGCTGGGCGTCTTCACCATGGGCGAGGATCCCAAGGCCTGGACCACCTGGCGCAAGGGCTCGGCCGGCGATCTGACCGGAGATCAGTTGCTGGAAGGGGCCAAGACCGGCCGCATCTGGCTGAACCTGCGCCAGACCAACGAGCATGTGCCGGAATACGCCGCCCTGGCCGATGAGATCTTCGCCGACAAGGAAGCCCACGTGCCGGGCCTGCGCACCTTCAAGCGCGATGTCGGCATGCTGATCTCCAGCGCCAACGCCCAGGTCTTCTATCACCTCGACGTGCCGCTGGTGTCGCTGTGGCAGCTCCGCGGCGAGAAGAAGGTCTGGGTCTATCCGGTGGCGGACCCCTATGTCGGCGACCAGGCTCTGGAGAAGATCGTCCTGCGCGAGACCGCCGAGCAGTTCGCCTTCGAACCCGAATGGGACAAGGGCGCTCAGGAAGTGGTGCTGACGCCCGGGAACATGGTCACCTGGAAGCAGAATGCTCCGCACCGGATCGAGAACGGTCCCATGCTGAACGTCTCGATCTCGGTCGAATTCATGACCCCGCCGGCTTTGATGCGGGCCAACGTCATCTACGCCAACGGCGTGCTGCGCCGGCGCATGGGCATGAGCCCGCGCGTGCAGGAAGGTTTCGGGCCGACGGCGCTGGGCAAGCTGGCCGTGGCGCGTGGAGCCAAGGCCCTGGGCCTGCAGACGCCGCACGTGCGCCACCTACCGATCACCTTCGGCCTGGATGCCGCGCGACCGGGCGTTTTGGTCGAGCCCGTGCACGGCTGACCTTGCCGACCGCCGATCTTTGCCGCACTGCTTAGGCAATGAGTAAAGCGGTTACGATCGAACTGGGGGAGGGCGCCGAGCACGACGCCCGGGCCCTGCGCAATGCGTTCGGATGCTTCACGACCGGGGTGACGGTGATCACCACCGTCCGCGAGGACGGTCGCAAGGTCGGGCTGACGGCCAATTCCTTCACCTCGGTGTCGCTGGACCCGCCGCTGGTCCTGGTCTGCGTCGACCTGAAGTCGTCCAGCCTGTCCTCCCTGGACGCGGCCGGCCGCTGGGCGGTCAACGTCCTGCACGCCGAGCACCAGGCCCTGGCCCGCCAGTTCGTCCAGAAAGACACCGACCGTTTCGCCGGCGTCGAGACCGAGATCTGGCGCACGGGCGTGCCGATCCTGCCGGGCTGCATGGCCAATTTCGAGTGCGAGACGCACCACGTCTTCGACGCCGGCGACCACCGGGTCTATGTCGGGCGGGTGGTCAAGCTGCGCTACGACCCCGACCATGAGCCGCTGGTCTATCTGCAGGGCCGGTTCCGCCGCGTCCATGTGGACGCGGAATGACTTCGCGCGATACGGCGTGAACCTTGGATGCTATTGACGCTCAAAACAGCGTTAGGGAGCGCATCATGCGAGACATCGCCCATTTCGTGAACGGTCAGACCCTGACCGGAGCCTCCGGCCGCTTCGGCGACGTCTTCAATCCCAACACCGGCGAGGTCCAGGCGCGCGTCCAGTTCGCCACCGACGCCGAGCTCGACGCCGCCGTGCAGGTCGCCGCCAAGGCGCAGATCGGTTGGGCCGCCACCAACCCGCAGCGCCGCGCCCGGGTGATGTTCGAGTTCAAGCGCCTGATCGAGCGCGACATGAACGCGCTCGCGGAGATCCTGTCGTCCGAGCACGGCAAGGTCATCGCCGACTCCAAGGGCGACATCCAGCGGGGCCTGGAAGTCATCGAGTTCGCCTGCGGCATTCCCCACATCCTGAAGGGCGAATACACCGAGGGCGCCGGTCCCGGCATCGACGTCTATTCGATGCGCCAGCCGTTGGGCGTCTGCGCGGGCATCACACCATTCAACTTCCCGGCCATGATCCCGATGTGGATGTTCGGCATCAGCATCGCGGTGGGCAACACCTTCATCCTCAAGCCGTCGGAGAAGGATCCGACCGTGCCGGTCAAGCTGGCCGAGCTGATGATGGAAGCCGGCGCGCCCGCCGGCGTGCTGAATGTCATCCACGGCGACAAGAGCGCCGTCGACGCCATCCTGACCCACCCGCTGATCCGCGCCGTCAGCTTCGTCGGCAGCTCCGACATCGCCCACTACGTCTACCAGACCGGAACGGCGCACGGGAAACGCGTCCAGGCCATGGGCGGCGCCAAGAACCACGGCATCGTCCTGCCCGACTCGGACATGGACCAGGTGGTCAAGGATCTCTCGGGCGCGGCCTTCGGTTCGGCCGGCGAGCGCTGCATGGCCCTGCCGGTGGTGGTGCCGGTCGGGAAGAAGACCGCCGACGAGCTGCGCGAGCGGATGGTCGCCGAGATCGCGACCCTGAAGGTCGGCGTTTCCACCGACCTCGACGCCCACTATGGCCCGGTGGTCAGCGCCGCGCATCGCGACAAGATCGCCGACTACATCCGCATCGGCGTCGAGGAAGGCGCGGAGCTGGTCGTTGACGGTCGCGACTTCCAGCTCCAAGGCTTCGAGAGGGGCTTCTTCATCGGCCCGTCGTTGTTCGACGGCGTCAGGAAGGGCATGAAGACCTACCAGGAGGAGATCTTCGGCCCGGTGCTGCAGATGGTCCGCGCCGACAGCTTCGAGGAGGCCGTGTCCCTGCCGTCCGAGCATCAGTACGGCAACGGCGTCGCCATCTTCACCCGCAACGGCCGCGCGGCGCGCGAGTTCGCCGCCAGCGTCAATGTCGGCATGGTCGGCATCAACGTGCCGATCCCGGTGCCGGTCGCCTACCACACCTTCGGCGGCTGGAAGCGCAGCGCGTTCGGCGACACCAACCAGCACGGCGTCGAGGGCGTGAAGTTCTACACCAAGGTCAAGACGGTGACCGCCCGCTGGCCGGAAGGCGAGGTGGGCGACTCCAGCTTCGTCATTCCGACGATGAAGTAACTTTCAGAGGGGGCGGCGATGAGCATGCTGGTTCGACGATCCTTCCTGTCCATCGCCGCCGCCGGGCTCCTGGTCCCGACCGCGTTCGGCCAGACGAAGGCCGAGTGGGCCGCCATCGGCCAATACGGCGACAAGGCCGCGCCCTTCACCGTCTTCGAGAAGGACGGGGCGCTGCACATTGACGGCGAGGGCTTCAAGTCCGCGCGCCTGACACCCTCGGGCGGCGGTCGCTATGACATCGCCGGCGGCGGCGAGCTGGTGCTGGAGAGAGGCGCGGCGCGTCTGAATGGCAAGGCCCTGGCCTTCCACGACTTCGGGGCCGAGGTTCGCGAGCGGATCCACGGGGCCGTGCGCGCCGATCCGGTCGCCCTTCGCCAACGGGCTCTGGCCGCCACGCCGCCGGTCGAGCCGGGCGAGCGCTTGCCGTCCCATCTCGTCGACGTGACGACCATCGATCCTGGTATCAAGCTCGACATCCGCTACGCCGGCCAGGACAACTTCATGGGCATTCCGCTTTACGAGACGCCGGCGGCCTACATGCAGCGGCCGGCCGCCGAAGCCCTCGGGCGGATTCACAAGGCGCTGGCGGCCAAGGGCTACGGCCTGCTGATCCACGACGCCTATCGGCCCTGGTACGTGACCTGGATGTTCTGGGAGGCGACGCCGCCGGAGGACCATGTGTTCGTCGCCGACCCGGCGCAGGGCTCGCGTCACAACCGCGGCTGCGCGGTGGACCTGACCCTCTACGACCTCAAGACCGGCCAGGCCGTCGAGATGCCCGGGCGCTACGACGAGTTCTCGACCCGCTCCTACGCCGACTTCGTAGGCGGCACGACGGCGCAGCGGGCCCGGCGCGCGATCCTGCGTCAGGCGATGGAGGCCGAGGGCTTCACCGTCTATCCCGAGGAGTGGTGGCACTTCGACTACCGCGACTATCGCCGCTACCCAATCGGGACGAAGACGTTCACGGAGCTGGGGGTGAGGCGGTAGGGCCGCTCGCGTCGAGCGTCAGGGCTGGGCTGAAGTCGGAAATCAGCGCCCTCGCCGGAAGCGGACCAAGATGTAGGAGTGTGGGGGCCCTGCTTTCGACAGGGCCCTCGGTAGTCAGATCAGCGAAGGCTGAGGATCGAGCGCGTCGAACTCTTCGTCGGTCAGCAGCCTGAGGCAGTTGGCTGACTGAAGTGCGAGGTGCCGATCATCGACGCTGACAATGCTGGGCGAGACCTCGGCGGTCCATCGAGCTTCACCCCAAAAATCTAGGCATCGGACGAAGGCTCCGGCTTGACCGCCGAAGCCTTCAAGCCTGAAGTTGAATTGGGTCATTTGACCCTCCTGACAAACCCGCCGTGATTCAGCGAGCCCAAGTAGTATCGACTCGCCCAACCCTGTCTCAGTTCCCCACGTTCAAGTAGGGGGCGGGGCCTGAAGCGACCTATCGAACTACCGACTAGGGTCGGAAGCACCCATCGCTAGCGGCATCCGTGACCGACCAGGAACGACCGCAAAACCCTCCTTTATGAGACCTGGGTTCAGTCCCGCGGTCGCCAGGCCAACACATCGGCGCTGTGACCCACCCCCGTCTTGGCGCACATCGACTTGATCGGGCACGCCCCGCACTTCGGCCCCTCGTGCGGACACAGCATCTGGCCCAGGCCCCGCTTCAGCAGCCAGTGCAGTTCGAACAGGTCGTCGGCGGTCCACGTGTCCGGCGCCAGGGCCATCAGCGTGTGATAGGCCTGAGCCGTGTCGCCCGCGCCGACCAGGCCGATGCGCTTGGCGACGCGGTGGACGTGGGTGTCGACCACCAGGCTGCGCATGGCCAAGTCGCTGAAGTTCAGCACGCAGGCGGCGACCTTGACGCCCACGCCGGGCAGGGCCTGCAGCTCCCAGCGGGCCTGATCGACCTCCAGGGTCTTCAGGTGGTTCAGCGACAGCCAGCCGACCTTGGCCTGGATCATCTTCAGGGCGGTGGTCAGGTGACGGGCCTTGTCGGCGGGGAAGGCGACATCGTCGATGATCCGGGCCACGGCCGCGACCGGCGCCTGGGCCAGGTCCTCCCAGCACTTGAACTCGGCCCGCAGGCGCAGGAAGGCCGCCCACGAGACGGCGTCCAGGGTGCGGCCGCTGATCGACGACTTCACCAGTTGCGAGATCGGATCCATGCGCGCGACAGGTCGCTGCGGGCCGAACTCACAGAGAAGGGCGTCGCGCACGCTTTCCAGCGGCGACCGGGCCAGGCCTAGGGACAGCTGCATGGGACCTCGCCGGGGTAGAACATAATGGGAACATTATGCGTGACGAACGGCGTTGTCCACAGGCGTTTGCTTGGGTTGGATCAGCGGCTGTAGCGGCCCCACAGCGCCGTCACGCGGCGGCGCAGGCGCTGGAAGGCGACGCGCGCGGGCGTCGGCGCCGGGTCGAACGCCGGGCGCTCCTCCTCGGGCAGGGCGACGCCGGCGAAGTTGGCGATCAGGTCGCGCAGCGCGGGCTCCTGGACGGCGAGGGCGGCCTCGACCGGGGTCATCCAGTCCAGCGTGCGCTGGCCCTTCTCCGGCCAGGCTTGGAGTTCGCCGGTGACCTCGAGCGTATAGACGTCGACCTTGACCATCCGCGCCGCGCCGCTTTTCAGCTTCTTGAGGTACTCGTACTCGCCGATCGGCTGGTCGGCGATCACGCCCACCAGGCCGGCCTCCTCATAGGCTTCCTGGGCGGCGGCGGCCGAGTCGGTCTTGTCCCTCATCGGCCAGCCCTTGGGGATCACCCAGCGGCGGGTCTCGCGCGACGAGACCAGCAAGACGCGCAGGGCCTCGCCCTCGCCCCGCCAGGGCAGGGCCGCGACCTGACGGCGCTTGCCGTCGCCCCCTGTTTTGCCCGTTCCCGCCTTGCCGCTCGACCTCGCCACGTCACCCCAATCCCAAGTCCGCGAACCGCGTGGTCCGTCGGACCCGCAGAATAATGGCTGCTGTCGCCCGAGTCGTCGCGTTGAACGTCGGTGCGACAACTCGCTCACGCGCTCCGCGTGCGGAGCCGCCCTAGTGAATATCGTCTGTAAACGGATTGATTCTCCGGGGGCGAGGGAAAACCACGCGCGTGGGCGGGTGTCAAATTCGTTCGATATTTTTGGCTGGCTGGGCTCGCGCGCGGAGCTTCCCTCAGGCAGGATCACGCCCGTTCAATCGGGATCGGAGCCGTGTCATGGCCTTCACGCTGACCGTCAATGGAGAGACCCGGACAGCCGATGTCGACGGCGACACCCCGCTGCTGTGGGTGCTGCGCGACACGCTGGGCCTGGTCGGAGCCAAGTTCGGCTGCGGGGCGGCCCTGTGCGGGGCCTGTACGGTGCACCTGAACGGCGCGCCGGTCCGGTCCTGCGTCACGCCGGTCAGCCGGGTGGGGGATCGGGCGGTGACCACGATCGAAGGCGTCGGCAAAAATCCTGTCGGGGCCAAGGTTCAGGAGGCCTGGAAGGCGATCGACGTGCCGCAGTGCGGCTACTGCCAGGCGGGCCAGATCATGTCGGCCACGGCGCTGCTGACCGCCAAGCCCAAGCCGACCGACGCTGACATCGAGGCGGCCATGAACGGCAACCTCTGCCGCTGCGCGACCTATCTGCGGGTCAAGAAGGCGATCAAGGCCGCGTCCGGCCAGGTGGAGGTCTGATCATGGATGGCGAATTCCCGCGCGATCTCACTCGCCGCTTCGTCCTCAAGAGCGGCGCGGCCGCCGGCGGCGGCCTGCTGCTGAGCTTCACCATGGCCGCCGTGGGGCATGCGGCCGAGGCCAAGCAGATCAACGCCTATGTCCGCATCGCCCCGGACGGCAAGGTGACGATCGCTTCGAAGGTCCCGGAGGTCGGGCAGGGCATCAAGACCGCCCTGCCGATGCTGATCACCGAGGAGCTGGACGTCGAGTGGTCGGCCGTGACGGTCGAGCAGGCCCTGGCCGACGCCAAGGTCTATGGCCGCCAGGTGGCCGGCGGCAGCATGGCCACGACCCTGGAATATGACGGCCTGCGCCGCGTCGGCGCGACCGTGCGGGCGCTGCTGATCCAGGCCGCCGCCGCGCGCTGGAACGTTCCGGTCGATAGCTGCAAGACCGAGCCGGGCTTCGTCGTCTCGGGCAAGAACCGCGCGTCCTATGGCGATCTGGCGGAAGCCGCCGCCGCCCTCACGCCGCCCGATCCCAAGACCCTGGTCCTGAAGGATCCGAAGGCCTTCCGGATCATCGGCCAGAGCCACAAGAGCCAGAACCTCGACGCCATCACCACGGGCCAGCCGCTGTACGGCGTCGATATCGTTGTGCCCGGCATGCTGTTCGCCACCTTCGTCAAGGCGCCGGTCTATGGGGCCAAGGTGGCCAGCGTCGACCTCGCCCCGGCCAAGGCGGTCAAGGGTGTACGCGACGCCTTCATCATCGAGGGCGGGACCAACCTCAACGGCCTGCTGCCCGGCGTGGCGGTGGTGGCCGACAGCTGGTGGGCGGCGCGCAAGGGCCGCAACGCCCTGGAGATCCAGTGGGCCCAGCACCCCACCGCCGGCCAGTCCAGCGCCGGCTTCGCCGCCAAGGCCGCCGAGTTGGCCAAGGCCCCGCCGCAGCGCACCGACCGTTCGGACGGCGATGTCGACGCGGCCTTGAAGGGCGCGGCCAAGGTCGTCAGCGCCGCCTACAGCTATCCCTTCATCGCCCACGCGCCGCTGGAGCCGCAGAACTGCACCGCCAGCGTCAAGGACGGCAAGGTCGAGATCTGGGCCCCGACCCAGAACCCCGAGCCCGGTCGCAAGCTAGTCGCCGCCGCCCTGAACGTGCCGGAGGAGGCGATCACTATCCACCTCGTCCGAGGCGGCGGCGGTTTCGGCCGGCGGCTGAACAACGACTACATGGTCGAGGCCGCGGCGATCGCCGCCAAGGTCGGCGCGCCCATCAAGCTGATCTGGACGCGCGAGGACGACACGCGCCACGACTTCTACCGTCCGGGGGCCTGGCACAACCTGACCGCCGGCCTGGACGCCTCCGGCAAGGTCACGGCCTGGAAGGACCACTTCGTCAGCTTCGGCGAGGGCGACAAGTTCGCGCCCAGCTGCGGCTTCAACGCCACCCAGTTCCCGTGCCGGGCGGTGGACAACTACCGCGTCGACGTCTCGGTCATGCCGCTGGGCGTGCCGACCGGGCCGCTGCGGGCGCCGGGCAACAACGCCTTCGGCTTCGTGCTGCAGAGCTTCACCGACGAACTGGCCGTCGCCGCCGGCAAGGACCCGGTCGTGTTCCGTCGCGAACTCCTGGGCGAGCCGCGTCTGCTGGGCGAGCCGGGCAAGGGCGACAGCTTCCACACCGGCCGGATGCGCGGGGTTCTGGACCTCGTGGCCGAGAAGTCCGGCTGGGGCCGGGCGCTGCCCAAGGGCTCGGGCCTGGGCGTGGCCTGCCACTACAGCCACCTGGGCTATGTGGCGGTGGTCATGCAGGTGACGGTCAAGGACGGCGCGCTGAAGATCGACAAGGTCTGGGCCGCCGCCGACGTCGGCCGCCAGATCGTCAATCCGAACGGGGCCGAGCAGCAGATGCAGGGCTCGATCCTCGACGCCATCGGCTCGACCCTGCGCCAGGAGATCACCTTCGAGAACGGCGCGGCCAAGCAGGGCAATTTCAACACCTTCCCGCTGCTGCGCATGGCCGACGCGCCGGACGTCGAGGTGCACTTCAAGCTGTCGGACAACAATCCGACCGGCCTGGGCGAGCCGGCCTATCCGCCGACCCCGGCGGCGCTGTGCAACGCCATCTTCGCCGCCACCGGCAAGCGCATCCGCAGCTTGCCGATCGGCGACCAACTGGCCTAGGACCGGAGGATATTTCCAAAGCGAGCGCGCTCATGTCCCAGGTCACCGTCGTCAGCCACCCGCTCGTCCAGCACAAGCTGACCAAGATGCGGGACAAGCGGACCTCGACGAAGACCTTCCGGGCCCTGATGCGCGAGGTCGCGACCCTGATCTGCTACGAGATCACCCGCGACCTGCCGATGGATGCGGTCCAGATCGAGACGCCGGTCGCCCCGACCACGGCCTATGAGATCGCCGGCAAGAAGCTGGTCTTCGCCCCGATCCTGCGCGCGGGGCTGGGGATGTGCGAAGGGATGCTGGACCTGGTGCCGTCGGCGCGCGTGGCCCATATCGGCCTCTACCGCGATCACGAGACGCTGGAGGCGGTCGAGTACTATTTCAAGGCGCCGGAGGACATCGCCGGCCGCCTGGTCATCGTCGTCGATCCGATGCTGGCCACGGGCCATTCGGCCATCGCGGCGATCTCGCGGCTGAAGGCCGCCGGCGTCGCCAATCTGCGCTTCGTCTGCCTGCTGGCGGCCCAGCCGGGCGTCGAGGCGCTGCAGGCCGCGCACCCCGACGTGCCGATCTGGACGGCGGCGGTCGACGCGACGCTGAACGAGCACGGCTACATCGTGCCGGGCCTGGGCGACGCCGGCGACCGGACGTTCGGGACGCGTTGATGAGTCGAAACCTCGCCCTTCGGCAAGCTCAGGGTGAGGTTTGGCGCGGAGTAGCCCTCACCCTGAGCCTGTCGAAGGGCGAGGGCGGGCCACTCGTCGCTACTTCTTGGCGTCCTTGACGGCGTCCTTCAGCTCGCCCTGCTTCAGGTTGCCGGCGACCTTGTCCTTCTTGCCTTCGTTCTTCAGGTCCTTGTCGCCGACGACCTCGCCGACGCCGGACTCGACCTTGCCGATCGTTTCCTGCTTGCGGCCGGCTTCCTTGTCGCAGGCGCTCAAGGTCGTCAGCGCGATCATCGAGGCCAGGGCGAAGGCGAGGGGACGTTGCAGGGTCATGGGTAAAGCTCCGTGTTGTCCGCAAGGAACGCAAACGGAGCCCTAGCGATCCGGGCCTAGTTCGGCAGCGCCTTGACGAAGGCCTTCACCACGGTCGCGGAGTTGTCCGAGGCGAGAGCCATGAAGGTGTGCATCTCGTTCGCCCCCGCCCCGCCGCCAGCTAGGTCCGACAGGCTGCGGAAGGCGATGAACGGGGTTGCGTTGACCAGGGCCACGTGGGCGACGGCGGCGCTCTCCATGTCCACGACGCGAGCCTCGAAGGTCGCGCGCAGGTATTTGCGGTAGCCGGCGTTGTCGAGGAACACCGGGGCCGAGACGCCGTTGCCGCCCACCACCACCTTGGGCGGATGGACCAGGCACTTGTCGACGGCGCAGCGTTGCAAAGCGACCTCGGCGGCGACCTTGCGGGCGGTGGCCAGCAGGGACGGATCGGCCGGGAACCAGACGCGGGCCGGCGCCGACAGGTCGGTCCCCGGCAGGATGATCGCGCGCGGATAGATCATCCCGAAGTTGGCGAGCGGACTGTTGCGGATGGCGGGCGAGACCTCGAAGCCCTTGTCCGTCTCGCGGGCGAAGGCGCTTTCCAGGTTCTGGGCCCACTGGTCGGCGACTACGACGTCACCGATGTCCAGACCCTCGTCGACGCCGCCGGCGATGCCGGAGAATACGATGCGGGTGATGTTGAAGCGGTCCAGCGCCATCTGGGTGGTCATGGCCGCGTTGACCATCGACACGCCGCTGAGGAACACCACGACCGGCTTGCCCTCGAGCTGACCCGTCGTGAAGCGGACGCCGTGGATGTCGAAGGTCTTCTGCTCGCTGGTCGCGGCGTTCAGCGCGCCGATTTCGGGCGGGAAGGCCGAGATCACCGCCACGCGGGGGGTCTCGTCCAATCTTTGCGCCATGGCCGGCGCGCCAACGAGGAACAGGCAGGCCAGGACGAGGGCGGCCAAGGAAGGAAAGGACGGACGCATGGCGACTCCGAGGCGAAACTGCCTCTGCTTAGCGGCCCAGCCGCTCGGCCCCAAGGGTGGAAGCCCTTCCAGCGGCCTTCATTTGAATTGTGATCGCGAAACGGGAAGTCTTTAACAGATATCCGAAACCGCGTAGGCCGTTGGCTCGATGTCCAGACGTGTTCCTCTGATCTATGTCGCCGACGACGACGCGGCGACGCTCGAGTTGGTCGAGGCCTATCTGGCCCGCGACGGGCTTGAGGTGGTGGGCTTTCCGGCCGCCGACCGGCTGATGGCGGCGATCCCCGCGCGCCGGCCCGACGCCATCCTGCTGGACGTGCGTATCCCCGGTCAGAGCGGGCTAGACGCCCTGAAGGCGCTGAAGGAGTCGGAAGCCGCCGACATCCCGGTGCTGATGCTGACCGGCGACGGCCGCCTGGACCGCATCGTGCAGGCCATGCAACTGGGCGCCAAGGGCTATGTGATGAAGCCGTTCGATGGTCCCAAGCTGGTCGCCGAAGTCCTGGCGATGCTGGAGTCCGCCTGAGGTCAGCCGATCAGGCTCTTCAGCCACGCCACGACCTCGCCGCACCACGCCAGGAAGTTCTCGAACACGCTGACGGGCCTGGCTGGAGGCGGCGGCTTGCTCTCGACCGGCGTGAACCAGCTGGGCGCGGCCGGCGGGGCGCAATTCATCCTCATGCCAACGCCCTTCAGATAGCCGCGCCGCACGCCGCCGGACTGGATGGCCTTGGCGATGGCCCGATCGTGCTTGGCCGCGCCGGTCAGGCGACGGATCCAGCCACGGAACGGCAGCAGGTCGTGGGTCGTGTCGCGGACCCCGGCCACCCCGGCGCCATAGGCCGCGTCGGCGACCTTCTTGCCGCGCGAGCGGTCGTCGGGCGGCGGGTCAGGCCCGTGAGGTCGTAGGGATCGGTGACCGCCCGGGCCAGGACCGGCGGGATCGACTTCCGCTTGAGGTTCAGGTCCTCCAGCGGCGCGGTGGCGGCGTCGCGGAAGGTGTCGTGCTGCTGCAGCGTGCCTGGGTCGGCTTCGGCGAGCGCCGGGCCGGCCAGGGTCAGCAACAGCAGGGCGGGGACCAGGCGCATCACGGCCGCCGCACGATCTGGCCGCCCTTCATGACGAAGAGGACGTCCTGGGTAGCCTCGATCGTCCGGGTCGGATCGCCCTTCACCGCCACGATGTCGGCGAGGTAGCCGGGCTTCAGCTGGCCGAGGTCATTGGCCCGGCCCAGCACCTTGGCGTCGACGGCGGTGGCGGCCAGCAGGGCCTGCGCGGGGCTCATGCCCTCCTTGACCAGCCAGACGAGTTCGCGGGCGTTGTCGCCGTGCCTGAAGACGCCGACGTCGCTGCCCATGCCGATGGTGACGCCGTTCTTCACCGCCAACTTGAAGGCGCGCTCGGCGTTGACCATGGCGGCGGTCGGCGGGGTCTTGCCGGCGACATAGCCGCCGAAATAGCTCGAGGTGCTCTCCACCGCCGTCAGGGTCGGGAAGAACACGACGCCCTTCTCGGCCATCAGCTTGAAGGTGGCGTCGCTGCCGCCATAGCCATGCTCGATGGTGTCGACGCCCGCCACGATCGCCCGGCGCATGCCTTCGTCGCTGGAGGCGTGGGCCGAGACCGGCCGGCCGCTGGAATGGGCCGCGTCGACCAGGGCCTTCAACTCCTCGATCGAGAAGGTCGGCTGGGTCGAGCCGTCTGGACCGACGCGGTAGTCGGCGTAGACCTTGATCCAGTCCGCGCCGGCGCCGGCCTGCTCGCGCACGGCCTTGATCACCTCGGACACGCCGCTGACTTCCTGCGCGCCCTGGGGCAGCTCGGCTTCGGGATTGTAGTTCTTGCGGGCCGGGCCGTACGAGCCGGTGGCCACGATCGCCTTGGTCGCCACGAACAGGCGCGGACCCGGGATCAGGCCGTCATTGATCGCCTTGCGCAGCGGAACGTCCGCCGCGCCGACGCCCTCGGTGCCGAGATCTCGCAGGGTGGTGAAGCCGGCCTCCAGCGTCGCCTTGGCCTGCACCGCCGCCCGCAGCGTGCGATAGGTCGGCGTCTCCTTCAGCACCTGATCGTCCCACAGGGTCTCGTTATAGGGATGCAGGAAGAGATGGCTGTGCAGGTCCATCAGGCCGGGGATCACGGTTGCGCCGGGCAGGTCGACGATCTCCGCGCCCGCGGCGTCGATCTGCGCGGCGGGGCCCACGGCGGCGATCTTGCCGTCCTTGACCAGCACGGCCCAGCCCTCGCGCGGCGGGCCGGCGTTCTCGGCCGTCCAGACCCGGGCGGGCTTCAGCAGCACGGGCTGGGCGGCGAGCGCGAGGCCGGGCGCCAGGATCAGGGCAAGGGCGGTGAGCAGACGGCGCATGGGACGACTCGTGTTTGACGTCACGCAGCTAAGCCGAAATCGCCCCAACCACCAAAGCGATCAGACGCCAAAGCGCAGATGGATCAGCGGGTAGGGGCGGCCCTGGCCGTCGGTGGCCGACCAGCCGATGCGTTCGAAGCCCATGTGCTCGTAAAAGCCGACGGCCTGGGCGTTCTGCTCGTTGACGTCGGTGGTCAGGACCGGGTGAACCGCCAGGGCGTAGTCGATCATCATGGCGCCGACGCCGGCTCCGCGATGCTGGGGATCGATGAACAGGGCCTCCATGTGGCTGTCGACGATCAGCATGAAGCCCAGCGGTCGATCGCGGTCGTCGACGGCCAGCATCAGCGGCGCGGTCGGCAGGAAGCGCTCGACGTCGCGACCGATCGCGGCCCGGTCCTCCAGCGTTAGAAAGTCATGGGTGGCGTCGACGGCGGCGGCCCAGATCTCGACGACGCGAGCGCCGTCTTCCGGACGCGAGGGGCGGAGCTTGATCATGGCGGTGACCTAACCCGCCGCCGCTTTCCGCGCCAGCCGATCGGCCGGTTCCGACATATTTCGCGGCGCCCCTGATAAACTGGGCCTTCGCTCCCCATATGAAAGTTCAGTCGCCGTCGGGAGCGAACCGCATCGCGGTCAACGCTCGGACTTGGCGACGTATGAGACTTCCTCAATGATCTGGCTTTTCCAGCTTTCGGTCGCCTGCGTCGCCGCGGCGGCGCTGATGCTTCCCATCTTCCGTTTCTTCATCGTGTCGCCGAGCCGCGCCCGCGCGTCGCACCGCCCGTCCAAGGCGACGCCGCGATGAAAACCTATTCAGGCACGCTGCCCTCGCCCCTGCGCGGACTGAACGACCCCCGCTCGACCGGCGGCCCGCCGCCCCTGAAGCGCGTGGATACCGTCGCGCAACGGGGCACCAAGACGTCTTGATAAGGACGTCTGATCTCCGGCGGTTGAACGTCCAATGACAAAGGGCCGGCGCTGATGCGCCGGCCCTTTCTCGTTAAGCCGTTAGAACCGGTCAGATTTCCTGATTGTACTTGCCGACCCGGTCGCCCAGGCGGGGCTTCACTTCCTGGCGGAACAGGGCGCGCATGTCGTCCTCGGACTGGGTGCTCTCGACGACCACCACGACCTCGGGCTTGTTTGACGAGGCGCGGACCAGGACCCACGAGCCGTCTTCCAGGTGGACGCGGACGCCGTTGACCGTGATCACCTCGGTGATCTTGCGGCCCAGGATCGAGCCGCCGGTGGCGAACAGGTCCTCGTATTCCTTCACCACGTCGGCGACCACGCCGTACTTTACCTCGTCGCCGCAGTGCGGGCTCATGGTCAGCGACGTGAAGGCCACCGGCAGGGCCTTGCGCATGTCCGACAGCTTCACGCCCGGATTGCGGTCCAGCATGGCCAGGATGGCGGCGCCGGCGGTCAGGCCGCAGTCGTAGCCGTAGCCCAGCTCGCCGTTCATGAAGAAGTGGCCGCTCTTCTCGAAGCCGGCCAGGGCCCCCAGCTCGGCGCTCTTGCGCTTGATATAGCTGTGGCCGGTCTTCCAGTAGATGACCTTGCAGCCGTGGGCGGCCAGGATCGGGTCGGTGGCGTAGAGGCCGGTCGACTTGACGTCGACCACGAAGGTCGCGCCCGGATGCAGCGGGGCTAGGTCGCGGGCCAGCATCAGGCCGATCTTGTCGGCGAAGATCTCCTCGCCCTCGTCGTCGACCACGCCGCAGCGGTCGCCGTCGCCGTCGAAGCCAAAGGCCAGGTCCGCCTTGGTCTCACGGACGGCGTGGGCCATCGCGTGCAGCATCTCGGCGTCTTCGGGGTTGGGATTGTATTTCGGGAAGTTGAAGTCGAGGTCGGTGTCCATCGGCACGACCTCGGCCACGCCCATCTTCTGCAGGGCCTCGACCACGAAGGCGCCGGCCGTGCCGTTGCCGCAGGCGGCGACGACCTTGAGGGGGCGGGTGATGCTGGCGCGCTTGGCGACGTCGTCGATATAGCGCTGGGCCTCGCCTTGGACGCGGATCAGCTTGCCGCCGTCGCGCTCGACGAACTCGGCGCCCAGCACGATGGCCTTCAGGCGGCTCATCTCGTCGGGGCCGAAGGTCAGCGGACGCTGGGCGCCCATCTTCACGCCGGTCCAGCCGTTCTCGTTGTGGCTGGCGGTGACCATGGCCACGCAGGGGATGTCGAGGTCGAACTGGGCGAAATAGGCGGTCGGCGACAGGGCCAGGCCGATGTCGTGGACCTCGCAGCCGGCGCTGATCAGGCCCAGCATCAGGGCGTTCTTGATCGAGGTCGAGTACGAGCGGAAGTCGTGGCCGACCACGATCTTCGACTGACCCAGTTCGTGGATGTAGGTGCCGAGACCCAGGCCCAGCGCCTGAACGCCCAGAAGGTTGATCTCGGGCCCGAACAGCCAGCGCGCGTCGTACTCGCGAAAGCCGGTCGCCTTGACCAACGGCTCGTTCTCGTAGGCGGCGGTATTCGGGACGAGGTCGGAGCGCGGCGCGGAGAACATCGAAAGCTCGCTTCAGTTTAGGTGACGTGGCTTTAGCCGCCCAGAGACCGGGCGACTAGCGCGTTCACATGACAAAGTTCGATAAAGTCGAATGTGACCTAGATCACGCCGGCCCGGAGTAGGTCGTGAACATGCAGCACGCCGACTGGGCGTCCGGCGTCGACCACGAACAGCACGGTGATGCGGCGCTCGTTCATGACCTTCAGCGCCTCGGCGGCCAGGGCGCCAGGCGCGATGATCAGCGGATGCTGGGTCATGACCTGGCCGGCCGTGTGCTGAAGAAGGCCGTCCATGTGCCGGCGCAGGTCGCCGTCGGTGATCAGGCCGGTCAGCAGGCCCGCGTCGTCGACGACGCCGACCGCGCCGAAGCGCTTCTCGCTCATCACCAGCAGGGCGTCGGGCATGGCCGCGTCGGCGCTGATCAGCGGCAGCTCGTCCTGCCCATGCATCAGGTCGGCGACGGTGCGCAACATGGCGCCCAGCTTGCCGCCTGGGTGGAAGACGCGGAAGTCGCTGGCCGTGAAGCCTCGCCGCTCCAGCAAGGCCACGGCCAGGGCGTCGCCTAGAGCGATCTGTAGGGTCGTCGACGTGGTCGGCGCATTGACCTCGGCCGTGGCCTCCGGCGCGTCGGGCAGCAGCAGCAGGATGTCCGCCGCCTGGCCCAGCGGGCTGTCGGCCACGGCGGTCATGGCCACCAGCGGGATCGAAAAGCGCTTGGCGTAGGCCAGGGTGTCGGAGAGCTCGCGCCCCGCGCCCGACTTCGACAGGGCCAGGATCACGTCGTCGGGACCGATCATGCCGAGGTCGCCATGGCTGGCTTCGGCCGGGTGGACGAACATGGCCGAGGTGCCGGTCGAGGCCAGGGTGGCGGCGATCTTGCGCGCCACGTGGCCAGACTTGCCCATGCCGGTGCAGACGACCCGGCCCTTGGCGTCGAACACGGCCTCGACCGCGCGGACGAAGGTCTCGCCCAGCGACTCGGCCAGGGTGTTGAGCGCGTCGGCCTCCCTGCTCAGCACGCGACGGCCGACCGCGACGGCGTCGAAAGCGCTCATTGCGGGGCCTGGGGCGGGGCCTGGGGCGGAACGGGCGGCGGCGCCTGGGTCGGCATCTGGCCCACGGCCTCGACAGCCTTCTTGGCGGCCTGGTCGCGGCGGATCGCGGCGTCCTTCTCCTTTTGGATCCGGGCCTTCATCTCCGGCGTCTGCTGCACGGGCGTGTGGCCGAACGGACCCCAGGAACGGGCGCCCTGGCCTTGCGGCCAGACGAGGGACAGGGCGATCAGCGCGGCGGCGACCAGTCCCATCAGCGGCATGAAAATGCGATCAGGCATGGCCCGCCTATAGCATGCGCCGCGGCGCGGGGG
Source organism: Caulobacter sp. GW822-FHT07D08 (assembly GCF_058798735.1). NCBI lineage: Bacteria > Pseudomonadati > Pseudomonadota > Alphaproteobacteria > Caulobacterales > Caulobacteraceae > Caulobacter > Caulobacter sp. GW822-FHT07D08. The sequence goes on from NZ_JBXAKU010000014.1 coordinate 61,500, forward strand.
AGGGGGAAGAGGAGGGAGGCGGACGTATCGCGCCTTGCTCCGCGCTTGACGCTGCGGCCGCGGAGCCTTAGCCCGCGCCCATACCTCCCCGATCCGCGAAGGAAGCCGCCCGATGCCGACCCTCGTCCTGCTCCGCCATGGCCAGAGCCAGTGGAACCTGGAAAATCGCTTCACGGGCTGGGTCGACGTCGACCTGACCGCCGAGGGCGAGGCCCAGGCCAAGAAGGGCGGCGAACTGATCAAGGCCGCCGGCATCCAGATCGACCACGCCTTCACCTCGGTCCAGACCCGGGCCATTCGCACCGGCAATCTGGCCCTGGACGCCGCCAAGCAGAGCTTCGTGCCGGTGACCAAGGACTGGCGTCTGAACGAGCGTCACTACGGCGGCCTGACGGGCCTGAACAAGGCCGAGACGGCCGAGAAGCACGGTGTCGAGCAGGTCACCGTCTGGCGCCGCTCGTATGACATCCCGCCGCCGGAGCTGGCCGCGGGCGGCGAGTACGACTTCAGCAAGGACCGTCGCTACAAGGGCGCCGATCTGCCGTCGACCGAGAGCCTGGCCACGACCCTGGTGCGCGTTCTGCCCTACTGGGAAAGCGATATCGCCCCGCACCTGAAGGCCGGCGAGACGGTCCTGATCGCGGCCCACGGCAATTCGCTGCGGGCTATCGTCAAGCATCTGTTCAACGTGCCGAACGACAAGATCGTCGGCGTCGAGATCCCAACGGGCAATCCGCTGGTCATCGAGCTCGACGACCAGCTCAAGCCGACCAGCGCTCGCTACCTGGACGAAAGCCGGGCGGAAGCTCTGCCCCAAGTTGGGTAAAATTCTGGCTAAGCTTCACCAGAAACCCTTGGAAACACGACGTTAATTTTGCTCTGCGCATGGTGATCCCCTATCCGGGATTCCATGCCAGACATGAGCGCCGCCGCCAGCACGACACAGGAATACAAGCGCCTGACGCAGCATGATGTCGACGTCATCTGCGCCAAGCACGATCGCCTGTGGTCGGCCCGCCTGGGCGGCGCGCGCGCCGTGTTCGCTTTCTGCGATCTGTCTGGCCTGTCGATGACCGGCCGCAATCTGTGCGACGCCGATTTCACCGGCGCGATGATGGTCGGCTGCGACCTGCGCAAGACCAAGTTGGACAACGCCAATCTCTACGGCGCGGACCTGCAGGGAGCGGACCTGACGGACGCCTCGATGCGTCGCGCCGACCTGCGCGGCTCCAGCCTGCGCGGCGCCAACCTGACCGGCGCCGACATGTTCGAGTCCGACCTGCGCGAAGGCTCCATCGCCGCCGCCGACCGCAAGGAAGGCTATCGCGTCATCGAGCCGGTCCATCGCGAGGCCTACGCCAAGGGCGCCAACTTGTCGGGCGCGAATCTCGAGCGTTCGCGCCTGTCGGGCATCGTCGCCACCAAGGCCGACTTCAGCGACGCGATCCTCAAGGACGCCAAGCTGGTCCGCGCCAACCTCAAGCAGGCCAATTTCAACGGGGCGAACCTGGCCGGGGCCGACCTGTCGGGCGCCAATCTGGCCGGGGCCGACCTGCGCAACACGATCCTGGTCGGCGCCAAGACCATGTCGTGGAACATCAGCGACACCAATCTGGAAGGGGCCCTGACCGACAAGCCGTCGGGCACCAGCGTCTCGGACCTGCCGTACGAGCAGATGATCGCCGACCACGCGCGGTGGATCGACACGGGCGGCGCCGAGGGCAAGCCGTCGGTGTTCGACAAGGCCGACCTGCGCAATCTGCGTTCGGTGCGGGGCTTCAACCTGACGGCCCTCTCGGCCAAGGCCGCGGTGTTCTACGGCCTCGACATGGAAGGCGTGCAGATGCAGGGCGCGCAGCTGGACGGCGCCGACCTGCGCGCCTGCAACCTGCGCCGGGCCGACCTGCGCGGCGCGCGGCTGAAGGGCGCCAAGCTGACCGGCTCGGACCTGCGCGACGCCCAGCTGGGGCCGCTGCTGATCGCCGCCGACCGCGTGCTGCCAGTGGACCTGACGGGCGCCATCCTGGCCAACGCCGATCTGGCGCGCGCCGACCTTCGCCAGGCCCGGATGGCCGGGGCGGACGTGTCGCGCGCCAACTTCACCGGAGCTCAGCTCAAGGACGTCGACCTGACCGGTGCGATCCGCCTGGCGGCGCGCGGCTTGGACGACGTGATCTGAGAAAATAACGCGACAAAAGGACGCATGCTTAACGCTTCGCTCGTCCCTCGTCGCTAGAGTGCGCGTAACTCAGAAAAGCACCTAACGGGGAACCAACGTTATGAACGCCGCGCAAAGCGTGGTCGGGCGTCGTCGCCTGAGCCAAGCCGAGCTCGACATGATCGTAACGGCGCACGAGAAATTCGTTACCGGCAAGCAGGGCGGCAAACGCGCCTCCCTACGCTTCATGCAGCTGTCGGGCCTAGATCTGTCGTTCCGGAATCTGGCTGACGCGGACCTGACCGCTTCCGTCCTCGAAAATTGCCGCATGGTCCGCACCAAGCTGGACCGCGCTAGCCTGTTTGGCTGCGACCTGCGCAAGAGCGACATGCGACAGGCCTCGCTGGTCCGCGCGGATCTGCGCGGCGCCTGCCTGCGCGGCGCCAACCTCGCCCAGGCCGACCTGACCCAGGCCGACTTCCGCGAAGGCCAGATCGCCATCCCGCATCCCCGCAAGGGCCTCGAAACCATGCGCCACGAAACCCGCCAGGGGGAGGTGGACGAGGTCAACTTCTCGGGAGCTACCCTGGACGGCTCGCAGTTCGAGGGCGTCTCCGCGTTCAAGGCCGACTTCAGCGACTGCTCGCTGAGGGGCGCCAAGCTGGCGGGCGCGAACCTCAAGGAAGCCAATCTGGTCGGGGCCATCCTCGACGGGGCCGACGTCAAGGGCTGCAATCTCGAAGGCGCGAACCTGTCGGGCGCGGTGATGGCCGGGGTCGACACCTCCACGGCCCGCACCAGCGGCGCCAGCATGACCGGCGCGGTGGTCACGGTGACCCGCGAGGCAATCGGCAAGGCTCAGGAGCTTTACAATCGCTGCCTGGGCAACCAGCGCTGGTGCCAGACCGGCGGCAAGGAGGGCGCGGCCGCCCGCCTGGACGGCGAGGACCTGCGTCCACTGGGCGACAAGCTGAAGGGCCTGCGCCTGACGGCGATGAGCGCCAAGGGCGCCTGCATGGTGGGCCTGGATCTCTCGGGCGCCCAGTTGCAGGGTGCGAACCTGCAGAACGCCGACCTGCGCATGGCCAACCTGACCAAGGCGGATCTGCGCGGCGCCCGGTTGGCCGGCGCCAACCTGACCAAGGCGGACCTGCGCCAGGCCTTCCTGTCGCCGCTGCCGCTGGGGCCGGCGCGCCAGACCCAGTCGAACCTGCAGGGCGCGCGCATGCGCTACGCCATGGTCCAGGCCGCCGATCTCAGCGAAGCCATCTTCGACGGCGCCGACCTGCGCGGCTCGGACTTCACCGGCGCGCGGATCGCCAAGGCCAGCTTCCGCGACATGGATCTGAGCCAGGTCCAGGGCCTGGATTTCTCGCTGCCCTGAACGGAAAAAGGCGGCGCATCGCTGCGCCGCCCAAGTTCAGAGGGGATTGAGGGAGACTAGGGAGAGGCGCGCCGTTAGGCGGCCTTTTCGCCTTCGATCAGGGTCGAAGCGGCTTTCGACTTGATCTCCACCGTACGGGGCTTCAGGGCCTCCGGCAGTTCACGCTTCAGCGCGATCGACAGCAGGCCGTTCGACAGATCGGCGTCTTCGACGATCAGGTAGTCGGTCAGCTGGAACTTGCGCTCGAAGTTGCGCTCGGCGAGCCCGCGGTGCAGGTACTGCTTGGCGTCGCCGTCATTGGCGGCTTTGCGGCCGGTGACGGTCAGCAGGTTTTCCTTCACCTCGACGGTCAGTTCGTCTGGCTTGAAACCGGCCACCGCGATCTCGATGCGGTAGTCGTTCTCGCCGGTGCGTTCGATGTTGTAGGGGGGATAGCCCGAGGCCGCTTCGGTGCGGGCGGCGGCGTCCAATTGGTCTGCGAGGCGGTCGAAGCCGACGAGCGAGCGGTACAGGGGCGAAAGGTCGATCGTACGCATAGGGTCAGATCCTTCTCTTCAAGCAAGGTCTTCGAATGTTTCGTCCCGTCGGCGACCCGAAATCGGCATCGCCAGGTGGTCCGGAAGGCCCGGGTGTCCAGCGCCTTCGTGAAAATAGTTGGTGAGCGGATTCCCGGGTTCAAGGGGGCGCAAGCTCGCAGAACGTGAATCGTTTGACGCAACGGCCGCCCCGGCTAAGGTCGCGGCCTCCGTTATGCCGAAGGACACGTCCCCATGCCGCTTCGCCGCCACATGCTGTTGCTCGCCGCCGCCATCACCCTGGCCGCGCCCGCCGCCTTCGCCTCGACTGATCAAGCCCTGAAGGCCGCCGTCGCCTCGCCGACCCGTCCCGCCGGCGATGTCGCCCGCGATGGCGCGCGTCACCCCGTCGAGAGCCTGACCTTCTGGGGCCTGAAGCCCAAACAGACCGTGATCGAGATCTCGCCCGGCGGCGGCTACTGGACCGAGATCCTGGCTCCCTACGCCAAGGCGACCGGCGGGACCTACGTCGCCGGTGTCGCCGATCTGTCGAACCCCAAGATCTCGGAAGGGGCCAAGAAGGGGCGCGCCGACTTCGAGGCCCGCTTCGCCGACATGGCCAGATACGGCAAGCCGCAATTCGTCAATTTCGGCGCCCAGTCGGGCCCGTTGGGCGCGCCCGGTTCGGCCGATCTCGTGCTGACTGCCCGCAACGTCCACAACTGGACCCAGGCGCCGGGCATGGCCGACAAGGTGTTCGCCGACTTCTTCGCCGTGCTGAAGCCCGGCGGCGTGCTGGCCGTCGAGGATCACCGCGCCGATCCGCGCTCGGAAAAGGACGCCGGCGCCGACGGCTATCTGAACACCGCCACCGTGATCGCCCTGGCCGAGAAAGCTGGTTTCAAGCTGGACGCCAAGTCCGAGATCAACGCCAACCCCAAGGACACCAAGGACCACCCCTTCGGCGTCTGGACCTTGCCGCCGACCAAGCGCACCGCGCCGGGCGGCCAGCCGGCCAATCCGAACTTCGACCGCGCCAAGTACGACGCGATCGGCGAGAGCGACCGCATGACCCTGCGCTTCCGCAAGCCCGCCTAGGTTTGACCCGCCTGACTTTGGTCAAGGTCGGCTGGCAGGCTGGCTGCATTACGGGGGAATGATGCTTCCAGCTCGGTATTGGTCGCGGCGAGGAGTCCTGGCGAGCGTTGGCGCGCTGGGACTCTCGGCCTGCGGCAAGAAGAACGACCCGTCCAAGACCGAGGCCAAGGCGGCCCAGAAGGCCGGGCCGGCGACCATCGAGGCGGTCGTGGCCGGCGACTGGCGACCGCCCGCCGACCGCGCCCGCGACGCCTGGCGCCATCCGGTCGAAACCCTGAAGTTCTGGGGGCTGAAGCCCGGCCAGACGGTGGTCGAGTTCTGGCCCGGCGCGGGCTGGTACACCGACATCCTGGCGCCTTTCCTGGCCGAGACCCACGGCAAGCTCTACGAAGCCGAGCTGCAGGCCGACGATCCGTCGGAGCCGGCCGCGGCGGAGATCGTCGAGGCCTACCGTCGCAAGCTGTCGGAAAAGAAGAAGATCTACGGCGAGGTGACCTTCACCGCCTTCGGCCCGACCAGCGGTCCGGTGGCCCCGGCGGGGACGGCGGATCTGGTGCTGTTCCTGCGCAACCTGCACAACTGGATGGCCGGCGGCATCGCCGAGAAGGCCTTCAAGGACGCCCTGGCGGCCCTGAAGCCAGGCGGAATCCTGGGCGTCGAGGAGCACCGCGGCGAGCCGGGCCGGGTGCAGGACGTGCTGGCCGCCGACGGCTATGTGCAGCAGGACTACGTGATCCAGATGGCCAGGGAGGCCGGCTTCGTCCTGGCCGGGACCAGCGAGATCAACGCCAACGCCAGGGACACAAAGGACCACCCGTTCGGCGTCTGGACCCTGCCGCCGACGCGCCTCTCCGCACCCCGTGGAGAGCCGGCCGAGTCTGGCTTCGACCATTCCAAATATGACGCCATCGGCGAAAGCGACCGCATGACCCTCAAGTTCGTGAAGCCCAAATGAAACGCGCCGCTTCGCTGATCCTGATCGCCGCCCTGGCCGCCTCCACGCCCGCCTTGGCCGAGAAGACCGCGCCGGCCTCCAAGGTGCTGCCGTTCCTGGACCGCTATCTCAAGGTTCCGGCCGCCGAACGAGCGCGGGTCAAGCTGTCCTACGCCCTCAAGCGCGACGGCAAGCCCGCGTCGAACCTGAAGGTCGTCATGGTGGAGAAGAACGGCGCGCGCACGCCGCTGCCGGTCAACGCCGACGGTTATTTCGACAGCCTGCCGACCTTGTCTCAGCTCGACGGCGACCCGACCCTGGTTCTCGACGTGCCATCCGACGCCAAGATGGGCTCGATGATGAACTTTGGCGCTCAACTGAAGCCGGCCGCCGAGTATGACGCCCGCGAGCTGGCCGCGACGGTCAACGAGGCCAACACCGTGATCGGCAAGGCCGCCGGTCCGATGGCCTTCATGGCTCCTAAGATGACCGGCGTCGCCTTTCCCAAAGCCGACGGCGGCGTGGCGATCTTCGCCGATGGACACATCGCGTCGCTGCCGCAGGCAGAAGGGACGCCCTATTTCCGTCCCGCCGATCATCAGGGCGCCGTACGGGTAAAGTTGACAAAAACGCCAACTAAGGTCGGGTTCTACGACGGGAAGAAATAAGACCCTGGGTCGTCTGAACGGTGTTTACTTAACAGGACGGCCCGGTCTAGCTATCCGCCACACTTTTTCGCGCAGAGGGAGATCGCGCTCATGGCCACGCTTCAGGAAATCACCGATCGCATCAAGGGCGCCGTGGGCGACGACAGCGGTCTCGGCAAGAGCCTCAAGTTTGATCTGAAGGACGCCGGCGTCATCCATATCGATGGCGGCTCGGTGACCAACGAAGACAAGCCCGCCGACCTGACCATGACGCTCAGCCTGGACGATCTGCTGGCCATGGGCGCCGGCTCGCTGGACCCGACCATGGCGGTCATGACCGGCAAGCTGAAGCTGTCGGACATGGGCGTGGCCATGGCGCTGCAGCCCAAGATGGGCGCTCTGTTCGCCAAGATGCGCTAGCGCATTTTCCGACGAAGTGGATGCCGGTTCGTCGCAAGAAAATGCGTCAAGTTGAAAACCCGACGAATGTGCCGATCCAGCCGGATCGTTACATTCGTCGGGCCGAGATGACGGAAGAACCGGCGCGTCTGGTCTCGATTCCCGAGGCTCCGGTTCCCGATCACGGCCCAAATTCGACTGGGGCCGAATGGTTTCGCGGCGCGGATGGGGCGACCCTCCGCGCCGCGACGTTTTTCCCCGACGGTCCCGTTCGAGGTTCGGTGGTGGTCAGCCCCGGACGCAGCGAGCCGCTCGAGAAATATTTCGAGGTCGTCGAGGACCTCCTGAGCCGCGGCTTCGCCGTGCTGCAGCATGACTGGCGAGGGCAGGGGCTGTCGGCCCGCGGCCTGCCGGACCGCCTCAGGGGCCATGCCCGGGGCTTCAAGACCTTCATTTCCGACCACAAGGCGCTGCTCGACACGTTCGAGGCGCGGATGCCCAGGCCGTGGATCGCCGTCTCCCACTCGATGGGCGGCTGCCTGACCATGCTGGCCCTGGCCCATGGCGAGACCCGCTTCGACGCCGCCGTGCTGTCCGCGCCGATGCTGGGCCTGAACACCGCGGGCGTGCCGCCCTGGCTGGCCAGGCCCCTGGCCTGGACGATGTCGCGGGTCGGTCTGGCCGGCGACTATGTGTCCGCCGCCTACGACCCGCTGGTCCAGACCTTCCAGGGCGACGCCCTGACCCATGACGAGACGCGCTTTGATCGCTACCAGGCGCAGCTAAGGGCCGATCCTGAGATCGCCCTGGGCGGCATGACCTGGGGCTGGGCCGACTTCGCGATCTCGGCCTGCGCCTGGTTGCGCGGAAGCAAGAGCGTCGAGAAGATCCAGATCCCCGTGACCATCGTCGGGGCCGAACTGGACAACCGCGTGCTGAACGCCGACGCGGAGTCGATCGCCCGCCGCATCTCCAAGGGCCGCTATGTCGAGGTCCCGGGCGCGTTCCACGAGATCCTGATCGAGACCGATCCCCGCCGGGCGCTGTTCTGGAAGACCTTCGACGAGGCGGTCGATCCGGTCGCTCCGCGCGAGCCGTTTATTTCGCCGAACGCTTCAGACTGACCAGGGCCTCGTCCAGCGGGCGGCGATCGCCCGAGATGACCATCTGGCCGCCGTTCGGGCCGACCGGCTCGCCGCGCCAGTTGGTGACGATGCCGCCGGCGCCCTCGATCACGGGGATAGCGGCCTCGATGTCCCAGGATTTGAGGCCGGCCTCGATGACCATGTCCATCTTGCCCATGGCGACCATGGCGTAGGCGTAGGCGTCGCAGCCCAGGCGGGCCAGCTTGGCGGCCGCGCGCACCTGCAGCCAGGCGCCGCGTTCGGCTCCGTCGAAGCAGGCGTCGGGATCGGTGGTGGCGATGACGGCGTCGGTCAGGTCGGCGCATTCGCGGACCCTGATCGGCGTCTCCCGACCCTGCGCCAGCAGGCGCGAGCCGCCGGCGTGGCCGATGAACAGCTCGCCGACATAGGGCTGGCCGATCGAGCCCAGCACCGGGCGACCCTGATGGCGCAGGCCAACCAGGGTGGTCCACAGCGGCAGGCCGGAGATGAAGGCGCGCGTGCCGTCGATCGGGTCCAGCACCCAGACGAACTCTGCGTCCGGACGGTCCTCGCCGTACTCCTCGCCGATCACGCCGTGCTCGGGGAACCGCTCGCCGATCAGCTTGCGGATCGCCGCTTCCGCGCCGCGGTCGGCCTCGGTCACGGGGTCGAACGCCGCGTGGCTGTCGCGCGGGAGGTTCTTGCCGGCTCCCTTGTCCTCCAGGCCATGGTCGGCCCGGAACAGGGGCAAGATCGCATCCGCGGACGCGCGGTTCAGATCGATGATGAAGGCGTCGAGCGCCGTGAGCCGGTCAGCGGAAAGCGTCATGAGCGGGGGTTTAGCGCCCCCGCCTCACGTAAGCTACCGTTGTCAGGCGTCAGCGTGCTCGGGACCGCCGCCGTTCAGCGATTTGGCCAGGTCCAGCAGGCGACGGCGCGGACGCTCGCCCAGCAGGTAGTAGGCGCGGATCAGGTCCAGCGTCTCCTTGCGAGCGAACATTTCGCCGCCCTCGGCCGACTCGCCGGCGCTCTCGCGGCGCACGTCCGACAGGCCGTCGTAGAAGTAGCCGACCGGCACTTCCAGGGCCTCGGACAGTTGCCACAGACGCGCGGCGGAGATGCGGTTGGCGCCGCACTCGTACTTTTGAATCTGCTGGAATCGCACGCCGACGGCGCCCGCCAGTTGTTGCTGGGTCAAACCCAGCAGACGACGGCGGCGACGCAGGCGTTTGCCCAGGTGCGTATCGATGTCGTTACCCATGGAAGCCGTGCCCCCTAGCTTTCTCGAGCCGTCCCGAAACGGAACGGCCTGGGCTGACAGCCGCAAGTCGCGTGCCGGGCGAGAGCGCGTTGGTCCAAAGCGCGCGCGGCTTCGCCGCCTAACGCGCTCTGGACGACGTTGCGCGAGATATGCGAGACAGCCTACTTAGGACCTATGTCGGATAAGCGTCAGCCCTGGGTTCAGGACATTCTGTGGCGGTTGGAGGCCCTGGGCTTCGACCTCTTTATCGGCGCCGTGCGTCTGATGGGCGTGGATCGCGCTTCGGACTTCGGCGGCTGGCTGGGTCGCACGTTCGGGCCGCTCAGCGGCGCGCACAAGGTGGCGACCCGCAATCTGAAGCTGGCCTTTCCGGAAAAGGACGCCGCCTGGCACGCGCGGATTCTGGACGAGCAATGGGAGGGCCTGGGACGCTCGTTCGCCGAGTTTCCGTTGATGGACAAGATCCTGCCGTCCACCGGCCGGGTCGAGGTGGTCAATGCCGAGCGCCTGGCGCAGATCGCCGAACAGAAGACGCCGGTGGTGTTCGTGTCAGGCCATCTGTCGAACTGGGAGGTCATGCCCGCGGCCATCGTCGACAGCGGCGTGATCTGCGAGATGACCTATCGCGCGGCCAACAACCCCTATGTCGACAAGCGCATCCGCGACAGCCGCTTCCGCTACGGGGTGCGCCTGTTCGCGCCCAAGGGCGGCGACGGGTCCCGCGAACTGCTGAAGGGCATGATGGAGGGACGGTCGGTCGCCCTGATGAACGATCAGAAGTTCAACAGCGGCGTGGCGGCCCCGTTCTTCGGCCACGACGCCCGCACCGCGCCGGCCCCGACGCGGATGGCGATCCGTTTTGGCACGGTGCTGCAGCCGATGTCCGTGCAGCGGTTGAAGGGCGCGCGGTTCCGGGCGGTGGTGCATGCGCCGATCGTCCCGCCCAACACGGGCAACCGCACGGCCGACATCGAGGCCGGAGTGCGGATGATCAACGCCTTCATGGAAGACCGCATCCGCGAGCGGCCGGCCGAGTGGTTCTGGGTTCACCGCCGCTGGCCGAACGAGGTCTATGCGGAACTGGCCGAGCGTGAACGCGCGGCCCAGGACGCCAGCGCCTAGAGCCCTTTAGCAGGCTCTAGATCTCCAGCGTGTCGGCGGGCGCGTCCTTCTCGCCGGAGCGGCGGAATGGACCGCTATAGTGCGGGTCGACGCGACGGCGGCGGCAGGGGCCGAAATAGTCCCCCGAACGGATGAACGGCCGCGGGTGGAAGATCACCGTGTTGATCCGGTCCAGCAGCGAGCGGGCCGTCACCGGCTTGACCACCACCTCGGTCACCCCGGCGTCGCGGGCCTCGAACACGCGGTGACGCTCGGCGAAGCCGGTCAGCATGATGACGGGCAGGAACGGGTCGACGCTGTCGGGCGAGTTGCGGACCAACTGGGTGAACTGCACCCCGTCCAGGGGGGTCATCTTGAAGTCGACGATGGCGATGTCGGTCTGCCAGTCGCGCAGGATCTGCAGGCCCTCGGCCCCGTCCATGGCTTCACGGATGTGCCGAACGCCCACGCCCTTGAGGATCGCGGAGACGATCGACCGGATGTGCTGGTTATCATCCACCAGCAAAAAGCGCAGCTTTTCGAACGCCGCCGACATGCGGAAGCCGCCTCCTCAAATCATACGGGAAGATCGGAACCCCGAAGCCGCTCCCCCGCGTCTCCATGTCCCGATGCGGCGGCATAGCTACCTAAGGATTGAAATTCGCGCCAGGGGCGAAATGCCAGAATCTCAAGCGCGGAAGGGGCCGGCGCCAACCAGCAGTGACGGGTCGAGATTGCGGCCGCGCCACTTCATGCGCCAGCACAGATGCGGCCCGGTCGCCCGGCCTGCCTTTCCCGTCTCGGCGATCATCTGACCTTGCTTGACGTAAGTGCCCGCCGGGACAAGGATTTTCGACAGGTGAAGATAGGCGGTGACCAGGCCCTGGCCGTGATCGACCAGGACGAGACCGCCTTCGTAGTGCAATCCGGTCTCGGCGAAACACACCAGGCCGCCGGCCGGCGCACGCACCGGCGCGCCCACGGGCGTGGCCAGATCAACCCCATAATGGGGACGTTTGGGCTCGCCGTTGAGGATGCGCTGGCCGCCGAACCGGGCTGAACGCCGCGCGCCTGCAACCGGAAGTATGAAGCCGTCGCGGAATCCCTCCAGGTCGACTTGGCTGGCGAAGCCGGCCACCTTGCGCAGGTTCTCGGCGGTGATCCGTTCCAGCAGCGCCGGGTCGGTCGGCGTCACCTGTTCGGGCGGCAGGCCATTGATGCGCTGGATGTCGAAGTCGCCGATCGCGACAGCCCGCTCGTCGGAGGCCGAGCCGTCGGGCGTGGTGATCGTCATCTTGCTGGTCGGCGGCGCATCGCGGTCGAAGCCGATCACGAACCAGCCCTCCGCCGAGGCGGTGGTCAGCACCTGGCCGTCGAGATCGATCACCGCGCGAGGCGTGGTGCGGCCCACCGCGTAGCCGCCCTGGACGAACTGGCCCGTCAGCGACAGGCCGGGCGCGGCGGCGCGGGTTGTCGTCGTCAGGGCGGCCGAGAGCGGAAGCGCGGCGAGGACCGCGCGGCGGCTCAGGCTCCCTGCCAACGCTTCAGCGCCTCGGCGGGACCGGCATAGGCTTCCTGGTGCTCGGGGCTCCAGTAGCGCAGGCCCTCCAGCGGGATCTGCCTGTTGGTGATGGCGCACAGCACGAAGCGCCCCGGGCTGAGCACGGCGTACTCACCGTCGCCATAGTGCAGGACGGCCAAGCCATCGGACTTGCCGAGATCACGATCGAAAGCGTTCATGGTTCTTACTCTACGCCAATGCGGGGCTTCAGAACAGATCGCCCTGATCGGTCTTCGGCGGTGTGGGCTTCGGGCGCGGCGGCGCGGGCGTCGGACGGACCGGCGACGCCGAGGAGGGGGCTGGCCCTTCATTGCCGATCACCGCCTCGCGCTCGCCATCGGCGAATTGCAGCGAGACGTGGTCGCCCAGGGCCAGGGCGGCGGACGAGCGGATGATGGTCCCGTCGGCCTTGCGCACCAAGGCGAAGCCCAGCTCCATCGGTCGGCGAGGATTGAGCGACTGGCGCAGCTTGTCGAGCGACGAGAGCTGGTCTTCGGCGCGGCTGAGACGTCGCTGGCCGGCCGACCGCAGGCGCTCCCAGAGCAAGGGCAAGCGCGCATGCTGCTCCGCGCGCTCCGGCGCGCGGGTCCCGCAGGCGTTCAGGCGGCGGCCAAGGTCGGCCACGCGGTCGGCCTTGGCGGCGTGCTGGCGGCGCAGGGCGTCCGGCGTCAGGCGGGCGGTGACCTTCAGCAGCGCCTGGGCGTGGACGGTGGTGTTGCGGTGCAGGGCCGCGTCGAGGCGTCCGGAGGCGATGTCGAAGCGCTGCTGGGCCAGGGCCAGGATGTCGTCGGGACGCGGCAGGCCGCGCGCGGCGCTGACCAGGCGCGTGCGGCGGTCCTCGATCAGGCGCGCGCCCGAACGGTTCAGGCGGCGGTCGAAGTCCGAGATCAGGGCGCGCAGTTCGGCCAGCACCGGCGTCGCCATTTCGGCGGCGGCCGTGGGCGTGGGGGCGCGACGGTCGGAGACGAAGTCGATCAGGGTGGTGTCGGTCTCGTGACCGACCGCCGAGATCAGCGGGATGGTCCCCTCGGCCACGGTGCGGGCCAGGCCCTCGTCGTTGAAGGCCCAGAGGTCTTCAACGGAACCGCCGCCGCGCGCCACGATCAGGATGTCGGGGCGCGGCACGGGGCCGCCGGGTTGGATGGCGTTGAAACCCCGGATCGCCGCGCTGACCTGGCCGGCGGCGGCGTCACCCTGGACGACGCACGGCCAGACCAGCACCTGGCAGGGCCAGCGGTCGCGGATGCGATGGAGAATGTCGCGGATCACCGCGCCGGTCGGGCTGGTGATGACGCCGACCACGGCCGGCATCGAGGGCAGGGGCTTCTTGCGCTCGGGCGCGAACAGGCCCTCGGCGGCCAGCTTGGCCTTCAGCCGTTCGAGTTGCGCCAGAAGCGCGCCGACGCCGGCGGCTTCCATGCTGTCGATGACGATCTGGTAGCGGGAGCCGGCCGGATAGGTGGTGATCTTGCCGGTGACGATGACCTCGAGCCCATGCTCGGGCCGCACGCTCAAGGCCCGGACATTACCCTTCCAGACCACGCCGTCGATCGCGGACTTGTCGTCCTTGATGGTCAGGTAGACGTGGCCGTTGCCGTGGTGAGTGACCTTGGACAGCTCCCCGCGCAGCCGCACGAAGCCGTAGCGGTCCTCCAGCGTCCGCTTCAGGGCGAAGGCCAGCTCGGAGACCGAATAGGGCGGGGCGTTGGAATCGTTCGGCGCGAGGTCCGTCATGCGTCCTATCTAGAACGTCCCCCGGAAATGGAAAATCCCGGGCAGTCGCGAGACCGCCCCGAGAAATGGAAAATCCCGGGGCGCGTGAGCGCCCCGGGATCCGCCGCCTGAGAGACTTTTGTTGTTCTTAGATGTAGCGGCGAAGCGAACGGGCGAGCTCGGTGGCGCCGCCCTTCTTCTTGGTCTGCTGCGGCTGGTAGGCCACGCGGGCGTGCTCGATGCAGTAGGGGCCGTCCGACGATCGACGGCCGCAGAAGGTGAAGCCGTCCGTCGAAGGATCGCCGATCGGCCACTTGCACATGTGCGCGCCCAGGGTCAGCACGGTGGCCGAGCCTGGCTCCTCATGCCGGAAGGCCGGCAGCGATGGCGGCGTCGAGGCGGAGGCCGCCGGAACCGACGTTGGCGCCTCGACCGGCGTCACGCGACGCGGCGCCGACGGCATGGCCTGGGCGGCCGGACGCGCCGGACGCGGAGCCTTGAACGCCGGACGCGCCGGCTGCGAGGGGGCCGCGCGGCCCGAGAGGCCCAGGCGGTGCACCTTGCCGATGACGGCGTTGCGCGTGACGCCGCCCAGTTGTTTGGCGATCTGGCTGGCGGAAAGGCCGTCCAGCCAGAGCTTCTTCAAGGTCGAAACCCGTTCGTCGGTCCAGCTCATAACCCGTCTCCGCCGTTTGGATGGAGGTGAAGCGCGTCCCCACGCTCCTCACCCCATATCTGGTGTTCAAACCGCCCCGCCGGCGGTCGTCCTACTAGATATCGTAAAGAATGTGTTAAGGCGCACAATAGGCGGTAACGACTCTGTCCACAGAAACAAGATGTTGATTCCGGCAAGCCCAAGCTTGCGGAAAGGCGCCCCAGGGCGCACATGGCCAAGCAACACAACGGGTTGAGCGTATGAGAGACATGGCCAACAGCGTCATTCCGCCGCAGCCGCGTGACTATCACGGCTGGAATTGGTCCGGGTTCGCCACGCTGTATCAGCGCGAAATCCGCCGGTTCTGGAAGGTCGGCACCCAGACGGTGGCCGCGCCGGTGGTCACCACCTTGCTCTACATGCTGGTCTTCGTGGTCGCCGTGGGCGCCAGCCGGCCGGCCGTGGGCGGGGTGACCTTCGGCCATTTCGTGGCCCCGGGCCTGATCATGATGGCGATCCTGAACAACGCCTTCGCCAATTCCTCGTCGTCGCTGATCCAGGCCAAGATGATGGGCCTGACGCCGGACTTCCTGACCCCGCCGCTGTCGGCCCTGGAGCAGGTCCTGGGTTTCGCCCTGGGCGCGGCGACGCGCGGCGTCGTGGTCGGAGCCGTCACCGCCCTGGTCATCGGCGTGCTGCCGGGCGCGGGGCTGCAGCTGGCCCACCCCTGGGCCATCGTCTATTTCGCCGTGACGGCTTCGCTGATCCTGGGCCTGGCCGGCATATTGGCCGGCCTGTGGGCCGAGAAGTTCGACCAACTGGCGGCCGTGACCAACTTCCTGATCATGCCCATGACCTTCCTGTCGGGCACCTTCTATCTGGTCGACAAGCTGCCCGAGCCGTTCCGCTCGGCCAGCCATTTCAACCCGTTCTTCTATCTGATCGACGGCTTCCGTTACGGCTTCATCGGCCACGCCGACGGCTCGATCCTGATCGGCGTGATCAGCATGGGCGTGCTGACCACGGGCATGTTCCTGTGGTGCTGGCGCCTGTTCGTCACCGGCTATCGCCTGAAGAGCTGAGGCCGCCGGCGTCGGCGAGCCGAAAACTCGTCGGTTTTTCAGCGGCCTTCACAGTCCGTTGATTGACAGGACGTCGTTCCACGGCGACAACCTGCGGCCTCTCGGTCCCCGTGCTCACGCGCGGGGGCTTCTTTCCTTTTTGGGAGGCCGGTCTTGAGCACCGCGACGTCGTCCAACCCCTCGCAGCACCACATCATGGGCGTCTACAACCGCGCCCCGCTGGCGTTCGAGCGAGGCCGAGGCGCGCGCCTGTTCTCTACGGACGGCGGTGAGTACCTGGACTGCGTGGCCGGCATCGCCACCGACGGCCTGGGTCACGCCCACCCCGTCCTGGTCGAGGCGCTGAAGACTCAGGGCGAAAAGCTCTGGCACGTCTCCAACATCTACCGGATCCCCGAGCAGGAAGAGCTGGCCGACAAGCTGTGCGCCCACAGCTTCGCCGACGTGGTGTTCTTCACCAATTCGGGCACCGAGGCGATCGAGTGCGCCCTGAAGACGGCCCGCAAGTATCACACCGCCAACGGCCAGCCCGAGCGGACCGAGATCTACGGTTTCGACGGCTCGTTCCACGGCCGCTCGTACGCGGCGGTCAACGCTTCGGGCAATCCCAGCTATGTCGAGGGCTTCGGTCCGCGCCTGCCGGGCTATAGCCAGCTGAAGTTCGGCGACCACGACGCCCTGAAGGCCGCCATCGCCAACCCGACCACGGCGGCGATCATTGTCGAGCCCGTGCAGGGCGAGGGCGGCGCGCGCTCGATCCCCGAGCACTGCCTCGTCAGCCTGCGCCAGCTTTGCGACGAGCACGGCGTCCTGGTGATCTACGACGAAGTGCAGTGCGGCATGGGCCGGACCGGCAAGCTGTTCGCCTATGAATGGGCCCCCGGTGGCGAGCCGCATATCATGGCTATCGCCAAGGCCCTGGGCGGCGGCTTTCCGGTCGGCGCCTGCCTGGCCACGACCGAAGCGGCCAAGGGCATGGTCGTGGGCGTCCACGGCTCGACCTTCGGCGGCAACCCGCTGGCCATGGCCGTCGGCAAGGCGGCCTTCGACACGATCAACACGCCCGAGATCCTCGACAACGTGAAGACCGTCGCCGGCTACTTCACCCAGCAGCTGAACGGTCTGAAGGATCGCTTCCCGGACGTCATCGTCGACATCCGCGGCAAGGGCCTGCTGATCGGGATCAAGTTGATCCCCAACAATCGCGAGTTCATGGCCCTGGCCCGCGACCAGCACCTGCTGGTGGCTGGCGGCGGGGACAACTGCGTGCGCCTGCTGCCGCCGCTGAACCTCACCATCGAGGAAGCCAGCGAGGCGATCTCCAAGCTTGAGAAGGCTTGCGAGGCCGCGCGCGCCAAACTGGCGGCGGCTTAAACCCTCACTTCTTTCCGCTCTTCCCGGCGAAAGCCGGGATCCAGATCAAGCCCGCTGAATTCCTGGATGTATCTGGGCCCCGGCTTTCGCCGGGGAGAGCGGGCAGGGGGACGGCAATGACCCAACCTAGGCACTTCATCGACCTGTGGAAGCTGGACGGCGCGACCCTGCGCCTGATGCTGGACGACGCTCACGCCCGCAAGGCCGCCCGCAAGGGCTGGCCGCAGGGCAAGGTCGACGCCGACGCGCCGGCCAGGGACCGTGTGCTGTCGATGATCTTCCAGAAGAACTCGACCCGCACCCGCTTCTCGTTCGACGCGGCCATGCGCCAGCTGGGCGGCGGCGCCATCATCTCGACCTCGTCGGACATGCAGCTGGGCCGGGGCGAGACCATCGAGGACACCGCCAAGGTGCTGTCGCGCATGGTCGACGCGGTGATGATCCGCGCCAACAGCCACGCCGACGTCGAGCGCTTCGCCCAGGTCTCGACCGTGCCGGTGATCAACGGCCTGACCGACAAGAGCCACCCCTGCCAGATCATGGCCGACATCCTCACCATCGAGGAGCATCGCGGCCCGATCGCCGGCAAGACCATCGCCTGGGTCGGCGACGGCAACAATGTCTGCTCCAGCTTCATCCACGCCGCGCCGCTGCTGGGCTTTGAGCTGAAGATCGCCTGCCCGGCGGTCTATCACGCCGACCTGCATGACCTGGCCCGCGCCGAGAGTCTGCAGGGCCGCGTCAGCATGACCACCGACGTCAAGGCGGCCGTCGCCGGCGCCGACGTCGTGGTGGCCGACACTTGGGTCTCGATGGGCGACACCGACCATGACGAGCGCCTGGCGGCTCTGGAGCCCTATCAGGTCGACGACGCCCTGATGGATCTGGCCGCCGGCGACGGCGTCTTCCTGCACTGCCTGCCGGCTCACCGGGGCGAGGAAGTCACCGACGCCGTGCTGGACGGCCCGCGCTCGCTGGTCTGGGACGAGGCGGAGAACCGCATCCACGCCCAGAAGTCCGTGCTGGCGTGGGTGTTCGGAGCGATCGGGTAGGGCAGTCGGGGCGGCGCCCTCGCAATTGTCACCCCCTCATCCTATCTAGCCTCCCCATGACCGACATCGCCTCCAATCCTGGCGTCCTCGACGACGTCGTTTCCGCATTCCAGATCGAAGGCCTGCCCGTGCGCGGCCGCGTGGTCCGCCTGGGCGACGCCGTCGACCAGGTGCTGACCCGCCACGCCTATCCGGAGCCCGTCGCCAACCTGCTGGGCGAGGCCTGCGCGCTGGCCGCCCTGGTCGGCTCCAGCCTGAAGTTCGAGGGCCGGCTGATCATCCAGGCCCAGGGCGACGGTCCCGTGCGCTACGTCGTGGTCGACTATGACACCAGCGGCGGTCTGCGCGGCTACTGCCGGTTCGACCCGGAGGAGGTCGCGGCCCTCTCGGAAGGCTTCACGCGTCCGGGCGCCAAGACCCTGCTGGGCGGCGGCGTGTTCATCATGACGCTGGACCAGGGCGCGGACATGGACCGCTATCAGGGTGTCACGCCGATCGAAGGCGAGACCCTGGCCCTGTGCGCCGAGCAGTACTTCGCCCAGTCGGAACAGACCCCGACCCGCGTGCGCCTGGCCGTCGGCCAGGTCGACACCGGCGAAGGGCCGAAGTGGCGCGCCGGCGGCATCCTGATCCAGATGATCGCGGGCGATCAGTCCCGCGGCGACACCCAGGACGCCTGGACCCACGTCCAGGCCCTGTTCGAGACCACGGGCGAGGACGAGCTGGTCGACCCGACTCTCACGACCCCGACCTTGCTGTGGCGGTTGTTCAACGAGGACGGCGTGCGGCTGCTGGAAGAAAAGCCGATGCGGGCCTTCTGCCGCTGTTCGGACGAGCGCATCGCCGTGGTGATGGACTCGTTCTCGGCCGAGGAAGTCGCCGACATGGTCGAGCCCGACGGCAAGATCCACGTGACCTGCGAGTACTGCTCGCGCGTCTACAAGCTGGACGCGCCGGCGGCGGCCTGACCGCCGGGCCCGAAGTCGTCACTCATAGACGACGGTGTAAGCGCCATTCGGTTCCTGGATCACGGTGGCCGTCGTCTCCGAGCGGCCGGTGAAGTCGATCGCGGCGTAGTCGTTCGATATCGCGTCCATGTCGATCACCTCGCCGGGCGTACAGGCGGTGTCGGCGACGTAGAACTTCACCACGGGCGTGATGTTGTATCGTTCGTTCGGCGCGGCGTTGAAGGTCGCGACGGGCGAGGGGATCGCGCTGCCGTTATCGGTGGCCAGGCCGAAGACGAAGTTGCTGATCGGCGTGAAGTCGCTGCTCGTCACGATCTGGAACGACCCGTTCTGCGCGTGACCGGGACTGCTCACGCCGGTGAACCCCGTCGCGCCCGTGTTGGTGAAGGTGACCGTGTCGTTCGTGCTTGAGTCCACGCCGATGACGCCTCCGGAGTCCAGCACGGTCCCGTGGTCCAAGCGACCAGCTGGCTGTCCCCAATAGGCATAGGTGTTTTCAGTGTAGGTCACCGAATCCCAGGCGCCATTCGTGATGTTCTCGAAGGTCGCCCAGGCGTTCGTGTAGACTGGCGTGGAACCGCCACTGGACACCACGGTCGGTTGCTGCAGGAACGCCACGAACGACTTCGTGACCTGAGACTGATTGAAAATCTTGATGGTGTAGGTCGCCATCGCGGAGCCTCCCGGATCGTGGAGGCGCCTTCGCGTATCAAGCCGCGTCGTGCTTCCCCCAAAAAAACCACTCCATTAACGCGTGAAGTGCTCCGGGATGCAATCTATGATTTTTGTGGCGCGACGCGAAACGGCGACTAGTTCAGCTTCGCCGCCGCGCCGGGCAGGTGCAGCGAGAACTCCGGAATCTCGGCCTCGAACACTTCGCCCTGGTCGGTGACCATCTGATAGCTGCCCTTCATCGCGCCGGACGGCGTGGGCAGGGGGCAGTTGGAGACGTAGCGGAAGGCTTCGCGCGGCTTCAGCTCCGGCTGCTCGCCGACCACGCCCGAGCCCTCGACGTCGTTCACGCGGTTGAAGCCGTCGGTGATCGACCAGCGCCGCGAGATCAGGGTCACCGTCTCGGTCCCGTGGTTCTCGATCTCGACCGTGTAGGACCACAGATACAGGCCCTGATCGGGCGAGGATTCCTCGGCCGCGTAGGTCGCGAAGACGCGCACGACGATGTCGCGCGTGCGAGCCTCGTAGGCCGCGCCGTCCTGGCCGCGACGGCGGCGCATCCGCTGCATCGGCGGGGAGGTTTCACGCCTGATCGAGCGCACGGATCACATCTCGCTGAAGGTCGGCCAGGCTTTCCAGGCCCACGGACAGGCGCACGCCGCCCTCGGTCACGCCCAGGGACGGGCGCAGCTCCTCGGGCACTGAACGGTGGGTGGTGGTCGGCGGGTGGGTCGCCATCGATTTGGCGTCGCCCAGATTGTTGGAGATGTCGACGATCTCCAGGGCGTTCAGGAACTTGAAGGCCGCCTCGCGCGAGCCGAGGTCCATGGCGATCACGGTGCCGCCGCCGCTCATCTGCGCCTTGGCGACGTTGTGGCCCGGGTGGTCGGTGCGGAACGGGTAGAGCACCCGCTGCACCTTCTTGTGCTCGGCGATGGTGTTGGACAGGGCCAGGGCGCTGTCGGCCTGGCGGCGGACGCGCAGGTCCAGGGTCTCGAGACCCTTCAGCATCACCCAGGCGTTGAACGGCGACAGCGACGGGCCGGTGTGGCGCAGGCTGTCGCGGTAGAATTCCTCGTTGATCGCCTCGCTGGTCAGGATGGCCCCGCCCAGCACGCGGCCCTGGCCGTCGATGTGCTTGGTGGCCGAGTAGACCACCACGTCGGCGCCCAGTTCCAGCGGCTGCTGGAAGATCGGGGTGGCGAAGACGTTGTCGACGATGACCTTGGCGCCGACCGCGTGGGCCATCTCGGAGACGGCGCGAATGTCGGTGATTTCCAGGACCGGGTTCGAGGGCGTTTCGATCAGCACGGCCTTGGTGCCCGGGCGGATCGCCGCTTCCCATGCCTTCAGGTCGGTGGCGTCGACGAAGGTGGTCTCGACACCGAAGCGCGGCAGCCACTCGCTGATGATCCAGCGGCACGAGCCGAACAGGGCGCGGCCGGCCACCACATGGTCGCCGGCGCGGACCAGGCCCATCAGGGCCGAGTGGATCGAGGCCATGCCGGTGGCCTGGGCGCGGCACACCTCGGCGCCTTCCAGCAGGGCCAGGCGGTCCTCGAACATCTTCACGGTCGGGTTGTTGAACCGCGAATAGACGAAGCCCGGATCCTCGCCGGAGAAGCGGCGGTCGGCGGCCTCGGCGCTGTCGTAGGTGAAGCCCTGCGTCAGATAGAGCGCCTCGGCGGTTTCCATGAACTGCGACCGCGCGATGCCCCCACGGATGAGCTTCGTCGCGACGTCCCAGTCTTTTGGATCCTCGGCCACGGGCCCTGCCTCTCTACGCTTGAAACCGCCGGCATAAGGAGCGGCGAGGGGGTCTTGGTCAAGCCTGAACGCCCCGTCCGCGAGCGGAGAATTGTCACGGGCGAAAATCACATTGTCACAGGCGAACTGGCGTCTCTCCCGCCTTGCCTTTGTGTCGCGGTTTGGCGAGTGTCGCGCCGATGACCGACGCCCACGCCGCAGGGATTCTGCCCTGCCAGACCATCGAGGACCTGATCGTCGAAGAGGCGATCACCTCGGCCACGCCTTTCGACACCGACCAGGTGCAGCCCGCCAGCCTGGACCTGCGGCTGGGCGCGCGCGCCTGGCGCGTCCGCGCCTCGTTCCTGCCGGGCCTGGGCCGCCGGGTGGTGGAGCGTCTGAAGGACGTCGCCATGCACGAGCTGGACCTCACCAAGGGCGCTGTGCTGGAGAAGGGCTGCGTCTACATCGCCGAGCTGCAGGAGAGCCTGGCCTTGCCGGGCAATGTCTCGGCGCGTGGCAATCCCAAGAGCTCGACCGGCCGCGTGGACGTGTTCGTGCGCCTGCTGACCGACCACAGCCGCGCCTTCGACGATGTCGACGCCGGCTATGACGGTCCGCTCTATATGGAGATCGCGCCGCAGACCTTCTCGGTGCTCGTGCGCTCCGGCACGCGACTGAACCAGCTGCGTCTCAAGCGCGGCGAACCGGCCAAGCTGTCGATCAAGAGCGTGGGCGTGGACCTGACGCCGGGCCCGAACGGCCTGGTCGGCTTCCGCGGCCGCCGTCACGCCGGCGTCGTCGACCTGGACCACGAGGACGGCCACGACCCGCGCGACTACTGGGAGCCGCTGGAGGCTCGCCATGGCGAGCTGCTGCTGGATCCGGGCGAGTTCTACATCCTGGCCTCGAAGGAAAACATCGAGATCCCCGTGCTGGAAGCGGCCGAGATGACCCCGATCGATCCTTCGGTCGGCGAGTTCCGCGTCCACTATGCCGGCTTCTTCGACCCCGGCTTCGGCACCGAGGAGGCCCTGGCGACCGGCTCCAAGGGCGTGCTGGAAGTGCGCAGCCACGAGACGCCGTTCCTGCTGGAGGATGGCCAGACCGTGGCGCGGCTGGTCTACGAGCCGCTGACCGCGCGCCCCGTCCGCCTGTATGGCGAGGGCGGCTCGCACTACCAGCGCCAGGGGCTGAAATTGTCCAAGCATTTCAAGGCGTGGAGCTGAGCTTCAGCCCGCTGAGGCGTTAGGTCGCGGGGCGTGTTCACTCGCGCCTTACCAAGCTACCGCTTACCTGAAGGTCCAGTTCTGGTCGGGCCTTGAGTATGTGCGTCGTGTTTGGAAGCGCCTGTCGCGCGAGGTCTGCCGCCGGCCCTTCCGAAGGCGCGCGGCTATGCCGTCCGGAGCCTGCACATGGGTGTCGCAGCCCCGCCGCGCGGCAACGCGCCGCACTACATCTAGTGGACAGTCGGTGCGGTTACACAAATTCTAGTCCTCGTCCTCGCTGGCGGCGACTCACCGAGTCGCTGGGTGGCGAGGCTGGTTAAATCTCCACGGAGGCCATATTGGCCCGCATCGCACATGATCGGTTCCTGATCCTGCAAGGCCGCGTCGAGGCCTGGGAGCGGTGCGCGCGCATCCCTGGCTGCGACAAGGCCGTCTGGCGCCAGGACGCCGGGGGGCGGGTGATCCGCTGGGCCGACTTCGGCGACCGCTTCTCGCGTTACGGCTGGGAGGTGGTCAGTCGTCCGCGCCCCGGCGTGCTGGGCCGCGCCCTGTCGGTCAAGCGCCTGGAGGCCATCCACTGGCGCGGCCTGGCCCGTGACGCGGCGCCGGCCGACCCGTTCCTGGATCGCGAGGCGGCCTGAAGCGCTGCCGAAAGCGTCAGGCGCCACAATCTCTTAGATTGGTGTGCATGACAAAATGACAACTTTCCTTGACACGGGCGTGCCTCGATGTGACAAGTTTGCTTGTCAAATTGAGAGGCGTGCTTGTCATGGATGACCAAACGAAACCGAAATGGCCCAAGTGGGTCCTGTTCTTCGCCGGCGCGGCGGCGCTGTCGGCCATTCCGTTCTGGCTGGCCTTCGCTCGCCCGTTCTCTGGGACGGCGATGCTGGTCGCCATGCTGGCCTGGTTCCTGATCTACATGGCCTATGTCTATGTCGGCTCGTCGCGACTGAAGGCCGGCCAGATCGGTCCCGTCATGAAGCGCTATCGTCGCCGCCTCGCCGTGGCGATGATGACCTACTTCCTGTTCCTGATCAGCTCGCTGAGCCTGCTGCGCGGCGACCACCTCACCGGACCGCTGCTCTGGATCGTGGCCGCCGCGCCGGCGATCCCGATCCTGGGCGTGCTGGTCGTGATGGGCCTCTACCTGAAGGAAGAGCCCGACGAGTTCGAGCGGATGATCCACGTCGAGGCCATGCTGTGGGGCCTGGGCGCGGTCCTGGGCGTCAGCACCGTCTGGGGCTTCCTGGCCAATGCCGAGGTTGTGCCGAAGCCGCCCATTTTCCTGGTCTTTCCGCTGTTCTGCGTGGCCTGGGGCTTCAGCCAGCCTATCATCCGGAGGCGGTACCAATGAAGAACCGCCTGAAGGTCCTCCGCGCTGAACGCGACTGGAGCCAGGCGGACCTCGCCGAAAAGCTCCAGGTCTCCCGCCAGACCATCAACGCCCTGGAGACGGGCAAGTACGATCCGAGCCTGCCGCTGGCCTTCAAGATCGCTCGCCTGTTCGAGCAGCCGATCGAAGCGATCTTCCAGGACGACCTCTGAGCCAAGGCCTCAGAGCCGGCTCCCACCCACCGACTTTCCTTTCCAACCGCGTCCGGCGCCTGAACGCCGGAGCCTTCCGCACGTCCCTGTCCAAGGAGAACACACCATGTGCACGCCCATGCCGCGCTTCCGCTTCTTCGTCATGGTGATGGCCATCATGGCCGCCTGCGGCGTCTTCGGCCGCGCCCACGCCGCCACCCCGTCCGACGGTCGCATCACGGTCGCCGTCACGGGCCAAGGTCCCGACGTCATCCTGATTCCGGGCCTGGCCTCGTCCGGCGCGGTCTGGGACGAGACCGTCAAGCAACTGGCGCCGACCCACCGTGTCCACGTCGTTCAGGTCGCGGGCTTCGCCGGCGCGCCGGTGGCCGGCAACGCCGAAGGGCCGGTCGTCGAGCCCCTGGTCGAGGCGGTCGACGCCTACATCAAGGCCAATCACCTCAAGTCGCCGGCCGTGATCGGCCACTCGATGGGCGGTTTTGCCGGTCTGCTGCTGGTCAGCCGTCACCCGGAGGACGTCAGCCGCCTGCTGATCGTCGACAGCCTGCCCTTCTTCTCGTCGCTGTTCTCGCCGGCCGCCACGGCCGAAGGCATGAAGCCCCAGGCCGCCGCCATGCGCGACGCCACCATCGCCATGAGCGCCGACGCCTTCGCCAGCCAGCAGGCGATGACCCTGCCGCGCATGGTCAAGTCGCCGGACGGCCAGAAGGCCGCCCTGGCCTGGTCGGTCGCCTCGTCGCAATCGGTCGTGGCTCGCGCCCTGTACGACCTGCTGACCACCGACGCCCGGGCCGACCTGCCAGCGATCAAGACCCCGACCACGCTGCTCTATCCCTATGACCCGGCCATGGGCGCGCCGACCGCGGTGATCGACAAGACCTATGCCGACGCCTATGCTGGCCTGCCGGGCGTCGCGCTGAAGCGCATCGACGACAGCCGCCACTTCATCATGTTCGACCAGCCCAAGGCCTTCGCCGACGCGGTCGAGACCTTCTTGAAGTAGGGGGCGGCGCAGTCCAAGCA
Source organism: Caulobacter sp. GW822-FHT07D08 (assembly GCF_058798735.1). Taxonomy (NCBI): domain Bacteria; kingdom Pseudomonadati; phylum Pseudomonadota; class Alphaproteobacteria; order Caulobacterales; family Caulobacteraceae; genus Caulobacter; species Caulobacter sp. GW822-FHT07D08. The sequence goes on from NZ_JBXAKU010000014.1 coordinate 86,726, forward strand.
TGGGGCCGACGCATCAGCGGGGGTCCCATGCTTCGTAATCTTCGTCGCGTCGCGGCGAGCTTGATCTCTGTCCTGGCGCTGGGTTTCGCCGGGACCGCCCTGGCCGAGCCGGCGCTGTGGAAGATCCAGGACGCGGACTCCACCATCTATCTGTTCGGCACGATCCATGTGCTGAAGCCCAGTACGGTCTGGCGATCGCCCAGGATCGACAAGGCCCTGAAGGACAGCGGCGACCTGACCCTGGAGATCGTCGGCGCCGACGACCCGGCCGTGATGCAGCCGCTGGTGATGAAATACGGCCTGGATCCGAACCAGCCGCTGTCGGGCAAGATCGACGCGGCCGCCTTCCAGAAAGCCTCGGCCCTGGCCCAGGTGGGCGGGGTGTCGCCGCAACTGCTGAACGCCATGCGGCCCTGGCTGGCGGCGGTGCAGCTCTCGCTGATCCCCGTCATCAAGGCCGGCTACGATCCCAAGAGCGGCGTCGAGCCGATCCTGGCCGCCGAGGTCAAGGCCGCCGGCAAGCCGGAAGGCGCCTTCGAGACGCCGGAGCAGCAGATCCGCTTCTTCGCCGACCTGCCGGTCAAGACCGAGGTGGAGTTCCTGAGCTCGACCCTGGACGAGGCCGACGAGGGCGTCGGCAAGATCGACAAGATGGTCGCCGCCTGGGCCGCCGGCGACACCGCCGAGCTGGAGACCGAATTCGTCACCGAGATGAAGGGCCAGTACCCGGAGCTCTACGACCTCTTGATCACCAAGCGGAACCAGAATTGGGCCGGCCAGCTGAAGACCAAGCTCGCGGGCAAGGGCGTCAGCTTCGTGGCCGTCGGCTCGGGGCACCTGGTGGGGCCCGACAGCGTCCAGGTCCAGCTGGCCAAGCTGGGCGTCAAGGCCGAGCGGGTGGAGTAGGGGGAGGGACTTTGGAGCGGGCGGGGGGAATCGAACCCCCGACATCAAGCTTGGGAAGCTTGCGTTCTACCTCTGAACTACGCCCGCCAAAGGGACGCCCCGTTTAGCCTGGGACGTCCGCCTACTCAAGGCGCCTTCGCGAGGCCTCGGATCCGCACTGGTCAAGATGACCAAATTGCGCCGCACAGTTCGTCTCCTTATCCGCGGTGACACGGATGGGGAGTCGATCGGCGCGTGGAAGTCCTGACGGAAATCTCTAAACAGCCCCGGATGATCTTCGGCGAGGTGACGATCGATGTCGAAAATCGTCGCGTGCGGACCCCCGTGGGCGCCAGCAGCCTGGAGCCGAGGGTCTTCGACCTTCTGCTGACCCTGGTCGAGCGGCCGGGCCTGACCGCTTCGCGCGACCATCTGATCGAGACAGTGTGGGGCCGGGGTGACGGCTCCGACGGGGCCCTCAGCCAGGCCGTGTCCAAGCTGCGCCAGGTCCTGGGCGACGATGACCGCGCGCCGCGCTACATCGAGACGGTGCCCAGGCTCGGCTATCGCTGGATCTTCGAGGAGCCGCCCGAACGCCTGCGCCCGCCCGCCCCGCGCTGGTCGCTGGGACCGGCCTGGGTGGCCGGCGGCGCGGCTCTGGCGATGATGGTCGGCGGCCTGGGCGGGGTCGGCGCCTATGCCTGGGTCCGGGCGGAAGAGCCCGACCATTTCGAGATTCGCAAGATCCGCATGCAGCGCACGGCCGACGGTCGCTGCCTGAGGCAGGTTCAGGTCATTCGCGGCGTGGGCCGACCCACCGAGGCCGACCAGGCTCTGCCACGGCCTTCGTCGCCGGGTTGCGAGCCGCCGCCGATCTCGCGTGAGTTCGTCGAGCGCTAGGCGTGAAAAAGGCGGGCGTTGCAGCGCCCGCCTTCCTCGTCCGCCTTGGCCTATCAGGCCTTGATGAAGGCCAGGATGTCGGGGTTGATCACGTCGGGATGGGTGGTGGCCATGCCGTGCGGGAAGCCCGGATAGGTCTTGAGCGTGCCCTTCTTCAGCAGCTTGATGCCCAGGCGGGCGCTGTCGTCGATCGGGACGATCTGGTCGTCCTCGCCGTGCATCAGGAACACCGGCACGTCGACTTTTTTCATGTCGTCGGTGAAGTCGGTTTCCGAGAAGGCCTTGATGCAGTCGTAGTGGGCCTTGGTTCCGCCCATCATGCCCTGGCGCCACCAGTTCTCGACCGTGGCTTGCGACACCTTCGCGCCCGGGCGGTTGAAGCCATAGAAGGGCCCCGCCGCCACATCGTGGAAGAACTGGGAGCGGTTGGCGATCTGGGCGGCGCGGAAGCCGTCGAACACCTCGATCGGCAGACCGCCCGGATTGGCGGGGGTCTTCAGCATGATCGGCGGCACGGCGCCGATCAGCACGGCCTTGGCGACGCGGCCCGGCTTGGCGCGGGCGACGTAGTGGATCACCTCGCCGCCGCCGGTCGAGTGACCGACGTGGACGGCGTTCTTCAGGTCCAGGTGGTCGGTCAGGGCCGCGACGTCGGCGGCGTAGGTGTCCATCTCGTTGCCGGTGTCGGTCTGGGTCGAGCGGCCGTGGCCGCGGCGGTCATGGGCGATGACGCGGAAACCCTGGCCCAGGAAGAACATCATCTGATTGTCCCAGTCGTCCGCGCTCAGCGGCCAGCCGTGGTGGAACACGATCGGCTGGGCGGTCTTGGGGCCCCAGTCCTTGTAGAAGATCTGCGTGCCGTCCTTGGTGGTGATGAAACCGCTGCTCATGTTCGAAGCTCCTGGAGCGGCCGCCGCGACGGCCGGATTGGCGAGGGTGGGGAGGGCGGTCAGCGCACCGAGCGCCAGCCCGCCGGCAAGCACGCCGCGACGCGATGTTTCGATGGATTCGTTGGCGTCCATGGCTTTGCCCCTCGTGTGGAGACGCCCGCCTGGAGCGGCGCGCCGTCGTTCTGCGAGGCGGACATTGGCCCGGAGGGGCGGGTTGGGATTGGACGGCCTGGACGCGGTTTGAATGTTCATGAGGCTTGTCGGGCAATGCGTGCGCCCGAAATGCAAAACGCCGCCCGGCGGGACCGGGCGGCGTTCGAAAGCATCTTTGCCTGAGCGCTTAGTTGCCTTGCGGCGGGTGGCCTTCCGGCGGCGGGCCGGGAGGCGGGCCGCCTTCCTGCGAGCGGCGGGCGCGCATCTTTTCGAAGGCGACCTTCAGTTCGTCCAGGGTGACCTTGCCGTCGTTGTTGGCGTCGATCATGGCGAAGCGGTCGGCCGGGCGACCCGTGGCGTCCCATTCGGCCTTGTCGACCGCGCCGTCGCTATTGGCGTCCCAGCGCTTGAAGATGTCCTCGGGGGCCGGCATCTGGCGCGGCGGACCTTCTTGGGCCATGGCGACGCCGGCGGCGGCGGCGAGAGCGGTGAGCGAGGCGAGCGCTACGGTGAGCGTGCGGCGCATGGGGGGTGTTTCCTTCCGGGTGATGTCCCTGTTTTGGTCATCGGCCGCGAATATTGCCAGGATGTTTCGGGATTGCGGCCGGACCGGGCCGCGAGCGCCTGGCTGGAACGCGTTCGACGCGACACGAAACTGTCATGCGTGGCCGATAGGCCGAACCTGTCAGATCCGAGGGCGAGAGGCGCCGTCGACGGCCCGACCTTGCGACGAGGCTTCGCCATTCGTGAGGCGGACCGCCAGCTTGCGAGGCGAGATATGAAAAAGCGGCTCAAGGGCTCGGTTCCGGAGCGTTCGCGGACCGCCCCGGTCCGGGCGGCCGAGACCGAGCTGGTCTGCTACGTGCACGAGGGCTGGAAGCCGCGGGTGGAACCGGCCTCGGCCAAGCGCGACTGGATGACCGCCACGCCCGAAAGCTTCGCCTATCGTTGCCTGCCGCTGGCGATCGCCAACGCCCACGGCTGGGTGATGCTGAGCCCGTGCGGCTTCTCCGCCCGTTGGCTGGGCGATGTCGGCACCCATTCGGTGGAGATCGTGCTGGACAAGGGCGCCGACCCCAAGCACGCCCCGGTCTCTCTGTTCGGCAGCGGCACGCTGACCTTTCACGTCGAAGGCATCATGCGCACGTCGGAGGGCTGGAACCTTTGGGTCGGCGGCCCGCCGAACGCCATGAAGGACGGCATCGCGCCGATGGGCGGCGTCATCGAGACCGACTGGTCGCCCTACACCTTCACGATGAACTGGCGCTTCACCCGGCCGGATCACTGGATCCGGTTCGAGGAGAACGAGCCGTTCTGCTTCTTCTTCCCCACGCCGCGCGGCGTGGTCGATGGCTTGAAGCCGGAGCTGCGTCCGATGGAGGACCTGCCCGAGCTTCTGGACTCCTATCATGAATGGAGCCGCTCGCGGGCGGCCTTCCAGGACTGGGTCAGGAGCAACAAGCCCAAAAACCCGGCCGACCAGTGGCAGAAGCTCTACTACCGCGGCCTGCATCCCGACGGTCAGGCCGGGCCGGCCGACCATGAGTCGAAGATCCGGCTGGCCGAGTTCCGGCAGACGGGCTCGCGGCGGGTCTGTCCCGTCGGTCGCAAGGGCGCTCGCAAGCCCGACTGACGCGGCGCCGGTCGGAGGCTAGTGCTTGCCCCGGTCCCGGCCGAAGTTGGGTAGGGCGCTTTCCTGGCCGGCCGCCACGATGCCGCGCCGGATCGCCCGCGTGCGGGTGAAATGCGTATGCAAGGTGTCGGCGTCGCCCCAGCGGATCGCGCGGCTCATGGCCTGCAGGTCCTCGGTGAAGCGGCCCAGCATCTCGAGCACCGCGTCCTTGTTGGCCACGAAGATGTCGCGCCACATGGTCGGGTCGCTGGCGGCGATGCGGGTGAAGTCGCGGAAACCCGAGGCCGAGTACTTGATGACCTCGTTCTCGGTGACGTTCTCGAGATCCGCCGCGCTGCCGACGATCGTGTAGGCGATCAGGTGGGGCAGGTGGGACACCACGGCCAAAACGAGGTCGTGGTGCTTCTCGTCCATCAGCTCGACCTGGGCCCCGAAGGCGCGCCAGAAGGCCGACAGCTTGGCGACCGCCTCGGCGTAATGTTCGTCATCGCTGTCGAGCGGCGTCAGGATCGTCCAGCGGCCTTCGAACAGTTCGGCAAAGCCTGAATCCGGGCCCGACTGCTCGGTGCCGGCGATCGGGTGGCCGGGGATGGCGTAGATCTTCGAGAGATCCTGGGCGCGGAAGGCCTCGGCGACATTGGCCTTGGTCGAGCCGACGTCGGTCAGGGTCGCGCCGGGCTTCATGGCCGGGATGATCTCGGCGGCCAGGCCGGGGATCGACAGCACCGGGGTGGCGATGACCACCAGGTCGGCGTCCTTGACCGCTTCGGCGATGTCGCCGGTGACATGCTCGGCGATGCCCAGTTCGACGACACGGGTGCGGTTGGCCTCGCTGGCGTCGGCCACGGTGACCTCGCCGACGACGCCGTGCTGGCGCGCCGCGCGGATCACCGAGCCGCCGATCAGGCCGCAGCCGATGACGGTGAGCTTGGGATAGAGAAGACCGGGGCTAGACATGGACAAAGCTCACTTCAAACCGTTCCCCAGTCCGTTCTTCCCGGCGAAGGCCGGGACCCAGATTCATCCGGAGCGGCTGGGGATGACGCGCCATCCGACCACGCTCACCAAAAGGGCGTTCGTGGGTTCGATCTGGGCCCCGGCTTTCGCCGGGGAGAGCGGAAAAACAAGGAGTCACCGCCCCATGAACTCGCTCAGCAGATCCACGACCGCCCGGTTCTGCTCTTCCAGGCCGATGGTGATCCGGATCGCGTCGGGCAGGCCGTAGTTGGCCACGGCGCGGACCAGATATCCCTTCGACGCCAGGAAGGCCTCGGCCTCGCGGGCGGTCTTGCCCGGCGTGGCCGGGAAGGTGGCCAGGACGAAGTTGGCCGCCGACGGCGTCACCTCCAGGCCCAGGCCGCTCAGCTGCTGGGCCAGCCACGGACGCCACCGCTCGACGAGCGCGAGCGAGCGGGCCTGGAACTCGTCGTCGAACAGGGCCGCCACGGCCGCTTCCTGGCCGGGGATCGAGGTGTTGAACGGCGGGCGGATGCGCTCGATCGGCTCGATGATGTGCGTCGGCGCATAGCCCCAGCCCACGCGCAGGGCGGCCAGGCCGTGCAGCTTCGAGAAGGTGCGCGTGACGATCACGTTCTCGGCGGCGCGGGCCAGGTCGAGGCCGTCCTCGAAGCGCGGATCGCTGCAGAATTCCGAATAGGCGCCGTCCAGCACCAGGATCACCGACGGCGGCAGGGCCGCGTGCAGGGCGCGGATTTCCTCGCCCGTCAGCCAGGTGCCGGTCGGGTTGGCGGGATTGGCGATGAATACGAGACGCGTGCGCTCGTCGACGCACTTGACCGTCTCGTCGATGTCGATGCGGTGGTTGATCTCCTTGGCCATCCGCACCTGCGCCTGGCAGGCGCGGGCCCCGATGGCGTAGGCGGCGAAGCCGTGCTCGCCCTGGACGATGTTGTCGCCGGGCTCGAGATAGACCTGGCACAGCAGGGCGAAGATCTCGTCGCTGCCGTCGCCGAAGGTCAGGCGCTCGGGTTCCAGCTTGAAGCGCTCGGCCACGGCGGCGCGCAGGATATTGGCCTTGCCGTCCGGATAGATGTGCATCCGGTCAACCGCGTCGCGATAGGCCTGCTTGGCCTTGTCGCTGCTGCCCAGGATGTTCTCGTTGCTCGACAGCTTGATGGGGTGCTCGACGCCCTCGATCTTCGACTTGCCGCCGACATAGGCGTGGATGTCCATGATCCCGGGCTTGGGAACGGGACGGGGCGCGGCGAAGCGATCGGTGGGGGCGGCGGTCATCGGATACTCAGTCTAGAGACGGGCGTCTCTTACACGTCGAACTGTTCGGGCGCAGCCCCGATGACGCCGGTCAGTTGACCCGGCGCGCGGGCCAGGCGCTCGTCGTCGGTCTGGAAGAAGCCCGAAAGCGAGAACAGCTTCAGGCCGCCGGCCTCGGCGACCTGCTCGGCGGCGACGCCGTCCTTGCTGAGCGCGTCGACGATGGCGGCCGCGCTCTTGGCCGAGTCGGTCACCCAGAAGGTCTGGTCGTGGCCGGTGGGCTCGACCTCGACCTCGGCCACGGCCAGGGCGGCTTGCGGTCCCCAGGTGGCCAGGCAGGGCAGGGCGGCGAACACCTTCAGCTTCGGCTCGGCCAGCAGGCGGCCCCACCAAGGCGTGTCGGACGCCAGCGGCATGACGGCGACGCCCCACGGGGCGCGGGCCACGGCCAGGGCGTCCTGGGCGGTGGGGACGATCGACAGGCGCGGGGCGGTCCCGAAGCGCAGGCGGGTCAGCTCGACGGCGCGGGCCGGTTCGCGGCCGCCGAACACGGCCAGCTGATAGGGACCTTGGCGCGCCAGATTGTCGGCCATGATCTCGCGCCAGATGCGGATGACCAGGGCGTTGGAGGCGCCGGTGCGGGGCGCTTCCAGAAGCTTGCGGACAATCTGGGCCTCGCGGCCGGGGCGCAGGCCAAAGCCCGTGTCGCCGGAAGCGCGCTTGGCGGCCGCGACGGCGCTGGCCAGGCCGGCGCGCTCGTCGAGCAGCTTCAACAATTCACCGTCGATGGCGTCCAGTCGCCATCGGACCTCTTCGAGAGACGGTGTGGCGTCCGTCGCGTCGCTGCCCATGTTCTTCCCCGAAATTGGAGGGCGGACCATAGTCTTTGCCGCCGAACACGCAATAGCCAGCCCTGTTGGGGAAGAAAATTGCGCGCTCAGCGATCAGTGATCCATCATTCGGGTTCAGTACACCTTCGGCGCGGGGCCCGTATCGATCACGCCCAGGAAGGTGCGGCCGTTCTGGAACCTAAGGTCCGCTTCGATCACCGGCTCCTGGCCGGCGGCCTGGGCGACGGCGGCCAGGGCCTGTTCCGGCGTCTTGATCGGCTGGCCGGGGGGCGCGCGTTCCTTCAGCGCCACGCTCAGCGACCCGGTCACCGCGCCATCGGCGTCGACCGACAGCACGCCGGACTTGGCCTTGCCCTCGGCGTCACCGGCCAGCAGTTGGCTCTGCTGGACGCTGATCTGGCCGCCGGCCTCGCTCCAGCGCTTGACGGCCGCCTCCCAGTTGCGGCCGCGCAGGTACGAGACGTGCGACAGACGGGTCTCCAGGATCATCGAGGCGGTCTTGTCCTGGGCCAGGCGGCCCAGCAAACCGGTGAAGGCGGTCTTGGCGCCGTCGGCCTTGAAGAAGATCGCCCCCTGGTCGTCGGGACCGCCGCGAGTGTGCAGCTGCATGTTGTCGGCCGAGACCAGCTGGAACGGCTTGGTCCCCGGGGCGGGGACGAAGGTCAGCTTGGCGCCCTCGACCGAGATGCGCGGCGGGTATTCGGTGACATGCGAGATGCTGGCGCGCAGGGCCTGGCCGGTGATGGTCACGTCGCCGGCCTCGGGACGGGTCAGCACCACGCCTTGGGGCGCGACGAGCACCCAGTGGGTCAGGTCATAGATCTCGGCCTCGCCCTTCAGCACCGGCGCGCGGACGGCCCAGCCGGTCGGCTCTGCCATGCGGGCGTTCGTCAGGTCGACGTTCATGCGGAACGGGAAACCGTGGAAGGTGCGGGCGCTCCACGACAGGTCATAGCCGCGCGACTTCAGGTCGGCCGACTGGGCGTCCATCCGCTGCTCGGCCTGACCGCGCAGCCAGAACCAGCCATAGCTCCAGCCGCCCGCGATGACGGCGGCGAGAATGAAAGGCGTGAACAGACGGCTGCGCCGAGCCTTCTGGGGGGCTTTGCGGGACGGGCGGGCGTCGGTATGGGTCATGTATAGGGCGCGTCCAGTCAGGATCGGGAATGGGTTTGGCAGGCGACAGTGAAGATCGCTGGGTGTTCGGATACGGATCGCTCATGTGGCGGCCCGGGTTCCCGTTCATAGACCGAAGAACGGCCGTGCTCCACGGTCGCCGGCGGGCCTTTTGCATCTATTCCGTCCATCATCGCGGCACCTATGAGCGGCCGGGCCTTGTGCTGGGCCTGGCTCCCGGCGGGGCGGTGCGCGGCATGGCCTACCGGGTGGCGGCTGGCGAATGGGAAGCGGTCTACGCCTATCTGCGCGAACGCGAGCAGCCGACCGAGACCTATTTCGAGACCTGGCGCGACGTGAAGATCGACAATGGGCCAGAGGGGGGCGAGAAGACGCCGGCGCTGGTCTTCCTGTCGGACATGAAGCACGCCCAGTGGGCCGGAGCCTTGACCCTGGAGCAGCAGGCCCAGCTGATCGCGGGCGCCAAGGGTCTGTCGGGCCGCAACATCGACTACCTCTCCGACCTCGTCCTGCACCTGCGCGAGGATGGGGTGCGCGACGGGACGATGGAGAAGCTGCTGAAGATGGTCGAGGCGATCGAGCCGGTCCGCTAGAGTCGTGGACCGAAATCCTCGTCCTTCGACAGGCTCAGGATGAGGATTTCTACTGGAACCGCCATCGACAATAGCCCTCATCCTGAGCTTGTCGAAGGACGAGGGCGGGAGCGCGGCGGTTAAATTCCGCTGTCCTCCAGCGCCTTGGTCGCGGTGTCGATGCGGGTCTGCAGCTCGCGCATGAATTCGCCGCGCTTCAGGCCGGCGGGGATCGGTTCGAGGTAGTCGAAGACGATCGTGCCCGGCTTGACGACGAAGCCCTTGTTCCAGTGGCTGCCGCAGTTCAGGGCGAGCGGCGTGACCGGCATCTCCAGTTCGCGATAGAGCGCGGCGATGCCAGGCTTGTACTCGCCGGGGTGGCCGGGGAGGCCGCGGGTGCCTTCTGGGAAGATCACGATCTGGCGGCTTTCCGTCATGCGCTCGACGGAGTCGCGGACCAGCTTCTTCAGCGCCGTCGAATGGCCAGCGCGGTCGACCACGATCATGCCCGCCTTCATCCCGTGCCAGCCGAACAGCGGCACCATCAGGAGTTCCTTCTTCATCACGAAGCAGGCGTCGGGCAGCAGGGCGAACTGACTGAAGACGTCGAACATCGACTGGTGCTTGGCCGCGACCAGGGCCGCGTCGGTCGGACGCTGACCGCGCACCTCGACCCTGACATCGGCCAGCCAGCGCAGGCTCCAGATCAGGCCCTTGGCCCAGGTCTTCAGCGACCAGGTGTTGGCCTGCCGGGGCAGCGGATAGGTCACGATCATGCCCACGGCCCAGACGATGGACCACAGCCAGAAGAACAGCTGGAACAGGAACGAACGCAGATAGATCAAGACGCTTCCTTCGCGGCCGGGGCGGCCTTTTCTTTCGGTCCCAGGCCTAGAAACGCTTCACGGCCCAGGATCGCCAGGTACTTGCAGTATTCCACGATCATCCGCCGGGCGCTGATGCTGGTCTTCCACCAGCGGTGGGCGTTGAGATCGGTCTTGACCGGATAGGCATAGAGCTCGACGTTCGGCATGGCGGCCCGCAGCTCCAGCATCGAGCGCGGCATATGATAGTCGGCCGTGACCACGATCAGGCTCTTATAGCCCTTGGACTTGGCCCACTCGGCCGTCTCGCGGGCGTTGCCGACGGTGTTGGCGGCGGCGAAGCCTAAGTCCACGCAACAGTCATAGATCGGCTTGACCGCCTTGGTCACCGTCTGGACATCGGCGCGGGTGGCTTCGCGGTTGACGCCGGAGATCAGCAGACGCTGGCCCTTGCCCTCCTCCAGCAGCTTGGTGGCGGCTTCCAGGCGCAGGGTCGAGGCGCCGGTCAGGGCCACGACGCCGTCGGCGACCGGCGGCTCCTTGGCGGGGGTCGACTGGTCCACCCGGCCGGTGAAGGCCAGCAGGCCCAGGCCCCAGATCATCAGCGCGATCAGCAGCGCGGCGAGCGTCTTCATGACGTTTGGGTCTTCACGGCATCTCCCCCACGATGCGCGACGCCGCCAGGCGGGCCGAGAGCCCGGCGATCAGGGCCGCGACCACCGGAGCGGGCAGGGCGGCGACCAGATCGATCCAGGCCAAGGGCAGGACCGGCGCAACCCCCGCGCCGCCGCCGAAGTAGCGCGCAACGACGCCGATGATGGCCGCGCCCGCTCCGCCCAGCAAGCCCGCCAGCGCGCCCATGGTCGCGAAACGGTTCTGGAACAGGCTGGCGATGAAGCCCTGCTCGGCCCCGGAGAAGTGCAGCACCTCGATCACGTCGCGGCGGGCGGCCAGGCCCGCGCGGGTGGCGAAGGCGATGACGGCGGCCGTGGCGGCGGCGATCAGGGCGAAGACGCCCAGGGCCGCCAGGCGCGCCAGGTCGGCGGCGCGCTCGATGTCGGCGATCCAGCGGCTGTGGTCGTCCACCGTGGCGTCGATGCCGGCCGAGCGCAGGGCCTTGTCCAGCACCTGGGCGGTCGGCGGGGCCTTGGGATCGAGCTCGAGCGTGACGAGACGCGGTGTCGGCAGCTCGTCGACCAGGGCCTCCTTGCCGATCCAGGGCGCGAGCAAGGCCTCTGCCTTCTCGCGCGGCAGGGCCTGGGCCTCGGCCACGCCCCTGACCCCGGCCAGGGTCTCGGCGGCGCGGGCCGCGGCGCTGTCGGGCGTCTCGTTGGCGCGGGCGCGGACCACCACGGTGGCCGAGTTGACCAGTTGCGAGGTCCAGCCGTGGGCGGCGCGATTGGCGGCCAGGGCGGCGAAAGCGGTCAGGCAGGCCAGGAAGCAAAGCACCGCCACCACGAACACCAAAGCCCCGTCGCGAGCGTCGCGCGGCGGCAGCAGCGGCCCCGGCTTCCAGCGGGCGACCTGGAAGAACTCGCTCATGACTGGCCTCCCACATCGACCAGGCGACCGTGTTCGAGGTGCAGGGTCGGGCGGCCGGCGCGGGCCACCAGATCCTCGTCGTGGGTGGCGATCAGCACCGTGGTGCCCAGGCGGTTCAGCTCGACGAACAGGCGCAACAGGCGCAGCGACATGGCCGGGTCGACATTGCCTGTCGGCTCGTCGGCCAGCAAGACGTCGGGGCGATCGACCACGGCGCGAGCGATGGCCAAGCGCTGCTTCTCGCCGCCGGACAGGGTGGCGGGAAGCGCATGCATGCGTTCCCCAAGTCCCACCCAGGTCAGCAGTTCGGCGACATCCTCGCGGTAGGTGGCCGGCTTGCGCTTGAGGATACGCAGGGGCAGGGCGGCGTTGTCGAACACCGACAGGTGCTCCAGCAGCCGGAATTCCTGGAACACCACCCCGATCCGGCGACGCAGGAATGGCAGGTCCGAGGTATGGGTGAGGCTGACATCGCGCCCGAAAAGCTCGACGCGACCCCGTGACGCACGGTGCGCCAGATAGATCAGCTTGAGCAGGGAGCTCTTGCCCGCGCCCGACGCGCCGGTCAGGAAATGGAATGAGCCCGGAGCCAGGGAGAAGCTGATATCCCTCAGGGTTTCCGGCGCGCGGCCGTAACGCATCGAGACGCCATCGAACCGGACCACCGGAAGGGCGTCATCGCCCTGTTCTGTGTCGATCCGCAAGGCGCGTCACTTGGGTTTCTGGACATCAGGGTTAAAATCAGCGACCCCCTTAAGGTATGTGGGGAGCGTTCGATTCGCGGCCATGATACTGACCTGTCCGGAGTGCGCCAGCCGCTATTTCGTCGACGACTCCAAGGTCGGCGCGGCTGGTCGCGTCGTGCGTTGCGCTTCGTGTGGTCACCGCTGGAACGCGCGCAACGAAACCGCTGACGACCTGTTCGACGAGCCCGAAGCGCCGACGCTGGCCAGCCAGGCCGAGGGCGCCGAGCAGACCGCTGAAACCGTGGCCGAGGGCGCGGGGGCCGACGCCGAGGAACCGCCGGTCAGCGCCCTGCCGGGCGAGGAGCTTCCCAAGGTCTTCCGGGCTCGCGCCGACGCCGAGCGTCGCCTGCGCGAAGCCACCGCCACCGGCGTCATCTGGGCCGGCATGGCCGCCGCCATGGCGGTGGTCGTGGTCGCCGCCCTGATCTTCCGCATCGATGTGGTCAAGATCCTGCCGGGGTCGGCCGGCGCCTACGCCGCCGTCGGCCTGCCGGTGAACACCATCGGCCTGGTGATCGACCGCGGCAGCATCAAGGCTCAGCCCGTGATGCTGGATGGTCACGCGGCCGTGACCATCACCGGCTCGATCCGCAACATCACCGAACATGAAGTGCTGGCCCCGCCACTGCGGGTCGAGCTGCTGAACAAGCAGGAAAAGCGCGTGGCCGGCCAGCTGGCCGCCGCCGCCGACGCCAAGATCCCGCCGGGCGAGGTGCGCCACTTCTCGATCACCTTCCTGAATCCGCCTCGCACGGCCAAGGACTTGCAGATCGGCTTCGCCACCGAAGCCGGCGCGGCCAAGGCGGTGAAAGCGGCTCTCCACAAGCCCGAAGGCCACGGCGGCGAGCCCCAATTGGACCTGCGCGGCGCTCAGGACGCCCCCGTCGAACACGAAGCGGCTGGACAGGAACCCCCGGTACATGAGAGCGGGGACGAAACTCCTCCCCCAGCAGACTCTCATGAACCCGCCCACCATGAATGACACCAAACAGCCCGAAGTCCTGATCTCGGAAGCCGAGATCGCCGAGCGGGTTCAGAAGCTGGCGGAAGCCATCGCGCCGCGCATCGACAACGACACCGTCGTGATCTGCTTGCTGACCGGCGGTCTCTGGTTCGCCGCCGACCTCACACGCGCCCTCTACAAGGCCGGCCGCGATGTGCGTTTCGACGCCCTGTGGCTGGCCTCCTATCACGACGAGCGCAAGAGCACGGGCCGCTGCGAGGTCCGCGCCGACCTGCAACGCCCGCTGGTCGGCCGCCGCGCCCTGGTCGTCGACGATGTGTTCGACACGGGCCTGTCGCTGTCGGAAGCCGCCCGTCTGGTCAAGGACGCCGGGGCCAGCGAAGTGCTGACCGCCGTCTTCGCCCGCAAGCCCTGGCCCAAGGATCGCGGCATGGAGCCCGACTTCGTCGCCTGGGAAGCGCCCGCGCGCTACCTGGTCGGCTACGGCCTCGACGACGAGGGCAAGAGCCGCGGCCTGCCGTACATCGGCGCCCTGGACTAGAGGCCCTTAGGCCGCGCGCTGCGGGCGCGCCGCCGGCTTTTTGTCGATTTCGAACAGGTCGACCCGTTTGGCCAGTTCCTGCGTCTCGTTGTGCAGCGCATGGGCGGCGGCGGTGGTCTCCTCGACCATGGCCGCGTTCTGCTGCACGACCCGGTCCATCTCGCCCATCGTCGCGTTGACCTCGCCCAGGCCCAGTGCCTGATCGTGGGCGGAGGCGGCGATGGCCTTGACCTGAGCGTCGATCTCGGCGACGCGGGCGATGATCCGCTGCAGCGCTTCGCGGGTGCGGCCCACGCGCTCGACGCCGGCGCTGACCTGTTGGCCCGAGACGTTGATCAGGTCCTTGATCTCCTTGGCCGCGCTCGCCGAGCGTTGGGCCAGGGCCCGGACTTCCTGGGCCACGACCGCGAACCCGCGCCCGGCCTCGCCGGCGCGAGCGGCCTCGACGCCGGCGTTCAGGGCCAGCAGGTTGGTCTGGAAGGCGATCTCGTCGATGACGCCGATGATCTTGCCGATCTGGCCAGACGAGTTTTCGATCAGGGTCATGGCCTCGACGGCCTCGCTGACCACGGGATCCGAGCTTTCGGCTTCCTGGCGAGCCGAGGCCGCGGCGGCGTTGGCCTGGCTGGCGCTGTCGGCGGTGCTGCTGACCGCGATGGTGATCTCGCCCAGGGCGGCCGTGGTCTGAACCAGGCTGGCGGCCTGGTGCTCGGTGCGACGGGCCAGTTCGTCAGAGGCGCGCGACATGTCCGCGACCCCGGCGGTCATGCTGGCGGCGTTGCCGGCGATCTCGCGCATGGCGGCCTGCAGGCGCGACAGGGCGTCGTTGAAGTCGGCGCGTAGCGGCTCGTAGCGGGCGGCGAAGGCCTGTTCCAGCCGCCAGGTCAGGTTGCCGCGCGACAAGTGACCCAGCGCCGTGGCCAGTTCCTCGACGACCTGGGTCTGCTCGGCTTCCAGAGCGGCCTTCTGGCGAGCCTGTTCGGCATTGGCCATATCGCGAGCGTTGCGCTGGGCCTCGGCCTCGGCGTTGGCGGCGTCGGCGCGCGAAGCCGCGTCCAGCGCCTTGTCGGTACGAGCGGTGACGGTGACGAACAGCCGCGACACGCCGGCGGTCAGCCAGATCAGCGACCAGGACGTGGCGAGGGTGACACCGGCGTCGAAGGCCAGGCGCAGGGGCGTGACCTCGCCGCTCATGAGGACGTGTGGAGCGATCGCGGCCATGGACAGCTCGATCCCCACCACGGTGGCCGCGCCCACGGCGACGGCGCGCCAGTCGCCATAGGCGACGAGCAGGGCCAGGGCGGCGAGGTAGGCCATGCGGGCGTCGGCTTGAAGGGGATGGCCGGAAAATGCGGCGATGAACAGGCTGACCTGGCCCATCAAGGTCAACGCGGTCGAGATTCGCTGAGCGGCGTTGTCGCGCCAGATCGCCCAGCCGCCCCAGGCCAGGGCCGCCAGCAGCACCGAGCCGCCAGCCAGCGGCGGGACCGGGCGACCCGCCATCATCGCGGCGGCCGGGGTGATCAGCACCAGCGCCCCGATACAGGCCAGCACCAGATAGCCGCCGAGCTTCCGTTGAGCTTCGATACTGTCGAATTCAATCAGGTTGCCCACCGCCGAGCT
The DNA here is from genome assembly GCF_058798735.1 of Caulobacter sp. GW822-FHT07D08. Lineage (NCBI taxonomy): Bacteria > Pseudomonadati > Pseudomonadota > Alphaproteobacteria > Caulobacterales > Caulobacteraceae > Caulobacter > Caulobacter sp. GW822-FHT07D08. The sequence continues at coordinate 102,219 of NZ_JBXAKU010000014.1, forward strand.
CCACTGTTCCCCGAGACTGGACCACTGTTACGGCGCCGATGGTTAATCCCTTGTGGCGGTAGGGCTATTTTTTGAGGTTTCCGTAGGACTACCTAGACCCAGTCCGGGACGAGGTCGCGCGCCAGCATTTCCTCATAGGTCGGGCGCTTGCGGATCACCGCGTAGCGGTCGCCGTCGACCAGAACCTCAGGGACCAGCGGCCGGGTGTTGTACTCGCTGGCCATGGCCGAGCCATAGGCGCCGGCCGACATGAAGGCCACCAGATCCCCCGCGCCGAACGGCGGCAGGGCGCGATCGCGGGTGAAGGTGTCGCCCGTCTCGCAGACCGGACCGACCACGTCATAGACCGTCTCGGTCCCTTGCGGGTCCTTGGCGCGCTTGATCACCGGCCGAATGTCGTGGAAGGCGTCGTACATGGCCGGACGGATCAGGTCGTTCATGGCCGCGTCGATGACCAGGAACTTGCGGCCTTCCGGACGCTCGTGGACATGGATCACCTCCGAGACCAGCACGCCGGCGTTGGCGGCGATGACCCGGCCGGGTTCGAAGGCCAGCTTGACGGGAAGGCCCTTGGTGACCTCGCCGACCATCGCGCCGAACTCCGCCGGCGAGGGCGGCGCGGGGCTGTTGAAATATGGCACGCCCAGGCCGCCGCCCAGGTCCAGGCGCTCGACCGACAGGCCTTCACCCAGCAGTTGTTCGACCAGGCCCCGCATCTTGGTGAAGGCCGCGCGCATGGGCGTCAGGTCGGTGATCTGGCTGCCGATGTGGCAGGCCACGCCGACGGGTTCGAGATTGGCGTTGTTGCTGGCGTTGGCGTAGAGGCGCGCCGCCTCGGCGAACGAGACGCCGAACTTGTTCTCGGACTTACCGGTGGCGATCTTGGCGTGACCGCCGGCCGCGACGTCGGGATTGACCCGGAAGGCGATCTTGGCGCGAACGCCCAGCTCGGCCGCGACCTGAGCGATCAGGTTCATCTCCGGTTCGGATTCGACGTTGATCTCGGCGACGCCGACCTTGAGAGCGAACGCGATCTCGCGACGAGTCTTGCCGACGCCGGAGAAGACGATGCGCTCGGCCGGGATGCCGGCGGCCAGGGCGCGGCGGACCTCGCCCTCCGAGACCGTATCGGCCCCGGCGCCCAGATCGCCCAGAACCTTCAGCACCGCGACGTTGGAATTGGCCTTCACGGCGTAGGCGACCAGCGGGTCGACCACGCCGCCGGCGATCAGGGCGTCGCGGAACACGGTGAAGTGCCGCTCCAGCGTGGCGCGGCTGTAGACATAGACGGGCGTGCCGACCTCGGCCGCGATCCTGGCCAGGGGCACGCCTTCACAGGCCAGGCCCTCGGGGCCGTACTCGAAGTGGTTCAACGGAATCTCTTACCTGGGCGTGGCGCCGGGGAAGCCGGCTTGCGAGGGGCCGCCGAACGGATCGTTGGTGCCCGGCAGCGGCGCTTCGCGAATGGTGCGGTTGCTGGAGGCCGGGTCTCGGATCTCCTGGGCGCCGCCGGCGCGGGCCGGCTGATTGGCCTGGGCCGAGGCGGCGCGGCGTTCGGCGTCCCAGGCGGCCTTCTTGGCCGGATCCCACATCGGCGCGGGGCGTTCCAGGGCGCCTTGCTTGCCGCAGGCGGCGGCCGTGAGGGCCAGGGCGGTCAGGGCGAGCAGGGTGACGGGACGCCCGAAGTTCTTGTTAAAGGGGGTCATGCGAGGACTTCCTTCCAACGCGCGATCTGGGCGCGGACCTGGGCGGGGGCGGTCCCACCGTAGCTCATGCGGCTGGCCGCCGAGGCGGCCGGAGTCAGAACGGCGTAGACGTCCTGGGTGATCCGGGGCTCGATCGCCTGGAACTGCTCCAAGGTAAGATCGGCCAGATCGACGCCAAGCCCTTCGGCCGTCTTCACGGCGGAGCCTGTCACGTGGTGCGCGTCGCGGAAAGGCATGTTCAGCGTCCGCACCAGCCAATCGGCCAGATCGGTGGCGGTCGAGAAGCCGGCGCCGGCCGCCTTGGCCATGGTCTCGGTGTTGGGGGTCAGGTCGGCGACCATGCCGGCCATGGCCAGCAGGCTCAGTTCCAGGGCGTCGAAGGCCTCGAAGGTCGGGACCTTGTCTTCCTGCATGTCCTTCGAATAGGCCAGCGGCAGACCCTTCATGACCACGGTCAGGGTGGTCAGCGAGCCCAGGATGCGGCCGACCTTGGCGCGGATCAGCTCGGCGGCGTCGGGGTTCTTCTTCTGCGGCATGATCGAGCTGCCGGTCGTGAAGGCGTCGGTCAGCTTGATGAAGCCGAACATCGGCGTCGTCCACAGCACGATCTCCTCGGCCAGGCGCGACAGGTGCGTGGCGGTGATCGAGGCGGCCGACAGGGCTTCGAGCGCGAAGTCGCGGGCCGAGACGCTGTCCAGCGAGTTGGCGGTCGGGCGGTCGAAGCCCAGGGCCGCCGCCGTCTGGTGGCGGTCGATCGGGAACGGCGAACCGGCCAGGGCCGCCGCGCCCAGCGGGCACTCGTTCATGCGGGCGCGGGCGTCGCGGAAGCGGCTGGCGTCGCGACCGAACATCTCGACATAGGCCATCAGGTGGTGGCCGAAGGTCACCGGCTGGGCCGGCTGCAGGTGAGTGAAGCCCGGCATCAGGGCGTCGGCATAGGCCTCGGCCTGAGCCAGCAGGGCCTTTTGAAGCGCTTCCAGTTGCGCCGCGGAACGATCGGCGGCGTCGCGGACCCACAGCCGGAAGTCGACGGCGACCTGGTCGTTGCGCGAGCGGGCGGTGTGCAGCCGGCCGGCGGTCGCGCCGATCAGCTCGCGCAGCCGCGCCTCGATATTCATGTGGATGTCTTCGTACTCGTCGCGGAACGGGAAGACCCCGGCCGTGATTTCGCCCTCGATAGCGTCGAGCCCTTTGAGGATTTCCTCGCCGTCGGCGCTTGCAATCACACCTTGGCTGATCAACATCCGGGCGTGGGCGCGGGAGCCTGCCAGGTCCTGCGCCCAGAGGCGCTTGTCGAAGCCGATGGAGACGTTGATCGCCTGCATCAGTTCCGCCGGCTTGGCCGAGAACCGACCGCCCCACATGGCTTGGCCCTGGCCCTTGTCGGCCTTGGGCGTATCGGAGGCGTTGTCGGTCATATGAGCGAAGTCCAATCGGAGGCGGCGGCCAAGAAGCGCAACCCTGTGAGGCTGGCGCTGGGTGGCGTCGTCCTCGTCGGCGTGGCGGCGGTTCTATACGTCATCGCCAGTGCTTCGTTCAAACCCCATGGGCCTGCCGACCTCACAGAATTCAAGAAGGGGACGCTGGAAAAGCTCGACGTGCCCGCCACGCCGCGCCCCGCGCCCGACACGGTGTTCACCAGCCTGGACGGCAAGCCCGCCACTCTGGCCGACTTCAAGGGCCGCGTGGTGGTCATGAACCTGTGGGCGACCTGGTGCGCGCCGTGCAAGGCCGAGATGCCGACCCTGGCCAAGCTGCAGGCCGTCTACGCGACCCAGCCGGTCACCGTGCTGCCGATCAGCGTCGACCGCGATAGCGACCTGAACCTGGTCAACGAGGAGATGGCCGCCAACCCGCCGCTGAAGACCTATCGCGATCCGGGCTACAAGCTCTCGTTCGCGCTGGAGCCCAAGGCGGCCGGCTATCCGACGACGATCATTTACGACCGCCAGGGCCGTGAGCGCGCCCGCATGGCCGGTCCGGCCGACTGGTCCAGCCCGGAAGCGCGCGGAATCGTCGAGAAGCTTCTGGCCGAGAAGTGATCGATCCGGCGCTTCTGGAACCCCTGGCTGACGACGCCTGGCCGGCCCGCGAGCGGGCGCGGCTGGGCGGCTGGCGGCTGAACGCCTCGTCCGGCCAGTCGATGCGGATCAACGCCTGCTGGCCGCTGGCGGCGCCGGATCGCGATCCGGAAGCGGCGCTGGATGCGGTCGAGGCCTGGTTCGTCGAGCGCGGCCTGCCGCCGCGCTTCAAGCTGACCGACGGCGTGGTGGCGCCGGCTGACCTGGCCGAGCGTTTGGCGGCCCGAGGCTACGCGGCCTGCAAGGCGACCCTGGTGATGCTGGGGGCGACGGGCGGGGAAGGCGACGATGGCGTCCGCCTGTCGGACACGCCGGACGCCACCTTCGAAGCCGTGTTCACCGCCACGGCCGGTAACCCGGAGGATGGTCGCGAACGGCTGGAGGCGCTTGGCCGTATCCCTCCGCCGGCCCGCTTCGCGCGGCTGGACATCGACGGCGTCCCGGCGGCGATCGGGGCCAGCGCCATCGGCGGCGGTTACGCGGGGATCTTCGGCATGCGCACCGTGCCCGACCATCGCCGCAAGGGGCTGGCCCGCCGGGTGCTGCGCGCCCTGCTGGCCGAGGCGAAGGATCTGGGCGCTGGCCGCGCCTGGCTGCAGGTCGAGGCCGACAACGCCCCGGCCATCGCCCTCTATGCCGACGATGGCTTCGAGCCCGGGTATCGTTACAGCTACTGGACGCGCTAAAGTTCAAAAACTCTCATAAATACAGATCTCTAACTCTTGTCATCCCGGCCGCAGCGAAGCGGAGAGCCGGGATGACAAGCTGGGGTGAAGCAGCCTTTTGATAGACTAGTTTACAAAACAAACTTGTTGATCCAAGGTGCGGTCACCTCAAAGGGGGAGACCCAAGCCATGCACGCGCCCCTCAGCGCATCCGAGCGCTCGACGCTCGCCCAGATCGGCGGGCGCAACGCCCCGATTGGCGCCCTGCGCGCCTTCGTCACCCTGCTGGTGATCGCCCACCACGCGGTGCTGACCTACCACCCGTATGCGCCGGCCCCGAAGGCGTTCGACGCCCAGCCGATCCTGTGGACGGCTTTCCCGGTCGTGGATCCGCGGAAGTACGAGGGCTGGAGCATACTGACCCTGGTCAACGACCTCTTCTTCATGTCGCTGATGTTCTTCATCTCGGGTCTGTTCGTCGCCGATGGCCTGCGGGCCAAGGGGGCGGGCGGGTTCCTGAAGAGCCGGGCCTCGCGCCTGGGCGTTCCGTTCGTCCTCGCCGCGGGCCTGCTGGCGCCGCTGGCCTATTTTCCGGCCTGGCTGCAGTCGGGCGGCGCGCCGTCGTTCACCGCCTTCGCCGAGGCCTGGACGCGCCTGCCGTTCTGGCCCAGCGGTCCGGCCTGGTTCCTGTGGGTGCTGCTGGCGTTCGGCGGACTGTTCACGGCGGCTTACGCCATGTGGCCCAGCGTCACCGACGCCCTCGGCCGCCTGGCCAGGGGCGCGGACGCCAGGCCCGGCCGGTTCTTCTGGGGCCTCGTGGCGGTGAGTCTGATGGCCTATCTGCCGCTGGTCATGACCACGCCGTTCGGCCACTGGACGATGGTCGGGCCTTTCGTGGTCCAGACCGCGCGCATCGGCCACTACTTCGTCTACTTCCTGGCCGGGATCGCCGTTGGCGCGGCCGGCGTCGGCCAGGGCCTGACCGATCCGGACGGCAAGCTGGCCCAGCGCTGGTGGCTCTGGCATCTGGCCCCGATCCTGCCGATCGTCGGCGTGGTGGCGACCATGATCATCGCCTTCTCGCCGAACCCTCCGCCCAGGCCGCTGCTGGATTCGTTCGGCGGGCTGATGTTCTGCCTATCCTGCGCAACCCTGTCCTTCGCGGCCCTGGCGACCTTCCTGCGGTTCGTCCGCAAGATGGGGCCGATCGGCGAAAGCCTGCAAGCCAACGCCTACGGCATGTACCTGACCCACTACGTCTTCACCGCCTGGCTGGGCTGGCTGCTGCTGCCGCAGAGCTGGGGCGGGCTGGCCAAGGGCTGCGTGGCGTTCGGCGGGGCGGTGGCGCTCAGCTGGCTGACGACCATGGTCCTGCGCCGCATGCCGCTGTTGGGGCGAATCCTGTGAGCCGTCATGATGCAGCGCTGAAAGGGATCGGCATGCCAGAAGATCAACTTAGCAAGCTCAAGAACGCCCAGGACGACCTGGCCTTCCTGCGCGGCCTGGCCGAGGGCAGCAACGAGCGCGGCGGGCTGGGCGTGGCCGGGGGCGCGCTCTACGGCTCGGCGGGCGTGCTCTACGGCGTCCAGACCCTGAGCTATTTCGTCCAGGAGAAGGGCCTGCTGAGCCTGGGGGCGACCGGGAACATCGTGATGGCCTGGGCGCCGACGGTGATCTTCCTGATCCTGATGACCATCGTTATCATCATCGACCGCAAGAACCCCCAGCGGGGCGTCACCAACCGCGCGGTCAACGCCGCCTTCGCGGGGACGGGCATCGCCAACCTGGCGCTGGTGGTGGTCTTCGCCTCCGCTGCCGCCCGCAACCAGGATTTCCGCTACTGGCTGTTCCATCCGGCGGTGGTGTTCATCCTGCAGGGGGCGGTCTGGTACGTGATCTTCGTTTTGCGCAAGCGGGCCTGGATGGCGCTGGTGGCGATCGGCTGGCTGGTGTCGGGCGTGGCCATGGGGATGCTGATCCACCGCGCCGACCTCTATCTGGCGATCGCGACCTTCGGCCTTTTCGCGTTCATGGGAGCGCCCGGCTTCTTCATGATGCGCCAGGCCCTGCGGCCGGCCGCCTGAGACGATCGTGGCGCCCAGGTTTGACATCAGCGGGCTGGACGACGTCATCCACGGCCGCGTGCGGCTGGGGATCGTCGCCTACCTGGCCAGCGCCGAGGTGGCCGACTTCACCGAGCTGAAGGACGTGCTGGAGGTCACCCAGGGCAACCTGTCGATCCACCTGCGCAAGCTGGAGGAGGCGGGCTATGTCTCGATCGACAAGAGCTTCGTCGGCCGAAAGCCGCTGACCCGCGTACGCCTGACCGAGACGGGGCGGGCGGCGTTCGGGACCTATCTGAAGGCCATGGGCCAACTGGTCGAACAGGCCGGGGGCGGGGGCTAGAAGCCCAGTTCGGCCCGCAAGTCGGCCGCGCTCATGCCCATCGCCCGCAGTTCCCGCAGCGTCTGGGCCTTGTCGCGCTTGGCGTAGCGCTTGCCGTCCGGACCGACCAGCAGGCCGTGATGGCGGTAGGTCGGGGTCGCGTAGCCCAGCAGGGCCTGAAGCAGGCGCTGGATGTGGGCGGCCTCGAACAGGTCGACGCCTCGGATCACGTGGCTGATGCCTTGTAGGGCGTCGTCGTGGACCACGGCCAGGTGATAGGCGACGCCGACGTCCTTGCGGGCCAGGACTATGTCGCCGGCTGTTTCCGGGCGAGCCTGGATGACGCCGGTTTCGCCGTCGGGCCCCGCGCCCTCCTCGACGAACGTCAGGCCTTCGAAGCCGCCGAGCGCGTCACGCGCCGCCGCCAGCGACAGCCGCCAGGCGAAGGCCTGGCCGCGTTCGAGGCGTTCGGCTTCCTCGTCGGCTGGCAGGGGCGCGCCGACATAGGCAACCGCCGGCGCGTGCGGGGCGCGGCCGATGTCGATCTCCTTGCGGGTCTTGAAGCAGCGATAGACCAGGCCGCGTTCGCGCAAGGTCTCGATCGCGGCGTGGTAGTCGGTCAGATGCTCGGACTGCCGGCGAACGGGCGTTTCCCAGGAAAGGCCCAGCCAGGCCAGGTCCTCGAAGATGGCCGCGTCGTATTCCGGCCGGCAGCGGGTGGCGTCGATGTCCTCGATGCGTAGCAGGAAGCGGCCGCCGGCCGCACGGGCGGCCTGAAAGGCCGTCAACGCGGAGAATCCGTGGCCGCGATGCAGATGGCCCGTCGGCGACGGGGCGAACCGGGTGACGAAGGTCACGCTCGATCTCAGTCCCAATTCAGCCTTGAGGGGGCGCGGTGAACTTCGCGAACATGCCAAGGTGCTCGAACACGGCGCGTAGGAAGGCTTCTTCGCCGCCCAGCTGCGCCTTCAGCGTGGTGAACTGCTTGAAGCCGATCATCTCCGCCAGACCGTGACCGGCGCACCAGGCCGCGATGGTCGCCAGCTCCAGGTCGATGTCGCTGACGTGACCGCCGCTGTTCTCATTGATGGTGTTACGAACCTGGCAATAGGCGCCGTCGTCCTTCAGCTGGTCGGGCAGGGCGTCCTTGTCGCGCGAGCGGTCGTACATCACGCGATAGAGCGCCGGGTTGTCGCGGGCGAAGCAGACATAGGCCACGCCCAGATTGCTGATCCGCGCGCGGGCGTCGTCGGTCGAGGCGCGGGCCGCGGACAGGGCCACGTCCAGCTCATGCCAGCCCTCGTGGGCGACGGCCTCCAGCAACTGGGCCTTGTCCTTGAAGTGATGATAGGGCGCGGCGGGGCTCACCCCGGCCTCGCGCGCCACGGCTCGCAGCGACAAGGCCGCCGGACCCTCTGTTTCGAGGATCTTGCGGGCGGCGTCGATCAGGGCGCGGCTCAGGTCGCCATGGTGATACGGACGGGATTCGGCGGTCGCGGTGGTCATGGGTCCTCACTGTAACAGCACCTTTTCAGATTTTCATCCAAACGCTGTATAGATTATCTTGACGTCGTTCAGATTGGTGCTATCTAAGCACCGTCCAGATTGGCTCGGCGCAGGCTTGGCCAGGGCCCATCGGGGTAGGACAAGACACTGAGGGACATCCCATGCAACGTACGCTCGCCGCTTTTGAAAACGCCTTTGACCGTCTGGCCGCCGGCTATTTCCTCGTCATCGCTCTTGGCGTCGCCGCCGCTGTCGCCGGCGTTGTTCTCTAATAAAGACTGATGGTTCGCTGTCGGCGGGCTTGCCTCGGAGCGCCCGCCGCCGCGTTCGGCTTGAAGCTTTGCTGTCGCGGAGCTAACCAGAACCGGACGCGTTAGGCCTTCCGACGCCGTTTCATTCGTGTGCGTCGCAGGCTTTCTCCATGATCCAAGACATCGTCCGATGAGCGTCGCCTTCACCAAGGAAGGCGACAGCGAGGCCTTCGCGGCCGATCTGCCCGATCGCCCGATCTCCACCCATCCCAATCTCGTCACGCCGGAAGGCCTGGCCCAGATCGAGGCCGAGCTGACCTCGGCGCGCGCCGCCTATAGCGCGGCCCAGAGCGCCGGCGGGGCGGCCGATGGCGATCGCACCGCCATGGCGCGCGCCACCCGCGATCTGCGCTACTGGTCCGCTCGCCGCGCCACCGCCCAGCTGATGGAGCGCGACCCGGACAAGACCGCCGTGCAGTTCGGCGACCGCGTGACCTTCGAGCGCGAAGACGGGCGTGTGCAGACCTTCCGCATCGTCGGCGAGGACGAAGCCGACCCGACCCAGGGCTCGGTGTCTTACGTCGCGCCTATCGCCCGCGCCCTGCTGGGCAAGATCGTCGGCGACGTCTCCCCCGCGCCCGGCGGCGAGGTCGAGATCACCAGCATCGGATAGTTCAGCAAGTTCCGGATTGTCAGCGACCGCGGGGCAGGGTCCCTTGCGGCCGATGTTCGTTCCACCGACCGCCGACGCCCTCCTCGAAGCTCGCAGGCGCCTGGCCGCCGCCGACCCGGCGCTGGCCGCCCTGGAAGCTGTCACGCCGCCCTTCGAATGGCGCGTGAGCACGGGCGGCTTTCCGGGTCTGCTGAAGATGATCGTGCAGCAGCAGGTGTCGCTGGCCTCGGCCGCCGCCATCTGGGCGCGGGTCGAGGCGGGCTTGCCCGAGATGACTCCCGACGCGGTGATGGGCCACGAGGACGCCTATCTGCTGTCGCTGGGCCTTTCGCGGCCCAAGGCCCGCTATGTCCGCGCCATCGCCCACGCCCACCTGGCGGGGACCTGTGATTTCGACGCCCTGCCGGGCCTTTCCGACGAGGAGGCGATCACCGCGCTGACGGCGATCACCGGCATCGGCCGCTGGACCGCCGAGGTCTATCTGATGTTCACCCAAGGGCGGCTGGACATGTTCCCTGGCGGCGACATCGCCCTGCAGGAGGCCATGCGCTGGGCCGACCGGTCCGAGGTCCGGCCCAACGAGAAGCAGGCCTATGCCCGGGCCGAACTCTGGCGGCCCTATCGCGGCGTCGCCGCCCATCTGCTTTGGGCCTGCTACGGCGCCGTGAAACGACGCGAGATCGCGCCTTTCTGAGTCCTGTCGGCGAGATGTCTTGGTTCTGTCGCTGACATGGCCCATCCTTTCCATGCGTTCGGGAATGAATGGCGATTCCCTGAATAGCGTAGGAAGGAGGCCCGTCTTCAGTCCTGTCGCGTATCATATCAGCCGAGGTGCTGAACGCTTAGCCGTTCGCCTCGAAGGGGGGATCTGATGCAGGTCCTCACGCGCCCGCCCTCGGGCATGCCGGCCCTCGTGCTCAACGCCGATTTCAGGCCGCTCAGCTACTATCCGCTGTCCGTCTGGCCGTGGCAGGAGGTGATCAAGGCGGTGTTCCTGGATCGCGTCGATGTCGTGGCCAGCTATGACCAGGTCGTCCATTCGCCGTCGTTCGAGATGCGGCTGCCCAGCGTCGTGGCGCTGAAGCAGTATGTCCCGCAGGAGCGGCCGCCGGCCTTCACCCGCTTCAACCTGTTCCTGCGCGACAGCTTCAGCTGCCAGTACTGCGGTTCGCCGGAGGATCTGACCTTCGACCACGTGATCCCCCGCTCGCGCGGCGGCCGGACCACCTGGGAGAATATCGTCACCGCCTGCGCGCCCTGTAACCTCAGCAAGGGCGGTCGGACGCCCCGCGAAGCGGGTATGCAGCCCTTCCAGAACGCTCGCCGTCCGTCGATGCACGAACTGCAGGAGCGGGGACGTCGGTTCCCGCCGGGGCGGTTGCACGTCAGTTGGCTGGACTATCTGTACTGGGACATCGAGCTGGAGGCTTAGGCCTCCGGCTTCAGACGGCAAAACGGCCCGGGCCGTGCGCGAGGGGATAGCTGTCCCCTCGCCGTGGCCATGCAACCCGAACCTGGAACGGCGGGTTTTTACTCCGAGGCTAGAAAGCCACGGGAGACCACGCCATGAGCCGACAACCCAATACCGAAGACGACCAACGCCACTTCACGCACGGCGCCGCCGCCTCCACGGCCGACGTGGCCGCGGAGGGCAAGATCCGTCAGGAAGACCGGGCTATCGACGCGCCGCACGCGCGCGAGGCCAAGCGTCCGCTGGCCGACAATGAGAAACACGACCAGCTTGCCGACAAGGTCGCCAAGTCCGAGAACCGCCAAGAAGCCCTGCTGGACGAGGGCTTGGAAGAGAGTTTCCCCGGCAGCGACCCGGTCAGCGTCAAGCGGATTACCTGACCGGAAACCGACGGGCGGCGCGCTCGGCGAAGCTGGGCGCGTCCGTCTCGACCGGTTCGAACGCCGTCGCGCGACGGCGGCGGCCCCGACGGCGGTCCTGCGCGGCGATCTGCGCGAAGGTCAGGCTGCCTTGTTCGCGGGCCATCTTGCGAACCGTTTCGATCATGCTCGCGCCGTAGATCGTCAGAACGCCGGCGGCGTCGGCCAGCCAATCGGCGATGTTGCCGTCGCGATGGGCGATGACCTGCGCCACCTCGACGGCCGCGCCCAGCACCAGGGCCGCGATCGCCAGGTCATTGCGGCGCATCCGCGGAAACGCCAGGAAAGACACCGCCAGCAGGCCGCCGAACGCGATGGCGTGAGCTTCCTTATCGGTGAGGCCGAAATGACCTTCCGCGCCCTGGAACGGACCCAGGGTCAGCACCACGACAGCCAGAGATCCGGCCAGCAGCGTGAAGCGCGCGGCGGCGACGAAGTGGACGGGCTTGAACATGGAACGCGACCTCCGGAAGGACGACAGGGTCCTAACAGCGAAGGTCGCGCCATCCGGTGAACGGACAGGGTTAGCGGAGGCTTACTTGTTCCCGGCGTCCGCCTTCTTCTTGGCTTCGGCCTCGGCCTTGGCGGCGTCGTCCTGGGCCTTCTTCCAGGCCTGATACGCTTCCAGATAGGGCTGCCGGCGCAGGATCTTCGAGGCCGGGTCGACGATGACCGGCGCGGTGTCGCCGACGCTGACCCGACCCGTCCCGTCGGCCATCGGCAGGGTGACGATCCTGTCGCCGACCTTGACGTCCACCGGCATGGGGAAAGGTTTGTCCTTGGGCGACTTCCACGTCAGCAGCAGGTCGCCGCCGTCTCGGGCCTCAGCCAGTTCCGGCGGCGCGGCCTCGTAGAGATAGACGTCGAAGAACCAGCCGTAGTCCTTGCCCGTCACCTGGTTGACGATCTTGATATAGTCTTGGGTGCCCAGGTAGCGGGGGGTGAAATTGCCGGGCTTGGGATCGTCGCGGCCGTAGACGGCGATGCGGGTGATCTTGAAGAAGGCCTCGTCGCCGATCAGGGCCCGCAGCGTGTGCAGGACGTTGGCGGCCTTGTAGTAGATGTCGTTCCCGGGCCCGCGCTCGCCGTTATAGACCTCGTCTTCCCTGAGCGGCCTGCCGGATACGATCGGGAACCTGTTCTTGGTGTCGACCCGCATCTGGTTCAGGCGCGCCATGTACTCCATGTCGCCGTGCAGCCATTGCGACATCAGCGGCTGCATGTAGGTCCCGTAGCCCTCGTGCAGCCACATGTCGTCGTTGTCGCTGTTGGTCAGCTGGTTGCCGAACCACTCATGCGCGAACTCGTGCTGCAGCAGCCAGTCGAAGCCGTAGACCTCCTTCTTGTACTTGTTGCCGTAGGCGTTGATCGTCTGGTGCTCCATGCCCAGGTGCGGGGTTTCGACCACGCCCATCTTCTCGTCGCGGAAGGGGTAGGGGCCGATCATCTGCTCGTAGAAGTCCAGCATCGGCGTGAACTCGGCGAACAGGCCCCTGGCCTTGTCGGCATTGCCTTTCAGGTACCAGAACGACATCGGGAAGCTGTCGCCGAAGCGGCTTTTGTAGCGAGCCGTCGTCTCCTCATAGGGGCCGACGTCCAGGGCGATGGCGTAGGTGTTGGGGTTCTTGGCCCGCCAGTTGTAGGTCCGCCAGCCGTCCTTCTCGGTCATGCCCTTGAAGACGCCGTTGGCCGGGGCGACCAGAGGGGCGGGGACGGTGATGTGCAGGTCGACCAGCTTGGGTTCGCCGGTCGGATAGTCGATGCAGGGCCAGAAGATGTCGCAGCCGTCGCCCTGCACGGCGGTGGCGATCCAGGGCTCGCCGGTCGGGGCCTTGCTCCAGACGAAGCCGCCGTCCCACGGCGCGCGCTTGGCTTCCAGCGGGACGCCGTCATAGGCGATCACGGCGGTGATCGACCGCCCTTTGGCCACCTCGTGGGGCAGGGTGATGGTCATCCGGCCTTCGGGGTTGGTCCAGGCCGTAGGCTTCAGCGCCTTGCCGTCGATGGTCAGCTTGCGGATCGTGAAGACGCGATCGAAGTCGAGAACCAGCTTGGTCAGCGGCGCCTTGGCCGTGAAGGTCAGGGTCGCCTCGCCCTCGATCGCCTTCCTGTCGGGCAGAATCCTGAACTTGAGGTCGGCGTGCTCGAAGCCCAGCGCGCGCTGCTCGGCGGGCATCGGACCGCCGGTCTGTAGACTGAGTTCACTGGTCTTCAGGGGCTCGGCGGCCCAAGCGGCGGAAGAAGTCGCTGTCGACAAAGCCAGAAGCGACGCCGCGGAGGCGGCGAAGATACGGAACGACAAGTCGGCGACTCCCCAACGCAAGGTCTTGTGGGGAGCATCGGTAGGCCCGCGCGCGGCGGGCGCCAACCCGAGGGTCTAGATCTTCTCGCTGATCTTGATCGCCGCGCGGCAGCCGGCCTGGATCACGGCCGTCAGCAGCGGGTAGGCGATGGCCTCATGGGCGCCTTCCTCGATGGCGATATCGCGGTGACCAAGCTCGTCGTCGCGGAATTGGGTCAGCTCGGCGGCCAGGGCCGGGTCGCGATCCTTCAGCTCCTCGATCTGACCGGCATAGTGCTTTTCGATCACGGTCTCGACCGCCTCGGTGCAGGCATGGGCGGCCTTGTCGCCCAGCAGGGCGGTGCCGGCGCCAAGGGCGAAGGCGGCCGCGCGCCAGACCGGCGACATCAGAGTCGGGCGGACCTTGCGCTCGGTCAGCAGCTCGTTGAAGCGGCTGAGGTGGACCTGCTCGTGACCCTCCATCTCCATCAGCTGAGCGGTGATGCGCTCGCGACCCGGCGCGGCGCGCATGACGGCCGCCTGGCCGCGATAGATGTGGACGGCCGCCAGCTCGCCGGCCTGGTCGACGCGCAGCATCTCGGCGAGGCGCGAGCTCAGGGCGCCTTGACCGGGGCGAGAGGGGATCGGGCGAGTCATCACAGCGTCTCCGTCTTGCGCAGGCCGGCCAGCACCGACCACACCGTCAGCTTCAGCGAGACCAGGGCGTTCCATCCGGCCATCGACAGGCCCAGAAACACCCAGGCGGCCTTGTCGCACATCGGCGGCTTGATCTTCAGCGAGCCGTCCAGCATGGCCGAGAGGTTGGCCGCGCTGGCCGCGCCGCTGCCGGTGCAGGTGGTCGGACCCGGCCACCACTTCCACTCCACCCCGGCGTGGAAGACGGCAAGACCCGTCCCGTAGAGAAAGATCGCGCCCAGCAGCAGGTTCACCGGCTGACGCAGGCGCGTCCACAGCGGCGTGCGCTGCAGGACGGCGCCGATCAGGCCCACGGTCCCGGCGACCCAATAAACCTCGCGGGCCTTCAGGCAGAGGTGGCAGGGAGCGAGGTGGCCGAAGGTCTCGAACGCATGGGCGATGGCCAGCATCAGCGCGCTGGACAGGAACGCGACTAGCGGCCAGTGGCGGGTGACCAGATCGTAGACGACGCCGAGAAAGCTCGGCGCCTGCGTCTGAACGGGCGTCGCGCCGCCGGCCGGGATTTCAGTCTTCGGATCGTCGTTCGTCATGCGGCGCAAACTCCACCATGTCCGCCCCCGCCGATGAAGTGGCTGGCGGTCAGGCCGATGACAAGGAGGGCGATCAAAATTCCGGCGAACAGGGCCAGGCGGCGCTCGACGATCGGCAGCAGGGTCGGGCCGAATTTCCTGACGATGAAGGCGACCATGAAAAAGCGCGCGCCCCGTGTCACGGCCGAGGCGACCAGGAAGATCGGGAAGCTGAACGCGGCCAGGCCCGAGGCGATGGTCACCAGCTTGTACGGAATGGGGGTCAGGCCCTTGGCCAGGATCACCCAGACGCCGTACTTGCCGTACCAGCACTGGAACTGCTCCAGCCCGCCCGTATGACCGGTCGCGGCCATCATCCACAGGCCGAAGTCGCGCAGGAAGTAGCCGATCGCCCAGCCCAGGGCGCCGCCCAGAACCGAGGCGATCGTGCAGATCAGGGCGTAGCGCCAGGCCTTCTCCGGCTTGGCCAGCACCATCGGGGCCAGCATCACGTCCGGCGGTATCGGGAAGAACGAGCTTTCGGCGAACGAGACGGCGAACAGGCTCACCGGAGCGTGGCGGGAAGCGGCCAGGCCCATGACCCAGTCGTAGAGGCGACGCAGCATGCGGACTCCGATATCGTGACCCGGCCGGTGGTAAAGCGTGAGCGCGCAAAGTGTAAGGGCTTTTGGCGACGCCCATGGCCCTTAAGCGCAAAACGCCCCGATCCGGTCGGATCGGGGCGCTTGCCCGCGAGGATCGCGGCGGCGCGGCTTCCCGGCCCACGCGCGCCGCGTCCCGGCGGATCTAGAACTTCAGCGCCAGGGAGACGCTGTAGTTTCGACCGGGCTGGCTGTAGCCGTCCTTGACGGTGGAGCTGTCGGCCAGGCCGCGCGCGTCGCTCCACCACCAGTACTTCTCGTCGGTCAGGTTGAAGACGCCGGCCCGCACGGTCACCGCGTCGGTGACGGCCAGCCAGGCGGTGGCGTTGGCGATGGTGAACGACGGCGGCGTGAAGCAGCCGCCGGTGCAGGTGACGCCCGCCCGGCTGGTCGACTTGCGGTCCGCGTGGATGACGCTGAGATCGCCGCCGAACCGGCCGGTCGGGGCGCGGTAGGCGATGCCGCCGGTCAGCTTGACCGGGTCGATCGAAGCCAGCGGCGTGCGGACGCCATCGGTCTTGGACGAGCCCTTGGCATACGAAGCCGCGGCGCGCGCCGTGAAGCCGGCGCCGAAGTCGAACGAGGCCTTGGCCTCGGCGCCGCTGATCTTGGCGTCCGACAGGTTGATGTACTGGTAGACGGCCGGATTGGCGGCGGTGAAGTTCCCGCCGACCTGCACCTGCTCGATGAAGTCGTCGTACTTGCCGGTGAAGGCGGTCGCGGCCGCGCGGAAGCCGCCTTGGTGGAATCGGACGCCGCCCTCGATCGTCTTGCTGGTCTCGGGCTTCAGGTCGGGGTTCGAGATCGACTTGTAGTTCGAGACCAGGTTGGCGAAGCCGGTGTTGATCTGGATGGGGGCGGGGGCCTTGAAGCCGGCCGCGGCGTTGGCGAACACGGTGACGACGTCGCTGGCGTCCCACACCAGGCCGAGCTTCGGCGAGATGTGCGAGTCGTTCTGGCCCGACGCGGCGGTGGTGAACAGCGGGTCGGCCTTCGGGGCGAGCTTGTAGTAGTCGAAGCGGACGGCCGGATAGATCGTCACGGGGCCGGCGGTGATCTCGTCCTGCACATAGAGGCCGGCCAGGGTGAAGTCGGTGGTCGGGAAGGCCTTGCCGGGGAAGGTCTCGCCGACCGGCGGGACCGTGCCGTCGCGCGTGCCTTGCTGGCGGGTGATCGAGGCGTCGCCGCCCCAGACGATCTCATGTTTCAGCGCGCCGGTGTCGAACACGCTGTGCAGCTCGACGCTGGCGCCCAGCACGCGGTTGTTGAAGGTGGCGTCGCGGGTGCGGTCGGCGGCGGTATTGCGGTCCTCGGCCGAGAACTGGCGGGTCGTGCTCTTCTGCCAGTAGACAGTCGAGTGGGCGGCCTTGATCAGGCCTTCGCCGCCGTCGAAGCGGTGGTCGGCGCTGACGCGGTTGCGCCTGATCTTGTCGAAGGCGGTCAGGCCGATGACGCTGGTCGCGGCCAGCGGCGGCTTGGCGATGGCCGACAGCACGGTCCAGTCGACGTCGCGATCCAGGTGGTCGACCGTCAGGCGGAAGCGGTTCCTGTCGTCGGGGCTGTAGACCAGCTTGCCCAGGAACGAGTTGGACTGGTTGTCCTCGGGATTGGCGGTGGTGCGGTCGGTGTTGGCCGAGTCGTTGGTCCCGGCCGTCTTCTGGCCCTTGCCGTCGCGGCGCGTGTAGGCGGCCAGGGCTTCCCAGCGGTCGGACTTGCCGGCCAGTAGCAGGCTCTCGGTCCAGCTCTCGTCGGCCGAGGCGTAGCCGACGCGGGCGCGGCCGGCGAAGGTCTTGCCGTCCTTCAGGATGTCCGAGGGATCCTTGGTGATGAAGCTGACGGAACCCGCGAGACCATCAGCGCCGTAGAGGGCCGAGGCGGGGCCGCGCACGATCTCGACCGACTTCAGGATGTCGAGATCGACATAGTCGCCGCGCCCGGTGGACTGGGCGCCGAAGGCGAAGCCGTCCGGCGTCCGCACGCCGTCGACGACGATCAGCACGCGGTTGCCTTCCAGGCCGCGGATGTTGAAGCCGGCGTTGCCGTCGCGGCCCGTCGAGGAACCGGCGGCGGTGAAGCGGGCAGGGGCGTTGCGGACCGATACGCCCGGTTCGTCGCGGACCAGGTCCTTGATGTCCTTGACCAGGCCGTCCTCGATCTCGTCCGACGAGATGACGGTCACGGTCGCCGGGACCTTGTCGACCGACTTCTCCGAGCGCGTCGCGGTGACCGTGACCTTGTCGACCTCGACCGCGTCGGCGGTGTTGTCGGCCGCCCAAGCCTGAGAAGAAGGCGCGGTGGCGGCCAGGAGGGCGGCGGTGGAGGCCGCCGCGAGAGAGGCCAGCTTCAGGCGAGACATCGATATCCCCTTCGATGGTTTTTGCGACTTGTTCGCAACTTGATGGCGACGGGGTAAAACGACCCGCCAGACCGGTCAAGTTATTTGCAATTGATTCTCAGAACTAATCGCAATATCCCAAGCCTCGCCGCGACTGGAGCGGCGACTGGGGTTTTCCCGATGATCCGTTCTCTCCGCGCTGGCCTGCTCGGCGGCGCGCTCCTGCTGGTTCTGGCCGCGCCTACGGCTCAGGCCCACTCGCCCTATCTGCTGCCGACCGTGTTCGACGCCTCGGATCGCAAGATCGTCACCGTGCAGGGCGCCTTCACCGAGAGCTTCTTCACGCCCGAGGTGGCGATGAAGTCAGACGCCTATGCCGTGATCGGCCCCGATGGCGTCCGCGTCGCGCTGACCCCGGTCTACACGCGCGAACTGGCGCTGGTCGAAGCCGTCACCGAGAAGCCGGGCACCTATCGCATCACTACCGGCCTGCGCGGCGGTCGCACCGCCAAGGCCGCCCTGGTCAAGGGCGAGTGGCGGTTCTTCGAGGGCGAAAAGGCTCCGGCCGACGCCATCGACATGCAGAGCCTGACCATGGCCGACGTCTATGTCACGCGCGGCGCGCCGAGCGACGCGGCCCTGGCCCCGATCGGCAAGGGCCTGGAATTCCACGCCATCACCCATCCCAGCAAGATCGTCACCGGCCAGGACGCCGTGTTCGAGGCGCTGTTCGACGGCAAGCCGCTGGCGGGCCAGGCGATCACCTTCCAGGGCGCCGACGACCGCTACGCCGACACCAAGAGCGCGCCCAGAACCGTGAAGAGCGACGCCAAGGGCCGCTTCGCCGTGAAGGTCGACAAGTCGGGGATCTACCAGATCCAGACCCGCTATCGCGTCGCCCCGGCGGCGCCTGGCCAGCCCGGCCAAAGCTTCACCTACGCCCTGACCTTCGAATCCCTCCGCTAGGACATCCCATGAAGACCCGCACGATTCTCGCCGCCGTCGCTGTCGTCTCGCTGGCCGCCGGGGCCGCCCACGCCGCCTCGCACGCCCGCGACACCTTCATCAAGGAGCAGGACCAGAACGGCGACGGCGTCGTCACCAAGGACGAGTACGCCGCCACCCGCGCCCTGCAGTTCGCCGCCATCGACACCGACCGGAACGGCGTGCTGTCGAGGATCGAATATGTCGGCGAGTTCAAGGCGCGCCTCGAGAAGAGGCTCGCTGCGGACGAGCGCACGGCCGAGAAGAAGGAAGAGGAGCGCGAGCGCCAGATGCGCCAGACGGACATCCGCTTCGATGTGCTCGACAGCGACAAGAGCGGCGCCATCACTCGCGCCGAGTTCGACTATTCCGGCTGGCGGATGTTCGTGACGCATGACACCAACAACGATGGGACCGTGTCGGCCGCCGACCCGGTGAAGGAAGACCCGCAGGCCTAAAAGGACGGGCGGCGCGTCGCCGGATTTGGATTTTCAGCGTTTCGTGGCTATCACCGCCGGCCAAGACATGGGCCGCGCTGCCCCGACCGAAAGCTGAAGACCATGAGCGACACGCCTCCCGACCGCCTCTCCGTGAACCCGGCCAGCCCGTACTACGACGCTGACCTGCTGGAGCGCGGCATCGGCATCCGTTTCAAGGGCGTCGAGAAGACCAATGTCGAGGAATACTGCATCAGCGAGAAGTGGGTGCGGGTCGCGGCCGGCAAGACCGTCGACCGCAAGGGCAACGCCATGACCCTCAAGCTGCAGGGCGAGGTCGAAGCCTATTTCCGCGACACCGCCGAAGGCTGAGGCCTGCTCGGTGAGCGATCCTACAAACGATCCCGACCTGGAGGCCATGGCGCGCGACGAGCTTTCGCGCGCCGTGACCCTGCGCTGGCAGGACCTGCGCGGGATCGTGCCCTGGGGCGACACCTTCGAGGGCATTTCCCCCGCCGGCCGCTATGTCGAGGTCGAGCGCAGCTATATCTGGGCCTCGGTCGAGGGCGGCGACATCCTCTGCGAGGTGACCGTCTTTGGCGGCGCGTCGCGCTACGAGGCGGGCGCGCGCGTCTCCAGCATCATTTCCGCCCCGTCCTGAGAACCTTGGCCGTGCATAGATAACGCTGTTGCGTTAACCATAGGCCGCGCTATTCGACGCGTGGCGTATGGGGCCAAGGGGGATCGCCGTGTACCAGTCTGAATTTCCGGTCGAGCAGCCGGTGCCGGTCTTTGATCCGACCCTGGTCTTCCTGCTGATTCTGGCTGGGATCGCCATCGCGGCCCTGGCCTTCTTCGCCGGCCGCCTGACCGGGCGCGGCGAGAAGGGCGAAAAGACCAGCGACGTTCCCAAGAAGATCCACGAGGCCATCAAGGCCAAGTGCGTGGCCGCCAGCAGCGCCCATTCCGGCGAACTGGAGAAGAAGGCCCACGAGCTGCTCGACGAGGTCAAGCGCCTGGTCGGGCCGCTGCTGATGTTTGGCGGCCCCTGCGCCAAGGCGTTCAAGCACCTGTCCGACGCCATCGACGGCAAGCCGCCGGAGGAGAAGCCGAAGGAAGCCGCCAAGGACGGCCACCACGGCGCGGCGCACGGCAAGGACGACAAGCATGACAAGCACGGCGACGACACGGTCTGCGCCGTCCACGGGCCCGAAAAGCACAAGTGCGACGACAAGTGCCGCGGCGGCGGCGTCGAGGTGCTGAGTCGCAACGTGACGATCGTCGGCTCCCAGACCGTGCTGCTGGCGTCCTACAAGCCGGACGCCAAGCACGAGGATCACGAGGAGCCCAAGAGGCCGGACTCCAAGGAATTCAAGCAGCTGCTGCGTCTGGCCGTGGCCGAGTTCGCCGATTTCTGGAACCGCCCCAACTGCCTGCGCGAGCTGGAGGACTGTCAGAAGTCGCTGACCACCTTGCCGCCGATGCCCAAGGAAAAGCCGCACGGCGCCGACCATCACTGACGTCCCGAGGCATAAGAACGCCGTTCAGGTGGGCGAGACGGCTATTCTCTGCCCAAGCGGCGTGCGAATGTGGTTCTTCTTTCGAGCGAACTCGCCCCGTCGTTGAGGCGCGGGCAGGGGACGCTCACACCAAGACGACGCGTGGGCCAACGCCATGGCCCGACCAACGCGCAACGAATTGGCGAAGGCCGCGCCTTCCAAAGGCGGTCACGCCTGGGAGGACGAAAGGAAGGGTATGACCGCGACGGTCTCTCCGATCACGTCTGGCGCGCCCGACGCGCCCGAGGCTGGTGTCAGCCTGATCGACTACGTTCCCTATCGCCTGGCCACGGCGTCGGCGGCGGTCAGCCGCCTGATCGCCCGCGCCTACGAGGACCGCTTCGGCCTGACCATCCCGCAGTGGCGGCTGATGTCGGTGCTGGCCGAGGGCTCTCTGACCCCGCACACGGCCGTCACGCGCACGGCGATGGACAAGGTCCGGGTCAGCCGCGCCGCCCAGGAACTGGTCGTCCGCCGGCTGGTGGCCCGCACGACGGTCCGCTCGGACCGCCGCTCGCACACCCTGGAACTCACCGCTGCTGGACGTCGCCTGTTCGCCGAGATCGCCCCGTTGGCCCTGGCCTATGAGGCGACCCTGCTGGCCGGCCTGGCGCCCAGCGAGGTGGCGATGTTCAAGCGCCTGCTGGACCACCTCGAAACCGCCGCCATCCAGCTGACCGGCGGCGAGACGATCAGCCCGCCGTAGCCGTTTCACGGGCCGTCGTTAAACCGCGCTCTGAAGACTGGAAATCGCCGGCGACGCCTGTTAGGAAGACCACCCTTCGCGGAGACGCGAAGCCTGCGGGCGTGGTGAAACTGGTAGACGCGCCGGACTCAAAATCCGGTTCCGAAAGGAGTGTCGGTTCGACCCCGACCGCCCGCACCAACTCTTTCCTTCATAGT
Source organism: Caulobacter sp. GW822-FHT07D08 (assembly GCF_058798735.1). Lineage (NCBI taxonomy): Bacteria > Pseudomonadati > Pseudomonadota > Alphaproteobacteria > Caulobacterales > Caulobacteraceae > Caulobacter > Caulobacter sp. GW822-FHT07D08. Next base: position 123,763 of record NZ_JBXAKU010000014.1, read on the forward strand.
GGACTATAGCCGCTCAGCGGCCGCCACCCGCTGGATCAAACCTCTCAGCAGCCCGCGCCCCTTCACCCACGCCCCGTGCCCGGAATCCACATTGATGTGCCCCGCGCGGCCGAGATCCACGAACTCTGACCCCCAACTGCGCGCGAAGGCTTCGGCGCGTTCGAGTTCGACATAGGGGTCGTCGCGGCTGGCCACGACCAGGCTGGGGAAGGGCAGGCGCTGGCGGGGATCGGGGAGAAGCCGACCAGCAGGCGGCCGGCCGGACCCTCGCGGTTGACGTCGGCCGGCGCGACCAGCATGGCCCCGCTGACGCCGCGTCCGCCGGTCATCTGGGCCAGGTGGCAGATCAGGGCGCAGCCCAGGCTGTGGGCGACCAGGATCGCGCCGGGGTTCTGGCGAATGGCTTCGGCCAGGCTGATGGTCCAGTCGCCCAGCAGGGGGCGCTCCCAGTCCTGTTGCTCGACCCGCTGGGCGTTGGGCAGCTCGCGCTCCCAATGGCTCTGCCAGTGGTCGGGACCGGAATTGTAGAGGCCCGGCACGATCAGGATCGGCGGGTCTTCACGATCGCGGCGGTGTGCTTCGAACAGGGAGGGCGTTGGGGTCATGGGCGTACTCTGGCTACCCGACGCAGATGCCCCATTCCGCCGCCGTGAGACAATTCATATCAATTCAATAGGAATTGAGAAAAGCTGGGGCGAGACGACGGTTTCGCCCCAGCCTTCAAAGCCTGCGGTCAGGCCGCGATCTTGTCGCCGCGATGCAGCGGATCGGGCAGGGGATCGCCCGACTTCACGAACCGCAGCGACACCGAGTTGATGCAGTAGCGCAGGCGCGTTGGGGCTGGGCCGTCGGGGAAGACGTGGCCTTGGTGGCTGTCGCAGCGGGCGCAGCGGGTCTCGATGCGGACCATGCCGTATGAGTCGTCGCGGACGCCCAGGACGTGGTCCTCGGCGAACGGGGCGTAGAAGCTGGGCCAGCCCGTGCCGCTTTCGAACTTGGTCTCGTGCTTGAACAGCGGCAGGCCGCACAGGCGGCAGGCGTAGACGCCGGGGCTCTTCTCGCCCAGCAGGCCGCCGCAGAACGGGGCCTCGGTGCCGTGGTGCAGAAGGACTCGCGCCTCTTCGGCCGTCAGGTCGGCCTCCAGGCGTTCGCGCTCGGCCTCGGTCGGCGGCGTCAGGTCGAATCCGGCGCTTGAAAGGGCGGCTGTGTCTGTCATGACGGACAATGTAAGTGCTTACGCGTTGATCCGGTAGAACCCAGGAGTCGCCCTATGACCGTCGCCGTCGCCTTTTTGCAGCCCGGCTGGGCCGATTGGGAAGCCGGGAGCGTGCTGGCCCTGCTGCGCCGCGAGCTGAAGGTCCAGATCGAGGTCGCCACGCCGGACGGCGAGCCCGAGACCTCGATTGGCGGCGTGCTGGCCGCGGCCGACTACCGCTTCGACGATCCGGTGCTGAACGACGCCGACGTCTTCCTCCTGATCGGCAGCGACTCGTGGGCCGAGGGCGAGAACAAGGCGGTCAGCGGTCTGCTGCGCCAGGCCTTCGCCGACGGCAAGGTGGTGACCGGCATCTGCGCCGGCACCACGGCCCTGGCCCATGCCGGCCTGTTCGAGGGGCGCAGGCACACCTCGAACGACCGCGAATGGCTGCTGAAGACCGTCGCTGACTACCCGGGCGCCGAGCACTATGTCGACACGGCGAAGGCGGTGACCGACGGCAAGGTGGTCAGCGCCTCGGGCCTGGCGCCGGTGACGTTCGCCGCCGCCGTCGCCCGCCTGATCGCACCGGAGGCCGAGGAGGCGATCGCGGGCTACGAGGCGATGTTCGCGAAGGAATTCTCGGAAGCCTGATCATCCCAAATCCGATCTTCCCGGCGAAAGCCGGGACCCAGATCGTAGGGCTGTGAGGCGCATGCAGAAACGCCCGCGATCCTCTCCGGAACGCGGGCGCTCTTGCATCTGGGCCCCGGCTTTCGCCGGGGAAATCGGATGAAGGGGTCACTTGGTCGCGACGACCCCGATGCGACGAGCCCGATGCGCGATCAGGGCGGTAGCCTTCATGGCAGCACGACCTCGTCGTTCAGGGCGGTGTTTTGCGGTTGGGCGGTGACGATGCGGACCCGCAGGCCCTGGGCCTTTACGCCGGCCGGGATCTTCAGCTTCACCGAAGCGGTCTTGGGCAGCAGGTCCAGCGGCGCCTTCAGGGCCGGGACCCCGGCGCTGGTCAGCACCTTGCCGCTCGCGTCGACCAGTTCCAGCCTGGCCGGCGCGGCGTCCTGGGCGCCCAGGCTGTGGACCTTGGCGGTGATCGCCGAGCCCTTCACCACGACGTCGCCGCGACCGACGCCGAGGTCGGCGCGCCTGGCCGGATCGTCGCCGGCCGTGACCCGCTTCATGTCGATGACCGTGCTCTGGCGCGGGGCCAGGACGACCTTGGTCCCCAGGCTGCGCTCGAAGGGCAGGGCGCGGGTTCGCGCCGCTCCATCGATCGCGTCATCGCCATTGGCGTCGAGGCCCTGGCTGAGGCTCCATTGGCCCGGCGCGACGTTCCAGCCGGTCATGGTCGCGGTCACCGGCTTGTCGGTGGTGTTGTAGGCGATGACCTTGAAGCCGGTCTTGGTCGCGTCCTTGACCAACACCGCCACGTCCGCGCCATCGACGCCGTCGAAGCGCCACGAGACAGTGTGGCCCGGCGTCATCTGGGTGCGCTTGTTGGCGATGCCGCCCAGGCGCGAGCGCTGCAGCATGTCGGACGGCAGCTCCACCCGGTCGGACCACCAGTGGCCCTCCGTATGCATGTACATGTGCTGGGCGTTCCACTGGATCTCGTCGGCGTAGAGGGCCTCCAGGTAGGTCTTGTCGCCGGTCAGGTTCCAGGCGCTGTAACGCTCGAACGCGCCGCCTTTCCTGGCGGCGGCGATGATCTGGTCCTTGTTGGCGGCGCTCAGGCCCATCTCGGTCACGGCGTTCTCGTTGACGCCGCCCAGCGACTTGACGCCGTTCTTGCTGATCCGCCAGGTGATCGGCGCCAGGTACTTCCTGTCGCCGGTCAGGCGCCAGGCCTGCCAGAACACCTGGAACGGACCGTCCGCGCCCGAGCCCTGCAGCACCGTGCCGCCGCGCTCGGCGTCGCTGCGCCAGTTGATCTCGTTGGGATAGGAGCCGTCCTTGGCGACGTGGGCCAGATAGCCGTCGGCCAGGCCGATGATCGTGGCCTTCGCGGTCGGATCGCCGTTGAAGTCGCTGATCAGGATCGAGGGGTGGGTGACGCCGAACGCGTACGGCTTCTGCCACTCCCACGGCCCCTCGCGGTACGCGATCTTGCCGCTGTACCAGTTGGTGTTGAAGTGGACGTGGCCGGCCGGGTTCTTGTCCACGACGCGGGGCAGGGCCTTTACCGTCGTGAACAGCCGCTCGACCGCCAGCGGGTCGCCGTAGTTGACGTACATGGCCTCGGAGTTGGAGTTGATGCCTTCCTCGTAGGCGTGCAGTTCGTCGGTGACGATGGTCGACAGGCCATCGGTGAACATGCCGTTCTTGTAGACTGCGTCGGTCAGGCGGTTCAGCGAGCGGGTGATCTTGTCCGGCTGGACGCCCATCAGGGCCAGGCCCGGCCACTGCTGCAAGAGGTCGGTGTCGTCCGACAGGCCGCCGCCGAAGTCGCCGAAGTCGGCCTGGCGCTCGTCGATCCACCAGTCGACGAACCTGGAGACCAGCTTGAGGTCTTCCAGCTGCCGGAAGGCCCACAGCGGTGTCCCATCGGTCGGCTTCGGCTGCTCGAAGGCCGGCCAGCCCTGGCTGCCATAGGTGATGTCGCCCCAGTATTCGCGGCCGATCTGGTTGTCGGGATCGACCTTCAGCAGGTCCGAGATGTCGGCATAGAGGCGGCGATAGAGGCCCTGGCGCTTGGAGGTCGTGTGCTCCTCGACCAGGAAGGCCCAGTTGTCCTTCACCTGGTTCAGGCGGTCGGCGACGTGCTCGGCCTTGGCCTTGTCGCGGTCCTTCAGCACCAGGCGGATCCTGGCGCCGTCCAAAGCCTTGGGGCCGAACTCGGCGCTGTCGGCCGCGATGGTCAGGTACAGGCTGTCCGGCGTCAGGATGCGGTCGCGCAGGTCCAGCCAGACGGTGCGGGCCTCGCCGGCCTTCACCGAGACGCTGACGTCGATCATGTTCCGGCCCGGCCAGATCGGGTCCTTGACCTGGATGTTCAGCGGGATCGTCGTTCCTGTCGCGCCAGGCAGAGAAGGAATGTCGATGGCGACGCCGTTCAGGCCATCGCGGGCGTTCTCCCAGCCATAGGCCCAGTTGCGAGCCAGCGCCTGGGCGGCCGGCGCGTCGCCGAAGCCCGACGGGATCAGCACATGGACGATCGGCAGGCCCCCAATGGCCGGCGAGCCGGTGAGGTCGCCGGCGGGCCGCTTGCGGCTGGGCGCGCCTTCCGGCAGGGCCACCACCGTGGCGCGCTCGCCCGCCGGGTGACGGCCGGCGATGTAGGCGTTGAGGGCGGCCAGGTTCAGATAGTCCGGCGCCACGTCGGCGCGGACCGTGTAGCTCATCTTGAACGCGTCCTTCGGCTCGGCGCCGGCGGTCACATTGTAGGCCCAGATCTCCTGGATCGGGGTTTCCTGGGCGACGTTGGTGAAGCTCAGGACGCCGCCGGTCAGCGGCTTGGCCAGGGTGTTGACCGTGCGCTGCTGGTCCTTGGCGCGGGTCCCGACGCTGGCGCTCTTGTCGCCGGCCTTGGCGGCCCACGACAGGTCGCCATAGGCCGGGCCCTGGATCTCGATCCGGTTCACCGGCTCGTCGGGCAGCGCAAGCGTCAGGGCCTTGCCGCCGTCGACATAGACGTTCCAGTCCGGCAGCTGGAAATAGTCGTCGCGGCCGGGCAGGCGCGAGCGGTTGTAGACGCCGGGCCAGGTGGTCTCGGAAATGCCGTCCACGCCCTTCCACATCCATTCCTTGATGTCCTTGGCGTCCTTGAACTCGACCTTGCGGATCGTGGTCTGGGCGTCGGTCAGCAAGGGCGGGGCGGCGAGGTTCCAGCCGTAGCGCTGCTTCCAGGCGGCGTGGATGGCGGGGTCATCGAGCGTGGCGACCGGGGCGGCGGCGGTCGGCGCTTCGTTGCGCGACAAGGCGGCGATGGCGTCGGCGGCCAGCGGGCGGTCGTAGACGCGCAGCTCGTCCAGGTCGCCGCCGCGGGTGAAGTTGTAGCGGCTCTGCACCTGGTGCGGCGCCACCACGCGGCCGGCGACGCCGAACTGGTCGAGACCGGCGTCATAGACGGCCTTGGCCTCCTTCTTCGCCGCCAGCTTGCCGTCGACGAACAGCTGCACGCCGGTCGTCTCGTCCCAGGTGAAGGCCAGGTGCGTCCAGGCGTCGGCGGCCGGGTTCTTGTCGACCTTGAACGACACGCGGGTGCGCGAGAGGCCATTGTCGGTGACGAAGGCGTCGAAGCCGTGGCCGTTCCAGTCGATGCGCAGGAACGCCATGTCCCAGCTGGTGTGGTCGGCATAGCCGACGCGGAAGATCACGAACGGCGCGACGCCGACCGGATACCCCGAGCGCCAGAAGAACGAGAGCGCACCCCGCTGGGCGTTAATATTGCCGGGCGCGTTCCACGAGACGACGCCGTCGTCCTCGGCGTGGAAGCCCTTGCCCGCCTTGCCATCGGCGATCGGCGTGACCTTGTCGGCGAAGTTGGGGATCGGGTCGCCGGCGGCGACGTTGGCGACCAGGCCCTTGTCGCCCGAGACCTTGAACAGCAGGGCGGGCTCAGCCGCCAAGGAGGCGCTTTGGGCCGCCAAAGCGGCGTTGGCGAGGATCAGCGCGCAGGCCGAGCCCAGGAAAATCGCCTTCATCGATGGTCTCCTCCCGGTGGCGTTCCATCGCGGCTTCCGCACTAATGGAAACCGGTGTCATGCCTGGGCGCTGGTTTAGCGCCCCAAGGGCAAGCTTGCAAACCCGACGGGGACTGATAGGCCGTGCCGCAAGGCACAAGATCTTTGGGCGGAAGTTGCGATGTTTTCGAAGATACTGATCGCCAACCGGGGCGAGATCGCGGTTCGGGTGATCAAGACGTGCCGCCGGCTGGGGATCGCCACGGTGGTGGTCTATTCGGACGCCGACGCCGGTTCGCTGGCGGTCGAGATGGCCGACGAGACGGTGCATATCGGCGCCTCGCCGGCCAATCAGAGCTACCTCGTCGCCGACAAGATCATCGCCGCCTGCAAGCAGACCGGCGCCCAGGCCGTGCACCCGGGCTTCGGCTTCCTGTCGGAGAACGCCAGCTTCGCCCAGCGCTGCGCCGACGAGGG
>NZ_JBXAKU010000015.1:0-106924 GCF_058798735.1 Caulobacter sp. GW822-FHT07D08
GGCTCTCCTCTCGACTGGCTTGTTGACGCTAAGCGCCATCAAACCGTTGGGATGAGAGGCCGTCCACACCAACACATTCAAGAGGTCTCCAGGCGGCCGTTCAGCCGACGCTAGCGGTCAGCCATCAAACTGCAAGCCGACGTACCGAACGTCTCTAGGCTGCCTTCAACCACACGCGCGCGTGCCACCATCCGCGCGGGGCGTGCTCTGGATCGCCCAGACCATCGAAGAACATCTCCACGTGCTGGGCGCGCGGATGGTCGACAAGCGCTTGGCAGGGTGCGCCCTGGCCATGCAGCTCGACCTCGTGCGGGCGATCAGGACGGGCCTCATCGAGCGCCGGCGCGGCGTCGATCGTGCGGTCAAGCCAGATGACCAAGCCGCCATCGCGGCCGGCTTCCACATGCCGGACAGCGGGGAGGGTTTCCAGGTATCCGGGTGCGCCGACTAAGCCGTCGATTTCCACGGCAGTCAGCGGTTCAGCGGTGACGGGATGAGCGTGGTTCATGGGAACGAATATAGAACATCCTGATGTGAAAGGCGAGTCGACGTGAGGTCGCAGAGGGTGGCCCGAAGCACGAGGCTTCGGGCCGGGCTCCAGGTATCGTCGCTGCTCAAAGGAATGGCGGCGAGTCAGTCCCGAGCCCATGGGGACCGCGCCGCCGCGAAGCGGGGCGCACGAGTCCCCAGTCTGATGGGGATCAGCGCAGCTGGCTGTCTTTGCTGCCGCGGCGATTGATGCTGCTGAACACCACTTGCTTGTCGCGCCCAGCCTGGCACTCGATGCAGGTCCGGCAGCCGGGTAGGGCGCGTCGGCGAGCTTCGGGAATGTCCTCGCCGCACTCGACACAGAAAAAGAAGCTTTCTCCAGCGGGTAGCCGAGCACGCGCGTTGAGGACGCCGTCGGTTACCGTATCTTCGATCTGATCGAGAACGCCCCCGTCATGGGTCCAGCCGCCTGCCATCCGTTCGAAAGCTCCTTTAATCCAGAAGCTTAGATGGTGTTTCTTCCGGCGTTCTCCAGTGGCGCGGGCGGGTTCGGGGCCATGCCAAATTGCCGCATTTCCGCGACGTCCAACGGGTTGGATGTATCACTGGCGGCAATGGAGTAGAGTTCGCGGATGACCGGCAGCGATCCTCATCTCAACGCCTGGGCCATTGGCCAACTTCAGGAAACGCAGGCCCAAGTCGACCATGTGGTCTTCGATCTTGGCGTCGATACCGATGTCGGCATCCCGGGCGCCGGCGGGGTATCGATCGCCAGCGAGGATAACAGGCAGGGCTTGCGAACGCTGTTTCTGACCGCACGCCCGGTCCTTCTGGGTCAGGTCGAGTTGCTCGCCGAGCTGATTACCCAGGCGCCCGACAAGAAACCGCATAGGAAGATCGCCAACCTATCGGCAACGCCCGATGCTCTACGAGACCTGGCGCGCGTGCTCCTCGAGGCGGCCGATGCAGCCGACGAACTGCGACCGCGTCCGACCCCTGTCGGTTAGTCGTCCGGATCCGTCCACGTCTGAAGCTGGGCGACTGCCGCATGGACGGACTTGGCTTTGATGTGCGTGTAGCGGCGCAGCATTTTCCAATCCTTGTGACCGGTGATCAGGGCGACCTGCTCGATCTTCAGGCCTGCCTCGAAGAAGCGGCTCGTGGCTTCATGGCGCGTGTCGTGGAAATGCAGGTCATCGATCTGCAGCTTGGCGGCCGTGCGCGTGAACGCCGCGCTGATCGCTGTCGCCGTGTAGGGGAAGATCCGATCGTCGAAATTGCTACGGATCGCCCGCTGCTCCTCGATCAAACCTAGAGCATCATAGCCATTGATGTTGACGAGCGGCACACGCTGATCGTTGCCGTACTTGTCGCGCGGGTCCTTGCGGTCGCGGATGATGATGGTCTTGGCCCGCAGGTCGAGATCGCTCCAGGTGATCCGGCAGATCTCGTCCTGACGCATGGCCGTGGCGATCGCGAACTGGATGATCCGCGTCATCGGGTTGCGCTGCCAGAGGTTCTCATCGAACGACTTGAACAGCCGATCGAGCTCTTCCTGGGTTGGGCGGCGATCGCGTTCCTGGCTTTTGCCAATCAGGCCCAGATGCTTCAGCGCCAATCGGCCCTTTTCGATCGGCTCGATCTTGGTCTCGATCTCGTGGACGGCCGAGGCGTGGGCGAAGACCAGCTTGATCCAGCCGACATACATGCCGATCGTGACCGGGCCGGTCCCGCCCTTGGCGCGCTCGCGTCCAAAATCGATGATGAACTGCCGGTCGATCTTGGCAAAACGCGTTTCGCCAATCGTCCGGCGCAGATGGAGCAGCGCCTCAAGCTTTGTACGGCCGATGGGCTTTTTGGCTGCGGCGAGATCGTCGATGTGTAGGTCGATAAGATGGGCGAGGGACGTCTTCGTGGTCACATACGTCTTCTTCGGCGCCGCACCGTTGTCGATCGCGCTCTCCTGTGCCGTGGCCCATCGCCGCGCGTCCTCGCGTAGCTTGAACGTCTCGCTTATATAGCGCCCCTTCCGACGGACGATGGCTCGCCAGGCGCCGGAGGGCAAATTCACAAAGGTCGCCATTTTCGTGTACGCCATGTGTACAGTGGAATGTCGGAACATAGAGAAAACCTGCGTACACTCGCGTACGTTCTTCGGTTTTCGGTATCTCCTAACGCATTGAATATACGATAAAAATGACGCGATTTGAACCCCATAGATTTTCTGTTGCGCCCATGATGGACTGGACCGACCGGCACTGCCGGTCGCTGCATCGGGTCCTGTCGCGTCGGACGCTGCTCTATACCGAGATGGTGACCAGCGGGGCTGTCGTGCATGGCGATCGCGCGAAGCTGCTGGGCTATGACCCGGAGCAGCATCCGGTGGCGCTGCAGCTGGGCGGATCGGATCCGGCCGAGCTGGCCCAGGCGGCGCGGATCGCCGAGGACTACGGCTATGACGAGATCAATCTGAATGTCGGTTGTCCGTCCGACCGCGTGCAAAGCGGTCGGTTCGGGGCCTGCCTGATGCGCGAGCCCGACCTCGTGGCCGAGTGCATGGCCGCCATCAAGAACGCGGTGAAAGTCCCGGCGACGGTCAAGTGCCGGATCGGGGTCGACGACCAGGATCCGGAAGAGGCGCTGTTCACCCTGGTCGACCGTAGCGCGGCGGCGGGTGTCGAAGGCTTTGTGGTGCATGCCCGCAAGGCCTGGCTGAAAGGCCTGTCGCCGAAGGAAAACAGGGACATTCCACCGCTGGACTACGAGCTGGTCTACCGCCTGAAGCGCGAGCGGCCGAACCTGACCATCGCCATCAATGGCGGCGTGCCCGGCGTCGACGCGGCGCTGGAGCATCTGGCCAATGGCGTCGACGGGGTGATGCTGGGCCGCGCGGCCTATCATGAGGCCGGCCTGCTTGGGCAGGTCGACCGGCGGGTGTTCGGCATGGATGTCGCCGATGTTGACAGCTTCGAGGCGGTCGAGCGCTACAAGCCGTACCTGGCCCGTGAAGTAGCGGCGGGGACGCATCTGGCGGCGATGAGCCGGCACATGCTGGGCCTGTTCCACGGTCTGCCGGGCGCGCGGGCGTGGCGGCGCATCCTGACGGTCGAGGGCGTCAAGGCCGACGCGGGCCTGGATGTCGTGGATCGGGCGCTGGACGCGGTGCGCGCGGCCCTGGCGGCGCGCGAGGAGCGGGCGGAAGTTCCGGCCGTTTAAGCCGGGTCTGGTTCCTACGGGTGCAGGATCAGTGAGGTGGGGGTCGCCTCGAACCGCGACAGGCGGCCCAGATAGCTCATGCCCAGCAGCGAGTTTTCGAGACCCTTCTCGATGACGAGGGCGTCGACGTCGCGGACCTTGGCGCCGGCGATGGCGACGGTGGCCAGCTTGACCGAGGCGGCGCGGGTGCGGCCGTCGGCGGTGATGACGTTGTAGTCGTAGTTCAGCTTGCTGGTGTCGATGCCCAGCCGCTGGGCGTCGGCCATGCTGAGCGAGACGGCGGTGGCGCCGGTGTCGACCAGGAAGCGCACGGCCTTGCCGTCGACATTGCCTTGAGCCCAGAAGTGCCCGTCGCGGTCCTTGGTCAGTTGGGCCGCGCCGCCTTCGGCTCCGCCGAGCGTGGCCGCCGCGGCCGAGGGGGCGCGCAGCTCCGGATGGCGCAGATCGTCGAGCGAGACGACGGCCTTGGCCGCGCCCACCGCCGAAAGGGCCCCCACGAGCGCGATCGCCGCGAACCTCAACATAAAGACACCCTGCCGTATCGGCTTTGAGACCGCTTCTGCGGCCGATGCCTAATCATTAGCGGGCAGGCGTTTTCAAGGCGTGAATCGGTAAGGCGATTTTCGCGCCATGGTTACTGGTGTCATAATAAGTACCTGGCCGTACTGATCGGGGCTCATATTACATCGATCTAGTGTGGTATATTACGGCTGTGTAATGTATTCCATAACTTGGAATTAACTTCGGAAAGCTTCGGCGGGGCGTTATTTCTCCCGCTAACAATAGAATGGCTTATCGAGGGAATATCGCAATGAAGGCTCTGATCATCGCTACCGTCGCCTACGCGTCGCTCGCCGGCGCGGCTCACGCTGGCTCCGTCACCAATCTGCAGTTTCTTGAGGCGGCGCGCTGCCGCGGCCTTGCCGGGTCCGAGAACCTGGGCAAGCTGGATACAGCCTCGTTGGACGTTCTCCTGCGCACGGAGTCCGGCACGCGCGATCCGGCCGCGCTGAGCTCGGCCCAGAACAAGCTGAAGGCCGCTCGGAAGGAAGCCGACGCCGCCGATGGCGAGAAGAAAGCCAGGCTCCTGGCTGAGCGGGATAAGACCTGCGCCGCCTATCTGGGCGGCGCGAAGTAAGTGAGGGGCTTCAGCCCCGGCTGGCCGCCGCCATCAGGGCGATTATCGGATCCGGACGGTCGGGGAGGGCGGTCATGATGGCCGCCCTTTCCTCGTCGGAGAGCCGCGCCCAGCCGGCGATCTCCGGCAGGGTCCGGCGGCATCCCAGGCAATAGCCGCTGGCGCCGTCGACCGCGCAGACCTTCACGCAGGGCGTGGCGATCGGACGGGGCGGCCCAACTAGCGCGGTTCGAGGGGCGTCGGTGCTCATCGTTTTCAGCATCCCCGCTCTGGCGGCGGCGCGCAAGCGCGGCCCTCGGGGGTTGCTTTGGCCGTGGACGGGTTTAAGTCCGCGACCATGACCGCTTCTCCCTTCGCCGACATCCGCCAACTCGCCATCTCGCCGCCCGCGCCGGGGCCGTCTCCGACGCTGGAGCAAGGCGGGCGTCTGGCCGAGATCGCTGGCTGGCTGACCGCCTGGAGCGGCAAGAGCCCGCCGGCCGTGAATCGCCCGGTCGTGGCGCTCTATGCTGGAGCGCGCCAGGGCGTCGGACCGCGCGGCTACGCCCGCGACCGCCTGGAAGCCATCGCCTCGGGCGGCGCCACCGTCTCGCGCCTGGCCGGCGCGCAGGGCGCGGGCCTGGAAGCCTTCGACCTCGCCATCGACCGCCCGTCGCCGGACTTCATCGACAACCCCTCGATGAGCGAGAAAGAGGCCGCCGCCACCATGGCCTTTGGCATGGAGGCCCTGGCCAAGCAGCCCGACTTGCTGATCCCCGGCGTCATCGTCGCCGAGGCCGCCCGCACCGCCGCCGCCGTGTGCCTGGCCCTGTTCGGCGGCGAGGCCTCGGACTGGTCCGACGATCCCGAGCCCGTAGGGGCCGCCGTCGCGCGGGCCAAGGCCGAGGGTATGGGCGACGACCCGCTGGAGATCCTGCGTCAGCTGGGCGGCCGCGAGACCGCCGCCGTCGTCGGCGCCATCCTGGCCGCGCGTGTCCAGAAGGTGCCGGTGCTGCTGGACGGCTACGCCGCCTGCGCCGCCGCCGCCATCGTCCGCGCCGTCGAGCCGGGCGCCATCGATCACTGCCTGGCCGCCCATGTCAGCCCGGCCAAGGGGCATGCGCGCCTGCTCGAAGTCCTCGACAAGCGGCCGCTTCTGGCGCTCGATACGCTTGACGAGGAGGGGGTTGGCGGCGCCTCGGCCCTGGCTCTCGTCAAGCTGGCCTGCGAGGTCCGCTAGTCGCGTTTCGGGCGACGTAGGTGAACGCGGATAACATTCGCTTCCGTTGACGCTAACGTCATCTTTCCAAACGTTCGTTCGACATCTATCGTGGCGCCTGAAACGCAATAACGGCCTCCCGCAGAGGGGCCGATTGAACGGGAGCCCGCCATGAATCTGGACTTCTCGCCCGAGGACCTCGCCTTCCGCGACGAGGTTCGCGCCTTCATCGCCGAGAACTACCCGGCGGGCTTGCGCGAAAAGCAGGAAGAGGGCGAGGAGATGGCCAAGGAGGACTTCCTCTCCTGGCATCGCACCCTCGCCAAGAAGGGCTGGGTCGCCCCGGCCTGGCCGGAGAAGTATGGCGGTCCGGGCTGGACCTCGGTGCAGCGCTACATCTGGTCTGAAGAGACCGCCCGCGCCGACTGCGTGCCGATCCTGCCGTTCGGCATCAACATGGTCGGCCCGGTGATCTACACGTTCGGCACGCCCGAGCAGAAGGAACGCTTCCTGCCGCCGACCCTGTCGGGCGACATCTGGTGGTCGCAAGGCTATTCGGAGCCGGGCGCTGGTTCGGACCTGGCCAGCCTGAAGACCAAGGCCGAGCGCTTCACCGGCGACGACGGCAAGGAATACTATCTGGTCAATGGCCAGAAGACCTGGACCACCCTGGCCCAGCACGGCGACTGGATCTTCTGCCTGGTCCGCACGGACCCGACCGCCAAGATCCAGGAAGGCATCTCGTTCCTGCTGATCGACATGAAGTCGCCGGGCGTGACCGTGCGCCCGATCATCACCCTGGGCGGCGAGCACGAGGTCAACGAGGTCTGGCTCGAGAACGTCAAGGTGCCGGTCGAGAACCGCATCTTCGACGAGAACAAGGGCTGGACCTGCGCCAAGTTCCTGCTCGCTCACGAGCGTAGCGGCATCGCCGGCGTGGCCCGCTCCAAGCGCGGCATCGAGCGCATTCGCCAGATCGCCTCGGCCGAGCTGTCGGACGACGGCGACGCCCTGATCAAGGATCCGATGTTCAAGCGCAAGGTCGCCGAGCTGGAGATCGACCTGACGGCGCTGGAATATACGGAGCTGCGCACCCTGGCCGGTGAAGCGGCCGGCAAGGGCCCCGGTCCGGAGTCGAGCGTCCTGAAGATCAAGGGCACCGAGATCCAGCAGCGGATCACCGAACTGGTGCTGGAAGCGGCCGGCCACTATGGCGCGCCGTATTTCCGCGGCTTCCCGAAGGACGGCGACAACGCCCATCCGATCGGCCCCGACTTCGCCCACCGCGCGGCGCCGACCTATTTCAACGTCCGCAAGACGTCGATCTATGGCGGCTCCAACGAGATCCAGCGCAACATCATCGCCAAGATGGTGCTGGGGCTCTAGCGCTCGCGATAACGTTCCAGGCCGCCGAGCGGCCTGGACTTTCGCTTTCTCATGATTTCAACGACCCGGCCCTGATGCCGGGCGACAGAAGAACGGAAACCCAGGGATGGATTTCAACTTCACCGAAGAGCAGTCGATGGTCCGCGACACGGTCGCGAGCTTCCTGCAGGACAAGTACGACTTCGAGACCCGCCGCAAGATCGTCAGCTCCGACGCCGGCTGGCGCGCCGACTACTGGAAGGCCTTCGCCGAGGAGCTGGGCATACTGGGCGCCTCGTTCAGCGAAGAGCTGGGCGGCCTGGGCGGCGGCGCGATCGACAACATGATCATCATGGAGGAGTTCGGTAGGGCGCTGGTCATCGAGCCCTATCTCGGCTCCGTGGTGATCGGCGGCGGCTTCATGAAGCACTCGGGCTACGCGGGCGCGGCCTCGGTGATCGAGGGCATCGTCGGCGGGACCACCACCATCGCCTTCGCCTATGCCGAGCCGCAGGGCCGCTACACTTGGCAGGACCTGAAGACGACCGCCAAGAAGGACGGTTCGGGCTGGGTCCTGAACGGCCACAAGGCCGTGGTGGTTGGCGCGCCGTTCGCCTCGCACCTGATCGTCACGGCCCGCACCGGCGGCGCCCAGCGCGACGCCGGCGGCGTCGGCGTGTTCCTGATCGACAAGAGTCTGCCGGGCGTCGTCACCCGCGACTACCCGACCGTCGACGGCAACCGCGCCTCGGAAGTCTATTTCGAGAACGTCTCGGTCCCGGCCGACGCTCTGATCTCCGAGGACGGCCTGGACCTGGTCAACCGGGTGATCGACGAGGCCACGGCCGCCGTCGGCGCCGAGGCCGTGGGCGTGCTGCGCAAGCTGCACGAGGGCACGCTGGACTACGCCAAGCAGCGCAAGCAGTTCGGCACGGCCATCGCCAACTTCCAGGTGCTGCAGCACCGGATGGTCGACATGTTCATCGAGGTCGAGCAGTCGGTGTCGATGATCTACATGGCCACCATCAAGGTCGACGAGAGCGCCGCCGAGCGCGCCAAGGCCGTGTCGGCCATGAAGGTCCGCATCGGCCGCGCCTGCAAGTTCGTGGGCCAGAACGCCATCCAGATCCACGGCGGCATGGGCATGACCGACGAACTGGCCATCGGCCACTATTTCAAGCGCGCGAGCCTGATCGAGGGCCTGTTCGGCTCGGTCGATCATCACCTGAAGCGCTACGAATCCCTGTCGTTCGACGCGGCGGCGTAAGCCTCGGGCGGCGACGCCCACGGACGATCGACCGAACCCACGGAAATCGCCTGCGTCACGCCGACGCGGGCGATTTTTTTATGCGCCGATCTGTTCGCCCCCGCCGGATACCGGAAAGCCGGATTGCGGTGCTAACCCTTGTACGCAAAGGCTTTGTGCGTAAGGAAGTGGAGGATTATCATCCGTATAGCGACTAAATATGGTGCATCGGAAACCGCTTTGTCCGCACGCTGATATGATCCTTATACGGACAAAATGCGCTTGCGAACGCTGCTATTGGGGCCATCTTGGAGGCCGACGCGCTGACGACTAGGAGGGTGAGAACCCCTGTAAGCCGCGCGCGTCTCCTGGTCCTAACGGCTAATGTCTGGGAGACGCCGCCATGAATGTATCGAAGATGAACCACGCCATGTTTTCGTTCGCCCTGATGGGCGGCATGCTGGTGGGAGGTCGGCCGAGTTCGAACCCGCCCAAGTCGTCGTCCACGAAGTCCGGACGGAAGTAAGCGTCTAGGCGTTGGCGCGTGACGGCCGCCGAAACCGGCGCCCACTTTCGGCTGTCACGCGCGTAAAGGGTCCCACACCCCACGAAAAAGGCCTCCGCCGGTTCGCCCGACGGAGGCCTTTGCTTTTCGACGCCCCTGAGAGCCTCAGCCCTTCTTGGCGGCCGTGTTGCATTCGGCGAGGCCGGCTTCGTCCAGCGACTTACCGCGATAGCTGAACGCGGTCAGCTCGCCCACCTGGCCGGCCAGCCGGCGGCAGGCGCGGGCGATCGGCAGCGACGGCACGGTCAGCGAGGAGCAGGCGTCATCCTTGCAGCGCCAGACCGAACCTTCGTGAATGAACTGTTCGGTGGTGGCTGCGGTCTTCAGCTTCAGCGAGGCGCTCTGGGTGTCGGCGGCGTGGGCCGAACCCGCGAACATCAGGGCGCAGGCCGTCAGGCCCGCGAAAACAGCGGTACGCATATCTTGGTCTCCTATCCCCGCGCCGGATGGGAGTTCCGACGCATGAGCGCGCGCCGTTCGATGAACGGCAGCTCAAGCCCATAGTGCGTTTCTTTTGAAAACTAAGTCAATGGGCGAAGCGTCGCCGGAGCGCCGGTCTGGTAGGTTTCTTGGTCCCAGGCCAGCAGAGCTGGCGTGACGTCCTCGGCCTTCTCGACCGAACGCCAGGCGTCGGCCAGGGTGGGCGGGGTCAGGCGCGCTTCGATCGTGTGTTGGATCAGCGCGAAGAACGGATCCCAGAAGCCGCCGGGGTTATGGAACACGATCGGCTTCTGGTGAAGATCTAAACGACGCCAAGATAGCAATTCGACGATTTCTTCCAGCGTGCCGATGCCGCCCGGCAGCACGACGAACGCGTCCGCTCGCTCGAACATCATCATCTTGCGCTCGTGCATGTTGTCGACGATCACGGTCTCGACATCATCGAAGGGCTGTTCGCGGCCTCGCAGGAAGTCCGGGATGACGCCCAGCACCTTGCCCCCGGCCGAATGCGCGCCGCGCGCGGAGGCGCCCATCAGGCCCACGCCGCCGCCGCCATAGATCAGCTTCAGCCCCGCCCGGGCGAAGCTCTCGCCGATCGTGAAGGCGTCGGTGATGTAGCGCGGATCGGCGTCGTTGGAGGATCCGCAGTAGACGCAGACGGACCCCAGGCGGCTAGACTCGTTGGGCATCGTCGTCCACTCCACAAAAAAGGCGCGCGGTTTCGCGCGCCCGTTCCTATTTGAGGCCGCATGATCAGGATTCGTCCCCGGGCTTTCAAGTCGTCGATCCTCGCCGTGAGCCTTTCCGCGCTGTTGCTGGCGGCCTGCGAGCCTGGCGCGCCGGTGGCGCCGAAGACCGCCGCCGACAAGCCGGACAGCGCCGAGGCCGGCTATCTGGCCCCGCCGACCCTGGAGTCCGCGCGTCGAGTCGCCAACGGCATCGCTATTTCGGGCCATGGCGCGCCGGACGCCGACCTGCGCCTGGGGGCGCCGACGGGCGAGGTGGTGATGGGCAAGATCGACGCCCTGGGGCAATGGAGCGTGACCGTGCCCAACGGGGCCGGGGTTCGCCTGTTTGGCCTCTCGTCCATCCAGGACGGCCGCACCGTCCAGGCCGAGGGCTATGTGATGGTCGCCGACGGTGGTGAGGTCGCGCTGCTGCGGGCCGGAGCGGGCGCGCGCCGCCTGGCCGCCGAATCCAGTTCGCCGCGCATCCTGACCGTCGACGTCGACCGCGAGGGGGGGGCGGTGGTCTCCGGCGTCGCCGGCCCCGGCGCGGGCCTGAACGTCCGTGTCGACCGCGTCACCCGCGGCGGCGCCCGCACCGGCGACGACGGTCGCTTCGATATTTCCCTGACCGACACGCTGGCGCCGGGCGTCCACGACATCCAGGTGGCCGGGGAGGGGGGCGAGACCGCCATCGCCGTGGCCGTCTCGCCGGCCGCGCCCCTGACCTACGGACCCGTCCGCGCGGATCGCACGGCGGCCGGCTGGCGGGTCGACTGGATGACGCCGGGCGGCGGCATCCAGACCACCTACCTGATCGGTGGTTCTCGATGAGGGGCATGGGCGGGCCGCCGTCGGCCGGGCGCGCGGCCGTCGCGGGTGGGATCGCCAAGGCCGACCAGCCGGTCCGCTTCTGGCGGGCCATGGGCGATCTCGTGCAACTGGTGCTGCGCTCGGAGGCTCCAGGCCTGCGCTGGCGCGTGACCGTGGCCCTGCTGCTGACCCTGGCCGGCAAGGCGCTGGGCGTGCTGGCCCCGCTGATGCTGGGAAAGGCGGTCAATCAGCTGTCCGCCGGGCAGACCGCGGTCGTGTCCGTCACCTGGGCCTTCGCGGGCCTGGCGTGCGGCTGGGCCCTGGTGCGCTTCATCTCCGCCGCCGCGCCCCAGGCGCGCGACGCGGTGTTCACGCCGGTGGCCCAGGCCGCCCAGAACCGCGCGGCGGTCGAGACCTTCGCCCACGCCCTGTCGCTGTCGATCGACTTCCACCAGTCCAAGCGGACCGGCGCGCTGTCGCGGACGATCGATCGCGGCGCGCGATCGATGGACTTTCTGCTGCGGGGGCTGGTGTTCAACGTCGCTCCGACCGGCGTCGAGCTGATCATGGCCGCCATCGTCCTGGCCAAGGCCTATGACTGGCGGTTCGCGGCCGTGGCCCTGCTGACGGTGGCCGTCTACGGCTATGCGACCTTCGCCATTTCGGACTGGCGGATCGGCCATCGCCGGGTGCTGAACGAGGCCGACGCCGAAGCCGCCGGCCGAGCCGTCGACGCCCTGCTGAACTACGAGACCGTCAAGTCGTTCGGCGGCGAGACGCGGGCCGTGGCCGGCTATGGCAAGGCGCTGGACGTCTATGGCGACGCCCAGATTAAAGCCACCAACTCACTGAACCTGCTGAACATCGTCCAGTCCGCGGTGATGAGCCTGGGCCTCGGCGCCATGGCCGTGCTGGCGGGCGCGCAGGCGGCCGCTGGCAAGATCGGCCCGGGCGACGTCACCGCCGCCATTCTGATCCTGATCAACCTCTACGCCCCGCTGAACATCCTGGGCTTCGCCTATCGCGAGATCCGCCAGTCGCTGATCGACATGGAGGCGATGCTGGAGCTGCGCCGTCAGACCGCCGACGTCGCCGACTCGCCCGACGCCCAGGACCTGCCGCCCTGCGCCGACCAACGCGGTGGGGCGGTGGCCTTCGAGAACGTCTCCTTCCGCCACGGGGCGCGGTCCGAGGGCTTGTCCGGCGTCTCCCTGACCGTCGCGCCGGGGACCACCGTGGCCATCGTCGGACCCTCGGGCGCGGGCAAGACCACCCTGGTGCGCCTGGCGCTGCGGATGATCGATCCACAGGAGGGGCGCGTCACCCTGGACGGCCACGACCTGCGTGACCTGAAACAGGCCTCGCTGCGCCGCGCCGTGGCCCTGGTCCCGCAGGACGTTGCCCTATTCAACGACACCCTGGCGTCCAACATCGCCTTCGCGCGGCCCGGCGCCAGCGAGGCCGAGGTGTGGGCGGCGGCCGAGGCCGCGGAGCTGGGCGAATTCATCCGCAACCTGCCCGAGGGCATGGACACCAAGGTCGGCGAGCGCGGCCTCAAGCTGTCAGGCGGCGAGCGCCAGCGCGTGGGTATCGCCCGGGCCCTGCTGGCCGAGCCGCGCGTGCTGATCCTGGACGAGGCTACCAGCGCCTTGGACAGCCGCACCGAGGCGGCGATCCAGGCGACCCTGCGCAAGGCCCGGGCGGGGCGCACCACCCTGGTCGTGGCCCACCGTCTGTCGACCATCGCCGACGCCGATGAGATCGTGGTGCTGCGCCGGGGCAAGATCGTCGAGCGCGGTCGCCACGCGATCCTGCTGGAGGCCGGCGGCGAGTACGCCGCCCTATGGCGTCGCCAGACCCGTGAGCGAGAGCCCGTTTAGTGGATTTCTCTGGTCCCGGCCGGGGTCTATACCGACATCGGTTTCTCTGAGGGAGCTTCGCCTTGCGCTATCTGCACACCATGGTCCGCGTCCGCGATCTGGACGCCTCTCTGCGGTTCTATTGCGAGGGCCTGGGGCTCCAGGAGGCCTACCGCATGGAGAACGAGAAGGGCCGCTTCACCCTGGTCTTCCTGGCCGCGCCCGAGGACGTCGAGCTGGCCAAGGAGCGCAAGGCTCCGCTGGTCGAGCTGACCTACAACTGGGACGACGAGGAGTATCTGGGCGGCCGCAACTTCGGTCACCTGGCCTATCGCGTCGACGACATCTACGAGACCTGTCAGCGCCTGATGGACATGGGCGTGACCATCAACCGCCCGCCGCGCGACGGCCATATGGCCTTCGTGCGTTCGCCGGACGGCATTTCGATCGAGCTGCTGCAGGACGGCAATCTGCCCGCCGCCGAACCGTGGGCCTCGATGCCCAACACGGGCGCCTGGTAGGTCCTAGGGCCGGGGGCGAGCCATTTCTTCCAGCCGCCGGCGCGGTGCGTCGGCGATGCCGGCCCACAGGATGCGGGCCAGCTCCAGGCGATAGGCGGTGGCGTAGCCGGTGACGAACATCGGGGCCACGCCATCCGCCAGGGCGCGGCTGAGGTCCTTGCGGGCCAGGACGGCCTTGCGGTCGACGGGGGCGTTCGTGTCGGAGACCGCGACCCGCTTGTCGAGTTCGATCGCCGCGTGGACGGCCAGGTTCACCAGGGCCGGAAGCTGGCTGATGTCGCCGCGGGGCTTGGCGCGCACGCCGCCGCCCGCTGCGAGGTCGAAGTCCAGCGCGCTCGCCACGCGCTCCAATGTGGTCGGCCAGTGATCATTGGCGGTCGTCATGGTGAAGTCTTCGCCCCCCCGAGCGTATCTCGCTCTCTCGGATAGCGATGTTCGCGGTCGGATCAAATGGCCCGAATCGTCGGTTCCTCGTTTTGGGGCGGCTCTGGAAAACCGGGGCGGGGACTCCCAAATGCAACCGACGCCGTTACGAGCGATTTGAACGAGGTCTCCGATGCCGGATCTGTCCGCCTTTCCGATCACCAAGCGCTGGCCGGCCCAGTATCCCGACCGGATCCAGCTCTATTCGCTGCCGACGCCCAACGGAGTGAAGGTCTCGATCATGCTGGAGGAAACGGGGCTGGCCTACGAGCCGCACCTGATCGACATCGGCGCCAACGAGACCTGGGGGCCCGAGTATCTGTCGCTGAACCCGAACGGCAAGATCCCGGCGATCATCGATCCCGACGGTCCGGGCGGCAAGCCGCTAGCCCTGTTCGAGAGCGGCGCGATCCTGGTCTACCTGGCCGAGAAGACCGGCAAGTTCCTGCCCGCCGATCCGGCGGCGCGCTATGAAACCCTGCAGTGGGTGATGTTCCAGATGGCCGCGATCGGCCCGATGTTCGGCCAACTTGGCTTCTTCCACCGTTTCGCCGGCAAGGACTACGAGGACAAGCGCCCGCGCGATCGCTACGTGGCCGAGAGCAAGCGCCTGCTGGGCGTGCTGGAGGATCGCCTGGCGACCCGCGCCTGGATCATGGGCGACGACTATACCATCGCCGACATCGCCACCCTGGGCTGGGTGCGCAATCTCGTGGGCTTCTACGGGGCGGGCGAGTTGGTCGATTGGGCGTCGCTGAAGCACGTGCCGCGCTGGCTGGAGGCGGGGCTGGCCCGTCCGGCCGTGCAGCGCGGCCTGGAGATCCCCAAGCGTCCCTAGGCGCGCTCTTGGGAGCAGGGTGCGACTCCTGCGACCAAATGGCCGGGGTGTTGAGAATTAAGATCTCGTTCACCATAAAGCCCGAGTTTCAGGGTGTCTTCTTTGAAGGCGCCCACCATCACTGACTTTCAACAGCCCGGCCGCAAGCCGGGCTGCTTTTTTTGAAATTCGGTGCTTGCATCGGTGCGGGGAGGCGGCTATCACGCGGCCTCTTCTTGAGAGCGACCTGTTCCGCGGTAGCTCAGTGGTAGAGCAGCCGGCTGTTAACCGGCTGGTCGTAGGTTCGAGTCCTACCCGCGGAGCCACTCTTCCTTCTGTTCGCTCAGAAGATTCCAACAAACTGAGCTTGGCGTTTCGCGACGCCGCGTCCGCGCGCTTTGGACCCAAAAACGCGCCGCAGTGATCGCTTGCATCGACTCGAAGCGACGGCTATCACCCGGCCTCTTCTGAAGAGCGACCTGTTCCGCGGTAGCTCAGTGGTAGAGCAGCCGGCTGTTAACCGGCTGGTCGTAGGTTCGAATCCTACCCGCGGAGCCACTCTTTCCAGACTTGCGATCGACGATGTTTGGTCGTGGCAAGTCGAGGCCGCCTGCGAAGACTTTCGAAGAGCTCAAACCAGGCCTCAGTCCCACGAGGGCTTGGACCGGATGATCAGCGGCACGTCGCCCTCGGTGCGCACGGCGACGCGCTCGCCCTGCCGTTCGAAGATCAGGTCGACGGTCAGGGCGCCGACGCGCAGGCGCTCGAGGGCCAGACGATCGATGCCGATCGGCAGGCGCGGGTCCACCAGGACGATCTCGCCGCGATTGGCGTCGATGGTGATCCCCAGGCACGCCTGCAACATCATGAATACCGACCCCGCCGCCCAGGCCTGGGGCAGGCAGGCGACCGGATAGGCCACGGGCGGTTCGCCCGGCGAGCGCGGGAAGCCACAGAAGAGCTCAGGCAGGCGCATGCCCATGCGGCTGGCGGTCTCGAAGAGATCCGCCGTCAGGTTCACCACCCCGTCGCGCTCGCCGTAGCGGGACAGGCCCATGACGCACAGGGCCGTGTCGTGCGGCCAGACCGAGCCGTTGTGGTAGCTGATCGGATTGAACCGGGCCTCGCCCGTGGCCAGGGTCCGCACGCCCCAGCCGGAGTTGAAGCTGGCCGACAATAACTGGTCGCTGACCTTGCGGGCCCGCTCGGGCGAGGGCAGGCCGCAGAACAACAGATGGCCCGGATTGGACGACAGCGTCCGGCAGAGCTGACCCTGGCCGTCGATGGCGATGCCGTAGAAGCCGCGCTCCTCGATCCAGAACAGCGCCTCGACCTTCTCGCGCAGCGTCTCGGCCTTCTGTTTCCAGATCGCGGCCTGACCGATCTCGCCCCGTCGTTCGGCCAGGCGGGCCATGCCGCGATAGGCGGCGAAGGCGTAGCCCTGCACCTCGACAAGGGCGATGGGCCCCGTGGGATAGCGGCCGTCGGTGTGGAAGACGGAATCCTCGCTGTCCTTCCAGCCCTGGTTGGACAGGCCGCTGTCCTGACCGCGGGCGTAGTCGATCAGGCCGTCGCCGTCGCTGTCGCCGTCGTTCTCGATCCAGTGCATGGCTTTTTCCAGCGCCGGCCATAGCTCGTCGATCAGGCTGTCGTCGCCGGTCCGCTCATGGTAGGCGCCGGCCAGGGCCACGAACAGCGGCGTGGTGTCGACTCCGCCGTAGTACTGGCCAAACGGCACCTCGCCCAAGGCGGGCATCTCGCCCTTGCGGGTTTCGTGCATGATCTTGCCGGGCGCGCTGTCGCGGAAGGTCGAGCGCTCCTGCGCCTGATGGGCGGCCAGATAGCGCAGCACGCCCTTGGCCAGGGACGGCTCGAACCACAGGATCTGCCAGGCGGTGATGATCGCGTCGCGCCCGAAGGCGGTCGAGAACCAGGGGATGCCGGCATAGGGGTAGGGGCCGGTCTCCATCCGGGTGGTCAGCAGGGCCAGATCCGCTCGCGACTTGCCCAGCCACTCGTTGAACAGGCGGCCGGAGCTGTTCAGCCGCGCGCCATGCCGGCGGCGGGCGCGCATGTCCCAGCGGGCGTGGGCCGCGGCGTCGCGGAATCGCTCGCGGCTGGGAATATGGCCGTCGACCACGCCGATCTCGATATAGAGCTCGGTCTGGCCCTCGGCTTGCAGCGAGAACATGAACTCGGCCTTGTGGGCCGAGAGGCGGAACGGCGCGTCCGAGAAGGCG
This sequence comes from Caulobacter sp. GW822-FHT07D08, assembly GCF_058798735.1. Taxonomy (NCBI): domain Bacteria; kingdom Pseudomonadati; phylum Pseudomonadota; class Alphaproteobacteria; order Caulobacterales; family Caulobacteraceae; genus Caulobacter; species Caulobacter sp. GW822-FHT07D08. The sequence goes on from NZ_JBXAKU010000015.1 coordinate 17,057, forward strand.
ATGACCGAGGTTCGCTCTACGTCGTCGAGGCCGAGATAGCTGAAGGCGACTCTCCGGCCGTCGATATGCGGCGGCCCCTTGGTTCCCCGCTTGGCGCGATGGCTGCCGCGCACCTCGAACATGTCGCGGAAGTCGGCGTCGAACTCGATGGTCATCGGCAGCAGCACGGTGTCGCGACTGTAGTTGACGCAGCGAATGCGCTCGAACAGGCGCTCGCCCCACAGGAAGCGCTTGCGCTCGATGTGCAGCACGCCGGGAGGCCCCATCCGTTCGCCAGGATAGGGCAGGGCCTGGTTGGTGCTGTTGCAGGTGAAGAAGACGTTGTCGTGAGCGACCGCGGCCGACAGAAGCGACGGCATGCGACCGCCCAGGGTCAGTCGGTAGAGCGACAGTATGCGAGTGTCGTTGTGGAACAGCCCATCGCCTTGGCCGGCGATATCCCCGAACTCATCGGCGACGATAAAGGTGTCCTTGTCCTTGAGCGCATAGAGATTCTGCGGTGCGCGGACTTCCGCCGTCACGCCGTAGTCGACCGGCGCCTCCATGGCCGGTGCAAGACTCTCCATGGCCCCTCCTTCAATTCATGCGCTAGCCGCCATATCGACCAAGGACGGATAGACGGCCGCGCCATTGCACAGCCGCTCGTAGAGGGCGACATAGCGGCGGGCCATCGCCTCGGACGAGAACCGTTCCTCGAAACGCGCGCGGACAAGCTTTCGATCCAGGCTTTCGACCTTGAGAATGGCGTCGGCGGCCTGGTCGTCATTCTCGACGATGAAGCCGGTCAGACCGTCATCGATGACCTCGGGCACCGAGCCGCAAGCATAGGCCACGACAGGCGTGCCGCAGGCCATGGCCTCGATCATCACCAGGCCGAAGGGCTCGGGCCAGTCGATCGGGAAGAGCAGGGCGTCGGCCCCGCCCAGGAAGGCCGATTTGTCGCTGTCGCCGATCTCGCCGACGAACTCGATCAGAGGCTCGCCGCGCATCATCGGCTCGATGACGTCCTCGAAATAGACGCGGTCGGCGGGATCGACCTTGGCGGCGATCTTCAGGCGCTTGCCCAGGCGCTTGGCCAGGTTGATGGCGCGGTCGGGGCGTTTCTCCGGCGAGATGCGGCCCAGGAACGCCAGGTAGCCCTGGCTCTTCTCGGAGAAGGCGTAGATGTCGGCGTTCATGCCGTGGTGCACCGTGCCGGCCCAGTTGGCGAAGGGCAGGGGGCGCCGCTGGTCATCGCTGATCGAGACCAGAGGGAATTGCGGCCAGCGTTTGTAGACGGCGGGCAGGTCCTTCAGGTCCAAGCGACCGTGAAGGGTGGTCAGGGTATTCTTCGCTCGGTCGGCGAAGAACGGGAATTGCACCATGTCGGTGTGGAAGTGGACAATGTCGAACTGGTCGGCCATGGCGCGCACCTCGGCCAACTGGGCGAGGTGGGCCGCCAGATCCGACTTTAGCGGCGCGGGGTCCAGACGGATGGCCTGGTCGCGGACGGCGATCAGTCGGGCCTTGGTCCTGGCTTCGGCGCTGGCGAACAGGGTGACCTCGTGGCCCAGGTCGACCAGGGCGTCGGTCAGGTGGGCGACCACGCGTTCCGTGCCGCCGTAAAGCCGCGGCGGAACAGCTTCGTATAGCGGGGTGACTTGGGCGATCTTCATGGCGCGGACCTTGACGGGGAGGAACTGGAACGCGGCGCGGGTCCGCCACAGATCAGTTCCGATCGCCGCTATTGGTTCCGCAGCTCGCCCTTTTGCGGCCTCAATGCGGCTAAGCGCGTCGTTGCAATTGCTCCCGACGTTCCCGTTCCTGCCGCAAGGCGCGCTGGCGCCGCCGATAGCGTCCGTAGAGCTTGCGGCCGGCCGCGGTCAGGCGAGGCAGGAAATAGATCGCGATCAGAGCGCAGATCGTCGTCACGATCACAACGGGCGCACTCAACATGGCGGTTTCCTTTGAAGCCTAGATTTCCGGCTTCCTCCCCACTCGGCGGGCGAACCGCCGACAGCCGCTTATTTACCATACGGCGAAGCTGATCAATCAAGGTTACGTGACAGTCGCCGTCATGGGGTCTGATGACCGCCTTTTGATCTTTGGGAGCATGCCTTCAGAAGGCGATGACGCTTTTAGGGCGCTCACCGGGCGACAGGCGAGCGAGCGCGGCTTCCGATCGCATTGCGTTTCGGCCGGGCGCGGACCTATAAGCCTGCTCGAAAGTCCAGTCCTTCGAGGGATTCCATGAGCACCGACTTCGCCGCCGCGCGGCTGAACATGGTCGAGAGCCAGATTCGCACCGCCGACGTCACTGACCTGCCGCTGCAGGACGCCCTGCGGGTGGTGGCGCGCGAGCGCGTCGTACCGGCCTCGAAGGCCTATCTGGCCTATGCCGACGCCGACATTGAATACGCGCCCGGCCGCTGGCTGCTGCGCCCGCGTGAAGTGGGCAAGCTGCTGCAGGCCCTCAAGCCCCGGGAGGGCGAGAAGGCCCTGGCCATCGCCGCGCCGTACGCCGCGACCGTGCTGGAGACCATGGGCCTGGTCGTCACCCGCCTGGAAGGCGACGATCTGAAGGCCGTGCCGGCCGGTTCTTACGACGTGATCATCTGTGAAGGCGCGGTCGCGGTGGCTCCCAAGGCCTGGCAGGAGGCCCTGGCCGTTGGCGGCCGTCTGGGCGTCGTCGAGCGCACCGGCCCGGTCGGCCGGGCCGCCGTCTATCTGCGCGCCGAGGACGGCGTGGGCCGTCGCCAAGCCTTCGACGCTTCGCCGCCGATGCTGGCCGGCTTCGAGGTCGAGACCGGTTTTAGCTTCTAGACACCCTTGGGCGATAGCCTGCCGCAACGTCTGCGTGAAAAAAGCTTAACTAGCGGCGTCTGGCGGCTGGACTTACACGCGGTCATATTGTGGCGAGCGCGCGCTTCGCGGGGATTGGGGATAGAACTTTGATGTCGAACCGTCGACGGGCCGGGCTCCTGGCCGCTGCTTGCTGCGCCAGCCTGCTGGCCGGCGCGTTTTCCGCCGTCTCGTTTTCCGAGGCTCGGGCTGACACCCTGGCCGACGCGATCTCCCTGGCCTATCAGACCAATCCGACTCTGCAGCAGCAGCGCGCCAGCGCCCGCATCACCGACGAGGGCGTCGTGCAGGCCAAGACGGGCTTCCGCCCGACGGTCGGCGCCGTGCTGGACGTGACCGGGGCGAACGTCAACCCGGCCGGCTCCGGCGCCACGGTCAAGTCCTCGGGCAGCAGCGCCACGGTCTCGGTGACCCAGCCGCTCTACACCGGCGGCCGCGCCAGCGCGACGCTCAGCGCCGCCGAGGCCGACGTGCTGTCGGCCCGCGAAAGCCTGCGTTCGGTTGAACAAAACGTACTCGTCAACGTCGTCCAGGCCTATGTCGACGTCCGCCGCGACCAGGAACGCCTGCGCATCGCCAAGGAGAACGTCGCGGTCCTGCAGCGCCAGCTCGACGAATCCAACGCCCGCTTCGAGGTGGGTGAGATCACTCGCACCGACGTGGCCCAGTCGCAGGCGCGCCTGGCGGCCGCCAAGGCAGGCCTGTCGGGCGCCCAGGCCCAACTCGAGGTCAGCCGCGCCGGCTACGCCGCCGTCGTCGGTCAGACGGCGGGCGATCTGGCGCCGGAGCCGACCCTGGCCGGCCTGCTGCCCGCCTCGGTCGATCAGGCCTTCGAGGCCGCCCAGACGACCAATCCGGGCGTGACCTCTGCCCAGTACAACGAAGAGGCCGCCGCCGCCCGTGTCGCGGTGGCCAAGGCCGGCTATCGCCCGACGATCTCGGCCCGCGCCGGCATCGGCTTCGACGCCGGCCGCACGTCGGGCGTCGGCAGCCAGTTCGACGACTATTCGCGCACCATCTCGGGCGCGGTCACCGCCTCGGTGCCGATCTTCACCGGCGGCCTGACGACTTCGCAGGTCCGCGCCGCCACCGAACGCGAGAACGCCGCCCGCAGCGCCACGGAAAGCGCCAAGCGCACCGCGATCCAGCAAGTCTCGAACGCCTGGAGCAACCTCCTGGCCTCGCGCGCCCAGCTGGGTTCGAACGAGGAACAGGTCCGCGCCACCCGCATCGCCTTCGAAGGCGTGCGCCAGGAGCAGCAGGTCGGCCTGCGCACCACGCTGGACGTGCTGAACGCCCAGCTGGAGCTGTCGAACGCCGAACTGGCCCTGGTCAGCGCCCGCCGCGACGAATACGTGGCCAGCGCCGTCGTCCTGCAGGCCATGGGCCAGCTGGACGTCAGCAAGCTGTCGACGGGCACGACCGCCTACGACCCCAAGGTTTCCTACAGCCGCGTGACGCACAGCGTGGGCTGGGTGCCGTGGGAGCCGGTGGTTCAGGCGATCGACAAGGTCGGCGCGCCCTCGACGAAGTCGCCCTCTTCAACCAGCGTGGCGGCCTCAAAGCAGCCTTAACCCCGCGTCGATTCCGCTCAGGCGTGGACTTGCGCTTGCTTAACACGCGTAAGTCTGCACCATCGCGGCCAAGCGCGTCCTAGGGCGCGCAAGGATTCGTACCCTTTACGACGGCCCCGCACATGTCCGATCAGAGCTCTCAAGAACCGACGATGGAGGAGATCCTCGCCTCCATCCGGCGCATCATCTCGGAGGATGACGCGCCGGCGGAGCCTGCGGCCGAGGCGGCGCCGCCTCCGCCGCCGGAGCCCGAGCCCGAATCGTTCGACGACGACATCCTCGAGCTGACCGATCCGATCGCTGCGGAGCCGGAGCCCGAGCTGCCGCCGCTGGAAACCGTCGGCGACATCGACGTGTATTCGCCGCCCGAGCCCGCGCCCGAGCCGGTCTACACTCCGCCGGCCTCGGCGCCGGCGTTCAACCGTGACGAAATGGCCGACAACCTGGTCGGCGACCACGCCGCCTCGGCCGCCGCCAGCGCCTTCGGCAGCCTGAGTTCGGCCCTGCTGATGCCCAAGGACGGCCGCACGCTGGAAGACGTCGTACGCGAGCTGCTGCGCCCGCTGCTCAAGGAGTGGCTGGACCAGAACCTGCCGCGCATCGTCGAGACCAAGGTCGAGGAAGAAGTACAGCGCATCGCCCGCGGTCGCGGCTAAACGCGCTCGATTTTCGAAAAATCGAGGCGGTCGCCGCGGCGGCCGCCTTTTTTTCGTTGTGAATTACCCCACAAATCCAGGCCCGCCGGTTCCCCGCGCGGGCCGCAGATGGCATATCCGCTCCGCCATGCTTGAAAAGACCTTCGATCCCAAGTCCGTCGAACCCCGCCTGTACGCCGCCTGGGAGGCCTCCGGGGCCTTCAAGCCCAGCGAGGATCCGAACGCCGAGCCGTTCGTCATCGTGATCCCGCCGCCGAACGTCACGGGCAGCCTGCACATCGGCCACGCGCTGAACAACACGCTGCAGGACGTGCTGACCCGTTTCCACCGCATGCGCGGCAAGGCCGCCCTGTGGCTGCCGGGCACCGACCACGCGGGCATCGCCACCCAGATGGTGGTGGAGCGCCAGCTGGCCGCCGCCGGCAATATCGGCCGCCGCGACATGGGCCGTGAGGCCTTCGTCGCCAAGGTCTGGGAATGGAAGGCCGAGAGCGGCGGGACCATCACCAACCAGCTGCGCCGCCTGGGCGCCAGCTGCGACTGGTCGCGCGAGCGCTTCACTCTGGATGAAGGCTTGTCAGCGGCTGTCCGCAAGGTGTTCGTCCAGCTCTACAAGCAGAACCTGCTGTATCGCGACAAGCGCCTGGTCAACTGGGACCCGCAGTTCCAGACCGCCATTTCCGATCTCGAGGTCGAGCAGAAGGAGGTCGACGGCGCCTATTGGCACTTCGCCTATCCGCTGGCCGACGGCGTGACCTACCAGCACCCGATCTCATTCGATGACGATGGGAAGCCGACCGAGTTCGAGACCCGCGACTACATCGTCGTGGCCACGACCCGTCCGGAGACCATGCTGGGCGACACCGGCGTCGCGGTTCATCCCGACGACGAGCGCTACAAGGGCCTGGTCGGCAAGTTCGTGACCCTGCCGATCGTCGGCCGCCGCATTCCGATCGTCGCCGACGACTATGCCGACCCGACCAAAGGCTCGGGCGCGGTCAAGATCACACCGGCCCACGACTTCAACGACTTCCAGGTCGGCAAGCGCGCGGGTCTGGCGGTCATCAATATCCTGACGGTCGAAGCCAAGCTCAATGAGGCTGTTCCGGCCGAGTACCAGGGCATGGACCGCTTCGTCGCGCGCAAGGCCATCGTCGCCCGCGCCGAGGAAGAAGGCTGGCTGAAGGAGATCGAGAAGACCCGGCACATGGTCCCGCACGGCGACCGGTCGGGCGTGGTCATCGAGCCCTTCCTGACCGACCAGTGGTACGTCGACGCCAAGACCCTGGCCCAGCCGGCCCTGAAGGCCGTGGAAGAGGGCGAGACGGTCTTCGAACCCAAGCACTGGGAAAAGACCTACTTCGAATGGCTGCGCAACATCGAGCCGTGGTGCGTCTCGCGCCAGCTCTGGTGGGGCCATCGCATCCCGGCCTGGTTTGGTCCGGAAGGCTCGATCTTCGTCGAGGAAACCGAGGAGGCCGCCTACGCCGCCGCCAAGGCCCAGTTCGGCGAGACCGTCGTCCTGAGCCAGGACGAGGACGTCCTCGACACCTGGTTCAGCTCGGCCCTGTGGCCGTTCTCGACCCTGGGCTGGCCGGAAAAGACCGCCGACCTCGCCAGATTCTACCCGACCAGCACCTTGGTCACGGGCTTCGACATCATCTTCTTCTGGGTCGCCCGGATGATGATGATGGGCATCCATTTCATGGGCGAAGTTCCGTTCAAGCAGGTGTTCATCAACGCCCTCGTCCGTGACGAGAAGGGCGCCAAGATGAGCAAGTCCAAGGGCAACGTGATGGATCCGCTGATCCTGATCGACGAGCTGGGCTGCGACGCGGTGCGCTTCACCATGACGGCGATGTCGGGCCAGGCCCGCGACATCAAGCTGTCGAAGCAACGCATCGAGGGCTATCGCAACTTCGGCACCAAGCTGTGGAACGCCTCGCGCTTCGCCCAGATGAACGAGTGCGTCCGTATCGAGGGCTTCGATCCTTCGACCGTGCAGCAGCCGATCAACAAGTGGATCCGCGGCGAGACGGTCAAGACCGTCGCCGAGGTGACCAAGGCCCTGGAAGCGCCGGCGTTCGACGAGGCCGCCGGCGCCCTGTACCGCTTCGTCTGGAACGTGTTCTGCGACTGGTACCTGGAACTGGCCAAGCCGATCCTGAACGGCGACGACGCCGCCGCCAAGGCCGAGACCCGCGCCATGGCCGCCTGGGCGCTGGACGTGATCCTCAAGCTGCTGCACCCGGTGATGCCGTTCATCACCGAGGAGCTGTGGCAGAAGACCGCCGTGTTCGGCCCGGCCCGCGACACCATGCTGATCTCGGCCCAGTGGCCGGAACTGCCCGCCGAGTGGATAGACGCCGACGCCGAGGCCGAGATCGGCTGGCTGGTCGAGACGGTCGGCGAGATCCGCTCGATCCGCGCCGAGATGAACGTGCCGCCGTCGGCCAAGCCGGCGCTCAGCATCATCGGCGCTGGCGCGGAGACCAAGGCTCGCCTGGCCCGTCACCGCGACCTGCTGCTGACCCTGGCCCGCCTGGACAGCCTCCGCGAGGCCGAGGCCTCGCCGGCCGGTTCGGTTCCGATCGTCATGGGCGAGGCGACCGGCGCCCTGGCCATCGCCGACTTCATCGACCTGACGGCCGAGAAGGCGCGCCTGACCAAGGAGATCGCCGGTCACGCCGGCGAGATCGAGAAGGTCAACAAGAAGCTCGGCAATCCCGACTTCCTGGCCCGCGCCAAGGAAGAGGTCGTCGAGGAAAATCGCGAGCGCCTGGCCGAGGCCGAGGCCGCCAAAGCCAAGCTCCAGGCGGCGCTGAGCCGGTTGGAGTCGGTGGGCTAAAAGTTCAGCGCGCCCTCGGGCGTCGACTTGAGAAGACCATAGCTGGAGACGCCTGGATGCGGCGTCTCCAGCGGATGGCTGTGGGTGGCGGTGATCACCACGATGCGGGCGCCGGCCGCCTCGGCCGCGGCGATGCCCGCCGGGGCGTCCTCGAACACCAGGCAGTCCTCGGTAGGATGGCCCAGCCGCTGGGCCGCCAGCAGGAAGCAATCGGGCGCCGGCTTGCCGCGCTCGACGTCCTCGGCCGTGACCAGCACGGCGGGGAGGGGCAGGCCCGCCGCCGCCAGCCGCACCTTGGCCAGTTCGCGTGGGGCTGAAGTGACGACGGCCCAGCGATCGGCGGGCAGGGCGCTCAGGAAGGCGGCCGCGCCCTCGATGGCGTCGATGCCCTCAACGTCGGCGATCTCGCCCTCCATCAGCGCCAGGACCTCGGCCGCCTCATCGACATCGGGAATGTTGAAGCTACGCACTGTCTCGATCGCCCGCCGGCCGTGGATGCGTTGCAGCACCGCCTCGACATCCAGGCCATGTTTCCGCGCCCAGGCGCCCCAGACCCGCTCGGCGGCGACGATCGAGGTCAGGACCGTGCCGTCCATGTCGAACAGGAAAGCGGCGAAATCGCGATCGGGAAACAGCAGGGATTCGGCCAAGGCGGCGCTCCGGAGTCGGGAAATGACGCTAGAGCCCTTTAGCTTTAGATGGAATCATCTAAAGCGTTCAAAAGGGCTCTAAATGTTTGATTTTAGAGCCTGTTTTTCCCGTTTAGATGGTTCCATCTAAACGGGACAGGCTCTAGGTCATCGCCCCTCGAAAGCATGGTGTCCAGGACCGTATCGCGCGTCTAGGTTATCAATGTTCTCCTAGGGTCAAACGGACGTTTGCATCCGGCTTGCGGCTGTGCTCTCTGGTCGGCGAACGCGCTCGATCAAACAGGGCGCGACACCTAACCGGGAGAGTAGAATGAGCCAGGCCGCCCCCGCGTCCGTTCCGTGGCCAGCGATGTCCGTCCAGCAGGCCTATGCCCTGATCACTCAGCCCGGGACCCCCGGCGAGATGGAGGAGATCGAGATCCGGGGCGTGAAGACCCGGGTCTGGAAGCACGCGCCGCCGACCCTGCGGGAGACCCTGCTGATGGGCCGCACCCACGGCGACAAGATCTTCATGGTCCACGAGGATGAGCGCGTCAGTTTCGAGGCCTTCTATCGGGCCGTCACCGTCTTCGCGGCGGAGCTGGCGGCCAAGGGCGTTCAGAAGGGCGACCGGGTCGCCATCGTCATGCGCAACCTGCCCGAATGGCCCGTGGCCTTCTATGCCGGCCTGTCCCTGGGCGCGATCGTCACGCCGCTGAACGCATGGTGGACCGGCGCGGAGCTGGAATATGGCCTGCTCGATTCCGGCGCCTCGGTCCTCGTGGTCGATGTCGAACGCTATGAGCGCCTGACCGAGCACCTGCACAACTGCCCCGAGCTGCGGACTGTCTATGTCAGCCGCTCTCCCGAGGAGATCAGCCACCCGGCCGTGATCCACCTCGAGGCGGTGATCGGCGGTCCCAACGACTGGGCCGGGCTGGAGGAAAAGCCGCTGTCGACCACGCCCCTGGCGGCGGACGACGACGCGACGATCTTCTACACCTCCGGCACCACGGGAAAGCCCAAGGGCGCCATCGGCACCCATCGCAACATCAACAGCAACATCTTCGCGGCGGCCGCCGCCGGGGCGCGCAGCTTCCTGCGCCGCGGCGAGGCCCCGCCCGAGCCCGATCCCAGCCTGCCGCAGAAGGGCTCGCTGATTTCCGTGCCGTTCTTCCACGCCACGGGCTGTTTCGCGGTGCTGAACCCTTCGCTGTTCGGCGGCGCCAAGTTGGCCATGATCCGCAAGTGGGATCCCGACAAGGCCATGCAGTTGATTCAGGACGAGCGCCTGACCTCGATGGGCGGCGTGCCCACGATCGCCTGGCAGATCATAGAGCATCCCAACCGCGAGAAGTACGACCTTTCGTCCATCGAGGCCGTGGCCTATGGCGGCGCGCCCTCGGCCCCGGAGCTGGTGCGCAAGATCAAGGAAGTCTGGCCCAAGGCGGCGCCCGGCAACGGCTGGGGCATGACCGAGACCTCGGCCACCGCCACCAGCAATTCGGCGGAGGACTATGAGAACCGTCCCGACTCGTGCGGCCCCGCCGTGCCGGTCACCGACCTGAAGATCATGACCGTGGAGGCCCCATACCGCCAGCTGCCGATCGGCGAGGTCGGCGAGCTGTGGTGCAAGGGCCCGCAGGTCGTGCGCGGCTACTGGAACAAGCCGGAAGCCACCAGCCAGACCTTCGTCGACGGCTGGGTGCGTACGGGCGACCTGGCGCGCCTCGACGCCGAGGGCTTCTGCTTCATCATCGATCGCGCCAAGGACATGCTGATCCGCGGCGGCGAGAACATCTACTGCATCGAGGTCGAGAACTGCCTCTACGACCACCCGGCGGTGATGGACGCGGCCCTGGTCGGCATCCCGCACAAGACCCTGGGCGAGGAGCCGGCGGCTGTCGTCACCCTGAAGCCGGGCGCTGAAGCCACCGAGGCCGAGCTGCGCGCCTTCGTCGCCGACCGCCTGGCGGCCTTCAAGGTGCCGGTGAAGATCGTCTTCTGGCACGAGACCTTGCCGCGCAACGCCAATGGCAAGATCATGAAGAACGACCTCAAGAAGGTGTTCGTCGAGGGGTGATCTCTCGGCGTCCGCCGCGAGAAGGAAGGGCCCGCATCGGTTTGATGCGGGCCCTCTTGGTTTACAGGCTAACCGGCGGTTTGCGGTGCGCCCACGGCTGGGCTTCCTCCAGCTGATAGGCCAGCTGGAACAGCAGCGCCTCGCCGCCCGCGCGGCCGGCCAACTGGACGCCAACCGGCAGGCCGTCCGGCGTCCAGTGCAGCGGCACGCTCATCGCCGGCGCGCCGGCCACGTTCTGGACCGGGGTGTAGCCGACATAGCTGGTCAGCCGGGCCTGCAACTCCTGGAACGGCACCCAGCCAGCGACATAGCCCAGCTCGACCGGCGGCTTGCCCAGCACCGGCGACAGGATGACGTCGTACTTCGTCAGCCAGGCGTCGTAGGCCCTCGTGTTGTCATTCAGGCGCGCGATGGCGGCGGGCAGGGCGCCGGCGGGAAGCTGGCCGACCAGCTCGGCCATGCCCAGGCTGAACGGCTCCAGCACGCTGGAGTCGGGCTTGTGGCCGATGGCCTTGCCGATGCCGGCGACCAGTTCGGCCGCGCCGCTGGCCCACAGCACCGTGAAGTCCTGGCCGAACTGGCCGCCGTCCATCGGCAAGGTGGTCGGCTCGACCTCGTGGCCCAGGCTTTCCAGCAGCTTGGCAGCGTTGTCGACGGCGGTCCGCACCTCCGGATCGGGCGTCTCGCCCGTGCCGGTGGCCATGACGAGGCCGATCTTCAGCTTCCTCTTCAGCGGTTCGGAGACCACGCCGATCGGCTTGAACACCGCGTTGGCGCCGGTGCGCTCGGTGGCGGCGAACAGGGCGGCCGAGTCGCGGACGCTGTGCGAGACGCAGTGCGAGACCGAGATGTCGAGGCCGCGCGCGACCGGACGGCCTTGCAACATGCGGCCCCGCGAGGGTTTCAGACCGAAGAGACCGCAGTTGCTGGCCGGAATACGGATCGAGCCGCCGCCATCGGTGGCATGGGCGAGCGGGATCATGCCCGAGGCCACGGCCGCCGCCGCACCGCCCGAGGAGCCGCCCGACGAGCGGGCCGTGTTCCAGGGATTGCGCGTGGGCTGGAAGCCCATCGGCTCGGTGGTCGGCAGGAAGCCGTATTCCGGCGTCGCCGACTTGCCGATCACCACGAAGCCGGCCGCGTCGAAGGCGTCGACATATGGGGTCTGGGTGGTCTCGGGCGGGGCGCGCAGGCCGCTGCGCGAGCCGTTGCGGGTGGGCAGGCCCTTATAGGGATCCAGGTCCTTGACCATGAACGGCACGCCCGCGAACGGACCCGACAGCTGGCCGGTCTTGGCCTTGGCGAGCGCCCGGTCGAAGTCCGAGGTGACGATCGCGCCGACCTGCGGCTGCAGGGCCTCGGCCTTGCGGATGGCGTCCTCGACCACCTCGGCGGCGCTGACCTCCTTGCGGCGGATACGGCCGGCCAGCTCTGTGGCGTCGGGAGTCCAGGGCGCGGGTGCGGACATCGATTTGGGCTTTGCCTCCACTGAAGATGCGGCCGCCACGGCGGCGGATGCGGCCAGCAGGCCGCGACGGGTGAATCGCATCGGTTTCTCTCCCCCAAAGCGTGGTCTCGCCACGCTCAGTCAAATGGCCAGCGTCTGATGCGCCGGTGATCGGTGTTCAGTTGAACCCGAAGAGACCTGGGCCGCAAGCCCGTGCTAGAGCGCGTTAGGTTTAAGTGTGAGCGGTTAAACCGCTCGAACGCGCTCTAAGTGTATGAAGATAGAGCCTGTTTATCTGGTTTAGATGGTTCCATCTAAACCAGACAGGCTCTAGACGGCGGTCTGAACTTTCGAGGAGGCCGCGTGGCCCGCAAGCGTATCGATCTGTTGCTCGTCGAGCGGGGTGTCGTCGACAGCCGCGCCAAGGCCCGCGCGGCCGTCGAGGCTGGCCTCGTCACGGTCAATGGCAAGCTGATCACCAAGCCGGCCGATACGGTCGACCAGCACGCCGAGATCGTCGCCGAGGCGGCTCATCCGTGGGTCGGGCGTGGGGCGTTGAAGCTCGTCCACGCGCTGGACCTGTGGCCGATCGTCGTGGAGGGGCGCCTGGCGCTCGACGTCGGCGCGTCCACGGGCGGCTTCACCGAGGTCCTGCTGTCGCGCGGCGCTGAGAAGGTGTTCGCGGTCGATGTTGGCCGCGATCAGCTGCACGCCAAGCTGAGGGACGATCCGCGCGTCATCGACCTGTCGGGCGTCGACGCCCGGGCGCTGGACGAGACGGTGATTTCGACCGCGCCGACCCTGGTGGTCAGCGACGTCAGCTTCATCGCCCTGACCAAGGCCCTGCCGATGGCGCTGGCTCTGGCCGCGCCGGGCGCGGACCTGGTGGCGCTGATCAAGCCGCAGTTCGAGGCCGGCCGCGACTTCGTCGGCAAGGGCGGGTTGGTGAAGGATCCCGAGATCATCGCCCGTTGCGAGCGCGAGGTCGCGGAATTCCTGGAAGCCTCCGGTTGGACGGTCAACGGCCTGACCGAAAGCCCGATTACGGGCGGCGACGGCCAGGTCGAGCGGCTGGTCTGGGCGACCAAGGCCTGAAACGAAATCGGCCGCCCCGGTTAGGGGGCGGCCGATTGTCTTCCACACAAGCTAGGTCAGGGACTTAGTCGACGACCTGGTACTTGCCGTTGCCGTCCGGGCAGACGCGCACGAAGCGCTTCTGGACGCGGCCGTCCGGCAGATAGATCGGGCTCTCGGCCAGGGTGCAGCCGTTGACGTCGGCCTGACCCCCCACCCGGTCGTTCACGCGGTAGCCGTCCTGACGATCGTAATAGCTGTCGCGGCGGGCGTCACGACGGACCTGCTCGTACGGGACCGGGCGGTAATCGTCGTCATAGCCGTCGTTATAGGCGCGCGGCGGCGGGGGAGGCGGCGGCGGGGCGATGTTGCTGCCCGGTGTGCAAGCGGCAGAGGACTTGCCGGCCATGCCGCCGACCACGGCTCCCAGGAGGCCGCCGACGACCGAGCCGTCGGTGCGGTGACCGCGGGCGGCGATGCCGCTGCCCAGCGCCATGCCGATCGCGCCGCCGGCGAGGGCCCCGCCGGTGGTGCGGTTGGTCGTCGAGCGCTGGCATTGGTCGTAGTAGTAGCCCTGGTTGCTATAGGCGCCGCCATAGCTCGAGCCATACGGCTGCGAGCCGTAAGGCGTCGTTCCGTAAGACTGGGCCGAGGCCAGGGTCGGCGTCAGCGCGCCGCAGACGAGGGCGGCGGTGACGCCCAGAACGGTCTTGATCATCGGAGTCCTGCGCGTTGAGGCGGTCATGGTCATGAGAGAGCTCGTCTTTTTGTGGGCGTCCGGCTCGCGCCGGGCCGCCGGGGCCCATCCGTTATGTAGGGTGTGACATCGCCAACATGAACGATCGCTGACGGGGCTATTCAGCTTCACCGATATCGCACTGAAAATCGTTCGTGGCCCGCGCTCAAGCCCCGGTTTTAGGGTATGGACGCGCGATGCAAGACATGACGATCACCGCCATCGGCGCGCAAGGCGACGGACTCTCTCGTTTCGACGATGGCAAGCCAGCCTTCGTGCCCCTGACCCTGCCGGGCGAAACCGTGCGGGCGCGGATGGAAGGTTCGCGCGGCGAGGTCGTGGAGATCCTGACCGCCAGCGCCGACCGCGTGACGCCGCCCTGCAAGTATTTCGGCCATTGCGGCGGGTGCGCGCTGCAGCACTGGGCGGCTGAGCCCTATCTCGGCTGGAAGGCCGAGCAGATCCGCATCCAGCTGTCGATGGAAGGCCTTGAGACCGAGATTCTGCCGACCTTCGCGTCGCCGCCGGCCTCGCGCCGCCGCGTGGCGTTGCATGCCCGCAAGGGCGCCAAAGGGCAGGGCGCGCTGCTGGGCTTCAAGGAGCGTCGCTCCTGGAATCTCGTGCCGATCGAGGAATGCCCGGTCACCGATCCGCGCCTGGTCGCGGCCTTTCCGGCCCTGGCGCGGTTGGCCGAACCATTCCTGGAACATCCGAAGTCGGCCCCGACCCTGCACGTCACCTTGACCGCCACCGGCCTCGACATCGACGTCACCGGCGTCGAGCGCAAGAGCGGCGGGCTGTCGGCGGATGCTCGCATGCGCGCGGCCATGGCGGCCAGCGAGGGCGACTTCGCGCGGGTGACCCTGGCGGGCGAGACCGTCTATGGCGCGCGCCAACCGATGGTGAAGCTGGGCCCCGCCATGGTCGCCTTGCCGCCCGGCGGCTTCCTGCAGGCCGTGCCGGCCGCCGAGCGCGCTATGGTCGAATTCGCCGTCGCCCAGGCCCAGGGCGCGTCACGGATCGCCGATCTCTACTGCGGCGTTGGCACCTTCACCTTCCGTCTGGCCGAGATTGGCGCGGTCTATGCCGCCGAGATGAGCCCGCCGGCCATCGCCGCCCTGAAGTCCGCCCTTGGCGCGGCGTCGGGCCTGAAGCCGATCACCGCCGAGGCCCGCGACCTGGTCAAGCGCCCGATGCTGAGCACCGAGATGGCCAAGACCGACGTCGTGGTCATCGACCCGCCTCGGGCAGGCGCCGCCGAGCAGACGGTCGAGATCGCCAAGTCCAAGGTCGCCAAGGTGGTCAGCGTCTCGTGCAATCCTGGCACCTTCGCCAAGGACGCCCGCGCCCTGGTCGACGCCGGCTTCCGGCTGGAGAAGGTGCTGCCGGTGGACCAGTTCGTCTGGTCGCCCCATATTGAACTGGTCGGGGTCTTCACGCGCTGAGGCCCATGGGGAACCAAGGATGAACGAGCGACGCAGGCGATCCGCCTTCGCGGTCGACGCGGTAGGCCAACGCGCCAGGGCGGCGGTCAAGGCGGCCTGGTGGACGGCGACGGGCTCGCTGGCCCGCTCCATGACCCGGCCGACCCAGGGCGAGCAGGCGCGAAGCTTCGAGCCAACGGCCGCGCCGCCGACCAAGGGCGGCTTGCGCCGCGCCTATCTGGAGGCGTTCGAAAAGGACGCCCGCGATGTCGCCGCGGGCCTCTATCCCGCCATCGAGGACGGTCCGGTCCGCCCCTCGGCCGCCGTGCGCGAGGCCGCTGATTTCATCGCCGACGCCTTCGAGGTGGACCAGCGCCGTCGGCGCGGCGATGGCGTCGAGGTGCGTGACGAGACCAATAGTCAAGTTTATCCAAGCTATTATCGCCAGAACTTCCACTTTCAGTCGGGCGGCTGGTTCACGCCGGAAAGCGCGCGTCGCTACGACGCCCAGGTCGAGGCGCTGTTCTCCGGCACGGCCGGAGCCATGCGACGACGTGGCCTGTCGCTGCTGGCGAAACACTGGCGCGGCCGCGATCATCGCGACGCGAAAATCATCGATGTGGCCTGCGGTTCGGGCGCCTTCCTCAAGGATCTGAAGGCGGCGTTTCCGCGCGCGGCGATCGCGGGCCTGGACCTCTCGGAAGCCTATCTGGCGCAGGCTCGCAAGCGGACGGGCGCGGGCGGGATCAAGGCCAATGCCGAAGCCTTGCCGGTCGGGGATTCCTCTTTGGACGCGGTCAGTTGCGTCTATCTCTTCCACGAGCTGCCGCCGCGCGTGCGGCCCGTTGTGGCGGCCAGCCTGGCGCGGGTGCTCAAGCCCGGCGGCGTGCTGGTCTTCGTCGACTCCGTACAGCCCTCCGACACGCCGGACCTGGCGCGCCTGCTGGAGGCCTTCCCGGTCTATTTCCACGAGCCGTACTATGGCAGCTATGCCGAGACCGATCTGGTGGCTTTGTTCGCCGAGGCGGGCCTGAAGCTGATCGGCGAGGATCGCGCCTTCCTGACCAAGGCCTTGCTGCTGGAGAAACCCCTCAGCTAAGCAAGGTCGGGGGGACGGCGTTTTGCAGGCTTACGAGTCAGGACGACGGTATGAGGTGCTGGACGGCCTGCGCGGCGTCGCGGCCGTGGGCGTCATGCTCTACCACATCGGCGGCTGGACCGGCCGGCCATGGCTGGTCAGCCACGGCTACCTCGCCGTCGACTTCTTCTTCTGCCTATCGGGTTTCGTCCTGGCCCACGCCTATGGTCGGCGCGAGATCGGCTGGTGGGGTTTCCTGCGCCAGCGGCTGGTGCGGCTGTGGCCGCTGATCGCCCTGACCATGCTGGCCGGCGCGACGGTGATCATCCAGCATCGCGAGCGCGTGCCGGAGTGGCTGGTCCTCGGCCTGCTCATGGTCCCGCGGCTATGGGCCGAGGAGCCGGGCTTCGCGCCGATTTTCCCTTTGAATCCGCCAGCCTGGTCGCTGTTCTTCGAGCTGGTGGTCGGGGCGCTGTGGTTCCCGATCCGGCGGCTGGGCGTCATGGGGCACGTGCTGATGATCGTGCTGCTGATCCCGGTGATGGCCTATATCGCCCACGGGATGGGCGGGGTTCTGACCGGCTGGGACCGGGCGACGTTCTTCATCAGCTTTCTGCGGACAATGTTCTCGTTCCTGCTGGGCTGGGGCTGCTACCGGATCCAGCCGTTCACCGGCTTCACGGCGCCCGCCTGGCTGCTGGCCCTGATCCTGGCCGCCATCCTGTGCTTCCCGTGGACGCCGCTGAACTGGATCTACGACTATGTCTGCATGAGCCTGGTCTTTCCGCTGATCGTGCTGGCCGGGCGGCGTGATCCGGGCGGCTTCCAGGGAAAGCTGGCCCGCGTCTCCGGCGCGATCTCCTATCCGCTCTATGCGCTGCACTGGCTGGGCTGGGAGCTGATGCTGCGGCTATTCCGAACCTTGGGCGGACACGGCTACCCGCTAGCCTTCGTGGCGGTGGCGGTCCCGGTGATCCTGGCGTTCGCCTGGGCGGTGCTGAAGCTCTACGACGAGCCCGTTCGCCGGCGGCTGCAGCGTCTCTAAAATTGTCTAGAGCCGATGTCGGATGCGGGCATAGTCCACCGTCCTAGGGATCGGAAGCGAGGACCGTCCATGCTCTACGCCATACTCTGCTACAACGACGAGGATGTGATCTGCGGCTGGTCCAAGGCGCACGAGGACGGCGTCATGGAGAAGCTGGGCGTCGTCCAGGAGAAGCTGGCGCGCGAAGGCCGGCTGGGCCCCGTCGCCCGCCTGATGCCGACCACGGCCGCCACCACCCTGCGCAAGGACCGCGAGCCGCCGCTGGTGCTGGACGGTCCGTTCGCCGAGACCAAGGAGCAGCTTCTGGGCTTCTATGTCGTCGATTGCGACAGCCTGGACGGCGCGCTCGACATCGCCAAGGACCTGGGCAAGGCCAATCCCGGCGGCTCCTACGAGATCCGCCCGATCGCGCTGTTCAATCCGGCGCCGAACCCGGCGTTCGCCGGCCAGGAGTCCGCCGGCCAGGAGTCCGGCGGAACGTGACCGAGCTCGGTTGGATCGAAGGGGCGATCAGCGCCGCGCGGCCTCAGGCCATGGCGGCGCTGCTGCGCTACTTCCGGGACATGGACGCGGCCGAGGAGGCGTTCCAGGACGCCTGCCTGCGCGCCCTGAAGGCCTGGCCCAAGAACGGTCCTCCTCGCGATCCGACAGCCTGGCTGATCATGGTCGGCCGCAACGCCGCCATCGACGCGGTCCGCAAGACCAGTCGCCACGTGGCCCTGCCGCCCGAAGCGTTGCTCTCCGACCTGGAGGATGCGGAGGCGCAGGCCGCCGAGCGGCTGGACGGCTCGCACTATCGTGACGACGTCCTGCGGTTGCTGTTCATCTGTTGCCATCCGGATCTGCCGGCCACCCAGCAGATCGCCCTGGCCCTGCGTATCGTCTCGGGTCTGTCGGTGCGCGAGATCGCCCGCGCTTTCGTCGTGACCGAGGCGGCCATGGAACAGCGTATCACGCGCGCCAAGGCCCGTATCGGGGCAGGAGACTCGCCGTTCGAGACCCCGGGCCCGATCGAGCGCGCCGAGCGTTTCGCGGCTGTTGCGGCCATGCTCTACCTCGTCTTCAACGAGGGCTATTCGGCCAGCGGCCAGGCGATCGAAGCCAAGGGCGGCCTCTGCGACGAGGCCATCCGCCTGGCGCGCCTGCTGCTGCGCCTGTTCCCGGCCGAACCGGAGATGATGGGCCTGACCGCTCTGCTCCTGCTGCAACATGCCCGTTCGGGCGCGCGCTTCGCCGTCGACGGCGCGGCGATCTTGCTGGAGGATCAGGACCGAAGCCTCTGGAATCGCAAGATGATCGGGGAGGGGCTCGCCTTGATCGACAAGGCGATGCTGAAGCGCGATCCCGGGCCCTACCAGGTCCAGGCCGCCATCGCCGCCCTGCACGCCCGCGCCGCCACGGCCGGTGACACCGACTGGGCGGGTATCGACGCGCTCTACGCGACGCTGGAGATCATGCAGCCTTCGCCGGTGGTCACGCTGAACCGCGCGGTGGCGACGGCCAAGGTTCGCGGGCCAGATGCGGCGCTGGCGATGATCGAGCCGCTGGGCGCGCGGCTGGACGCCTATTTTCACTATCACGGCGCGCGCGGCGCCTTCCTGCTGCAGGCCGGTCGTCAGGCCGAGGCGCGTCGGGCTTTCGATCGCGCGATTTCGCTAGCCAACACCGCGGCCGAGGCCGCCAACATCCGCCAGTATCTGGACCGTGTTTCCGTCGAGGCGTAGTCGCCAAACACCGAATGATGTTCTTGTTTTGTTCGGACGGCCGGCCCATAGTGGCTGCATGGCCGAGGCAATGAAGTCGGCGCCGGCGCCCAGGGGGCGAGGCGCGAAGTCCAATCGAACGGGGCGGTTCGAGGCGAACGAACGCGAGGCGTTCGACGATGGTTGGGGCGAGGACGAAGAGCCCAAGCAGTTGAAGACCGAGCTGCAGCCGATGAAGTCGCGGACGATCATCGTCCGCAACCAGAGCCCGGACGTAGGCTTCGACCGCTCGATCAATCCGTATCGCGGCTGCAGCCACGGCTGCATCTATTGCTACGCCCGACCCAATCACGCCTATCTCGGCTTGTCGCCAGGCCTGGATTTCGAGAGCAAGATCTTCTTCAAGCCGCACGCGGGCGAACTGCTGGAGAAGGAGCTGGCCAAGGCTTCGTACAAGCCCGCGACGATTCACATCGGCGGCGACACCGATCCCTACCAGCCTGATGAGAAGCAACTTCGGGTGACGCGGCAGATCATCGAGGTGCTGGACCGCGTCAGCCACCCGTTCACGATCATCACCAAGTCGGCTCTGATCCTGCGCGACCTCGACGTGCTGAGCCGGATGGCCGAGCGCAAGCTGACGCGGGTGGCGATCTCGATCACGACCCTGGACCGCAAGTTGGCCCGCAGCATGGAGCCGCGCGCGGCCACGCCTGGCAAGCGGATCGAGGCGGTGCGCCGGCTGACCGAGGCGGGCGTGCCGGTGACGGTGATGTTCGCGCCGGCTATTCCGGGTTTGAACGACCACGAGTGCGAGGCCGTGCTGGAGGCGGCGGCCAAGGCCGGCGCGCGCGGCGCGGGCTATGTCGCCCTGCGCCTGCCCCGTGAGATCGCTCAGCTGTTTCAGGAGTGGCTGGAGACCGACCACCCTGACCGCGCCAGGAAGGTGATGTCGCTGGTTCGCCAGATCCGCAAGGGCGAGACCTACAGCGCCAGTTGGGGCGAACGGATGGTCGGCGAGGGTCCAGTGGCCGAGGTGCTGCGACAGCGGTTCCACCTGGCGGTCAAGAAGTTCGGGCTGGACCAGCCGTGGGCGCCGCTGGACGCGACCCAGTTCACGCCGCCGAGGAAGCCGAGCGCGCAGATGGATTTGTTTGGGTAGGTTCGCCCTTCGACAAGCTCAGGGTGAGGTTTCTAGTGTGAGGCCGCCACCTTGGTCCTCATCCTGAGCTGTCGAAGGACGAGGATCACGCGGGGCCTTGACCGCGCCGCCCCCGCTGGCCAAGCAAGGCCATGATCTCCGTCGTCCTCGTCGCTTCCGAAGACCTGGCCGGCCTGGCCGCCCAGATGGCCATGCTGGTGCCCGCCGCCGTGGACGGGCTGGTCAAGGAGGTGGTGCTGGTCGCGAGCGGCGAACCAGGTGTCGAGGCCCTGGCCGAGGACAGTGGGGCGCGGCTGGTGACGACCTCGGGCGATCGCCTGGCGGCGGGCGCAGCGGTGGTTCGGGGCGACTGGATCCTGACCCTGCGTGCGACGCCGATCCTGCGCGAAGGCTGGCGCGAGCCCGTCGAGAAGCATCTGACCGGCGGGGCTGGGACGCCCGCGGTTCTGACCGCTCCGGGTGGCATGCTCAGCAAGCTTTCGCCACGCCTGCATGGCGTCTTGGTTCGACGGCTCGACTGGCCCGCGAGCGGCGGTGACGAGAGAGCTTTGGCGAAGACGTTGCGGGCTAGGCGGCTGACTTACTAGGTAGGTTCCCGTCCGTATGGGTCTTCGCGGGGACAAGCGTGTCAGGGCTGAACCTGCGCCAGCTGCGTCATGAGCTGGTCTATCGAGGTCGGGGCGGCGACCTGCGGGTCGAGGCGGAAGTCCACCGTCCGCGCGCCGCTGGCCACGGCGTCCAGGGTCTTGTTCTCCGCGCCCATCAGCCGGCGATAGGTCCAGTAGCTGGCCATCACCTTCTCGACGTAGTTGCGGGTCTCCTTGAACGGCAGGCTCTCGATCAGCAGCAGGGTGTCGCAGTCCGCGCCCAATTGAGCCGCCGTGCGGTTCAGGGTCGCCGGCCCGCCGTTATAGGCGGCGACGGTGCGCAGCAGGTCGGGACTCTTGACGCCGCGGTCCATCAGCCAGGTGAAATAGTCCTGGCCGGCCCGCAGGTTGTAGGCGGGATCGAATAGCGGGCTGTTGTCGGCCAGCAGCTTGTCATCGCCGACCACGTCGGCGGCCGAGGCCGGGCGCACCTGCATCAGGCCCATTGCGCCGGCGGCGGAGAGGGCCATCGGGTCGAAGCGGCTTTCCTGGCGCACCAGGGCATAGACCATGGCCTTGTCGATGGTGAAGCCGCCGACCGGGTCCAGCGGGGGCAGGGGATAGTCCTCGCCGCCCACCCGGCGCACCGGTCGGCCGGCGTTCAGCGGAGCGTTGGCGTTCAGGGCCAGGGCCAGAGCGGTCCAGTCGTCGCGAAGTTCCTGGGTGTCGGCCAGAGACAGACCAGCGCGCAACTCCATGCCCGCGTCGCGCCAGCGGCCGACCTGGGCCAGGGCGGTGGCGCGACGGGCGCGCGGGTCGTTCTTCACGAGCTGTTCCAGCGAGGCCGTGTCGGGACCGACATAGCTGGCGCGGGTCAGCAGGCTGGCGATCGGGTCGTAGTTGTCTTCGGCGATGGGGACGCCCGCCATGGCCAGCTGCCGTGCGGCGATCATGCCGTAGAAGGTGTGCGGCGAGCGGGCGGCCTCGCCCAGCAAGGTTCGGGCGTCACGGCCGTGGCCGGCCTGGCTGGCCACGCGGGCCGCCCAGAAGGCGCCGGCGGCCCGCAGCCACTCGTCCTCGTGTTCGTCGTGGGCGACCTGCTCGAAATAGGCCTGGGCGGAGCGATAGTCACCCAGGCGATAGGCCGACAGCCCCGCGATCCAGGTCTCGCCGCCGGCCACGGCCAGGCTCAGGGCCTTCTGGACGTCGCCGGAATAATAGGCCTCGCGGGCGGCGCGGCCCTTGTCGGCGGGCGGCGGCGCCGTCTCGTCGCCGATGAACAGCTCGGGCACCGGCGCGGCGGCGACGCGCTTGCGGGCCGGCTTTCGCTTCAGGGCCAGGGCGTAGACGCGGTCGGCGCCCGCCTCGTCGGCATAGGTGCGCAGCCAGCGGGTCAGGTCGTCGTAGCTGGCCGAAAACCGGGTGGGGTGCATGACCTTGGCGAAGGCCAGGCGGCCGGCCAGGCTGCGGTCATGGGTGTTGGCGAAGGCCGCGGCGGCGGCGTCGAAATCACCGCGATCGGTTGCGGCGAAGGCGGCGCGATAGGCGCGGACGTCTTCCGGCGACAAAGGGTCAAGGGCGCCCGCGTGCGCGACAGACACCGTCGCGCACAGGAAGAGGGCCGACAACACGGCCAAAGGGCGAGCCAAAATCCGCAAAAACCGTTTCCGCGCTCCCCCGCAGGCGCGCGTCCCCCGTTCCGATTGGTCGAACGCAGTTCTAGTGCGGGCGGTCCGGGCGATCAAGTCGCTCGGTCAGCGTCAGAAGATCCTGCCAGGCCTTCTTCTTCTGGGCGGGCGTGCGCAGCAGGAAGGCCGGGTGCAGGGTCGGCATGGCCGGCAGCTCGATGGACTTGTCCTCCGACAGCCATTCGAACCAGCGGCCGCGCATGGAAAGGATGCCTTCCTCGCGCTTCAGCATGGCTTTCGCCGAGGCTCCGCCGGCCAGCAGCAGCATCTTCGGCTTCACCAGGGCGATGGCGCGCTCGACGAACGGGGCGCACGTCGCCTGCTCCTGGGGCGTTGGCGTGCGGTTGCCGGGCGGGCGCCAAAAGACAGTGTTGGTGATGAAGGCGCGGCCTTCCAGGCCGGCGGCCTTCAGCATGCGGTCCAGCAGCTTGCCCGCGCGACCGACGAACGGCTGGCCTTGGGCGTCCTCGTCGGCGCCGGGGCCTTCGCCGATGATCATCAGCGGTGCGTCGCCGACCCCACGCGAGAACACGGCCTGCTTCGCCCCCTGCATCTTCAGAGGGCAGCCGTCGAACGCGGCGATGGCGGCGGCCAGGCTTTCCAGGTCGTCGCAGGCGGCCGCGGCGGCCTTGGCGGCGGCGATGGCCGAGCCGACATCGGGACCGCGCGCCAGAGCCAGGCCGGGACGGGAGACCGGCGGCGGGGGAGGCGGCGGCTGGTTGCGGGCCCGCAGCATCGCCGCGCCCTCGGCCAGGCGGTCGATCGGCGCGTCCGCGTAGGACGTATCGACGCCCGCATCGGCCCAGAAGGCCAGCAGGCTTTCGACGGCGCGTTGATCGACGGCGAGGCTCATGAGACGATCTTATCGCGGAATGTCGCCGGGCTCCACGCTGCGTCGCAGCAAAAAAGAGGCGCTAGGCGCTTGACCGCCACTGCGTCACGTTCGGATAAGCTCTGATTCAAACAGTCATAAGACGGGCGGCCGAGCCCCCTTTACCGGGAGACCCCATGAGCGAAGACCTCGAACGCGAGTCGATGGAATACGACGTCGTCATCGTCGGCGGTGGTCCCGCGGGCCTTTCCGCGGCCATCCGTCTGAAACAGCTGGCCGCCAAGGCCGGGACCGAGATTTCCGTGGCCTTGCTGGAAAAGGGCTCGGAAGTCGGCGCCCACATCCTGTCGGGCGCGGTGATCGATCCCAAGGGCCTGGCCGAACTCTTCCCGAACTGGAAGGAAGAAGGCGCGCCGCTGGAGACGCCTGTCACCAAGGACCGCTTCAAGCTGCTGGGTCCGCAGGGTGAGCTGTCCCTGCCGATGTTCGCCATGCCGCCGTTCATGCACAACCACGGTTGCTACATCGCTTCGCTGGGCAACCTGACGCGCTGGCTGGCCGGCAAGGCCGAGGAGCTGGGCGTCGAGATCTATCCGGGCTTCGCCGCCTCGGATCTGGTCTGGAACGAGGACGGCTCGGTCAAGGGCGTCGTCGTCGGCGTCGTCGGCATCGCCAAGGACGGCCACCACAAGCCGGACTATCAGCCGGGCATGGAGCTGCACGGCAAGTACGTCTTCATCGCCGAGGGCGTGCGCGGTTCGTTGGCCAAGCAACTGATCGAGAAGTTCGACCTCTCGGCTGGCAAGTCGCCGCAGAAGTATGGCATCGGCATCAAGGAGCTGTGGCAGGTTCCGCCCGAGAAGCACCAGCCGGGCCTGGCCGAGCACACCACCGGCTGGCCGCTGGACAACCAGACCGGCGGCGGCAGCTTCATGTACCACTTCGGGGATAACTACGTGGCCATCGGCTACGTCGTACACCTGAACTACAAGAACCCGTGGATCTCGCCGTTCGACGAGTTCCAGCGCTTCAAGCAGCATCCGGGCGTGAAGCCCCACTTGGAAGGCGGCAAGCGCATCGCCTACGGCGCGCGGGCCATCACCGAGGGCGGCTACCAGTCCGTGCCGAAGCTGACCTTCCCGGGCGGCGTGCTGATCGGCTGCTCGGCCGGCTTCGTCAACGTGCCGCGCATCAAGGGCAGCCACAACGCCGTCAAGACCGGCATGATGGCCGCCGAGGCCGCCTACGAGGCCGTCCAGGCCGGCCGCGCCAGTGACGAACTGACCGGCTATCAGACCGCCTACGACACGTCGTGGGTGGCCAAGGAGCTGAAGGTCGTCCGCAACGCCAAGCCGATGCTGGGCAAGTTCGGCACCGCCCTGGGCGGCGCGGTCAGCATGTTCGACATGTGGTGCACGCACTTGCTGGGCGGCTTCTCGTTCTTCGGCACCATGAAGCACGAGAAGACCGACGCGGCCTCGACCGGCCTGGCCAAGGACTACCAGCCGATCGTCTATCCCAAGCCTGACGGCGTCATCAGCTTCGACAAGCTGAGCTCGGTGTTCCTGTCGGCCACCAACCACGAGGAAGATCAGCCGGCGCACCTTAAGCTGAAGGACCCGTCGATCCCGATCTCGGTCAACCTGCCCAAGTACGGCGAGCCGGCGCGCCTCTACTGCCCGGCCGGCGTCTACGAGGTGCTCTACAACGAGCAGGGTCAGGATCCGCGCTTCCAGATCAACGCCCAGAACTGCGTCCACTGCAAAACCTGCGACATCAAGGATCCGTCGCAGAACATCGTCTGGACCACGCCAGAAGGCGGCGGCGGACCGAACTACCCCAACATGTAAATGGAATAGCCTCCCGGTCCCGGACCGGGAGGCTTTTTCTTGCGAGCAACCTCGAAACCGCCGAGGGTGGCGGGATGACGCGTTTCAAAGTCCTCCTCGCCTGCGTTTCCGTTTCGGCCCTGGCGGCCTGCGCCCAGGGACCCAGTACGGTGACGCTACGAGGCCCCGTGGCGGGCTCGCCGCTGTTCGACACCCGCTCCTCGTACGGCCAGTTCCTAGCGGGCCAGGCCGCCCTGCGCGACGGCAAGTCCAAGGAAGCGGCCAGCTATTTCGGCACGGCCGCGGTGCTGGGCGACGACCCCGGCGTGATCGGCGAGCGCTCGTTCTCGGCCTTGCTGCTGGCGGGTGAGATCACCCGCGCCGCCGCCGCGGCCCCCACCGGTCCGGACGCCACGGAGGCCGTCCAGCGCATGGGCGTGCTGACCCGCGTGGTCGAGGCATTGGCCACCAACAAGGGCAAGGACGCCCAGGCGCTGCTGAAGGCCGAGCCGCTCGGCTTCCCGCACCAGCAGGCCGCCGCGCTGCTGGCCCCGTGGGCCGCCGCCGCGGCCGGCGACAAAGAGGGCGCGACCGTTCAGCCGACCCTGCGCACCGACAGGCTGGTGCAGTATTTCGGCCAACAGGGCCAGGCGCGCCTCTATGAGCGCGCCAAGCGCTATGACGAGGCCGAGACCGACTACAAGGCCCTGACCGGCAACGCCGCCACGGCCAGCATCTTCACTTTGGACTACGGCGCGTTCCTGGAGCGCCGCAAGCGCCACGACGACGCTGTGGCCCTTTACGACACGGCGCTGCGCGCCGCGCCCAACGATACGGGCCTGCTGCGGGCTCGCGCCCGCGCCGCCGCCAAGGGCGCGCCGCCGCCGATGCCGACCCTTCGCCAGGGCGCGGCCGAGGGGCTGGTGGCCTGCGCCGCCACCTTCGCCGGCGAGCACCAGGCCCAGTTCGCCCTGGCCTATCTGCGTCTGGCCCTGCGCCTGGATCCGGCCCGCGACGAGGCGTGGGTGCTGGTCGGCGACCTGCTGAATCAGGGCCGGGACCCACAGGGCGCGATCGAGGCCTATGGGCACGTGCCGGCGGGCTCGCCGCAATACGCCTCGGCTCAGAGCAAGATCGCCTGGGCCTGGAACGACCTCGGCGACAAGGCCAAGGCGCTGGACGTGGCCCGCGCCGCCGCTACGGCGGCGCCCGGTGATCGCGACGCCCAGCTGGCCCTGGCCGATCTGCTGCGGGCGGGCAGCCAGTGGGACGAGTCGGTGGCGGTGCTGGACAAGGTGGTCGAACGCGAGAGCGCCAGCCCCGACTGGCGCGTGCTCTATCTGCGCGCCGTCTCTTTGGAGCAGGCCAAGCGCTGGCCCGAGGCCGAGCGTGACCTGCAGGCCGCTCTGAAGATCAACCCGAATGAGCCGGAGTTGCTGAACTTCCTCG
This sequence comes from Caulobacter sp. GW822-FHT07D08, assembly GCF_058798735.1. Taxonomy (NCBI): domain Bacteria; kingdom Pseudomonadati; phylum Pseudomonadota; class Alphaproteobacteria; order Caulobacterales; family Caulobacteraceae; genus Caulobacter; species Caulobacter sp. GW822-FHT07D08. Next base: position 43,742 of record NZ_JBXAKU010000015.1, read on the forward strand.
GCTACAGCTGGATCGACCGCAACGAGCACTTGGCCGAGGCCATGGGCATGGTCCAGAAGGCCGTCGCCGCTCGCCCGCAGTCAGGCGCCATGCTCGACAGTCTCGGCTGGGCCTACTATCGCCTGGGCGACTACAAGGCCGCCGTCGAGAAGCTGGAAGGCGCCGTCGAGCTGGAGCCCGGCGATCCGGACGTCAACGGCCACCTGGGCGACGCCTATTGGCGGGTCGGTCGCAAGACCGAGGCCCGGTTCCAATGGCAGCGGGTCCTGAGTCTTGAGCCCGACGAAAAGCAGAAGGCCGAGTCCGAAGCCAAGCTGAAGAACGGCCTGGCCGCGACCGGCGCGGCGGCGACCGCGTCGACGGTGGCCCACAACTAGGCTATCGGGCTTTCGTCCGTTTTCGCTTGAGTCCAGAGATCATGCGGCTTTCCGCCTTCGCGCCGGCCAAGGTCAATCTGTTCCTGCACGTGAGCGGGCCGGATGCGGAGGGCTATCATCCGATCTCCAGCCTGATGGTCTTCGCCGATGTCGGCGACCGGGTGATGATCCAGCCCGCCGACGCGCCGGATTTCGAGACCTCGGGTCCGTTCGGTGGCGCGATCCCGGCCGGAGGCGACAACCTCGTGGTCCGCGCGGCGCGGGCCTTTCATGCCAAGCTGGGCGGGCCGATCCCGCCGTACCGGCTGATCCTCGAAAAGCACCTGCCGATCGCCGCCGGCCTGGGCGGCGGCTCCAGCGACGCGGGCGCGGCCCTGAAGTTGTTGCGCGACGCCCTGGCCCCGAGCCTGTCCGACGACGACCTGGAGCCGCTGGCCGCCAGCCTGGGCGCGGACGGCGCGGCCTGCCTGCGGGCTACGGCCCTGATGGCCGAGGGGCGAGGGGAGATCCTGTCGCCGGCCCCGGCCTTGCCGGAGCTGCCTGCGGTGCTGGTCAATCCAGGCGTTCCATCGCCGACCGGGGCGGTCTATCGCGCCTATGACGCCGCCGTGCATCCGGACGGCGCCGAGCGCCCGTTCATGCCGTCCGACCTGGAAAGCGTCGAGGAAGTCGCCGCCTGGCTGTCGGTGGCCACCCGCAACGACCTGGAGGCGCCGGCCGTGGCGCTGGAGCCGCGCATCGGCGAGGTGCTGGACGTCCTGCGCGACGAGCCCGAAAGTCTGCTGGTCCGGATGTCCGGCTCCGGGGCGACCTGTTTCGCCCTCTGCGCCGGCGATATCGAGGCCGAGGGGCTGGTCGACCGTCTTGAGGCGATGCGACCGGACTGGTGGGTGCGGCGTTGCCGCCTGAGCTGAGGAAATGGACATGAAGCGCCGTGACGTTCTCGCCGCCCTCGGTCTAAGTCCCATTTGGGGCCTGGCCGCCGCGCCTGGGCGGGCCAACGCCCAGATCCTGAACCTGGCCCCGACGCCGATCGTGCCTGGCCCCGGCGACGTCGTGGTCAGCCTGGACACCAGCCTGGGCGGCATCATCATCGCTCTGAAGGCCAGGCAGGCGCCGCTGACCACGGCCAACTTCCTGCGGTATGTCGACGGCAAGCTCTATGACGGGGCCAGCTTCTGGCGGGCGGCCAAGGCGCCAGGCTCGACCACCTACGGCCTGATCGAAGGCGGCCTGGCCGGCGATCCGAAGAAGGTGCTGAAACCCGTCGCCCACGAGCCGACCACCCAGACGGGTCTGCGCCATGTCGACGGCACGCTGTCCCTCGCCCGCCGCGAGCCGGGCAGCGGCGACAGCGACTTCTTCATCTGCGCGGGTGACGCTCCGTATCTGGACGCCAACCCCGCCGCCGAGGGGGACAATCTGGGCTTCGCCGCCTTCGGTCAGGTGGTCAAGGGCATGGAGATCGTCCGCGAGATCCTGAACCTGCCGACGCCCGGCGTGGCGATCAATCCAGTGATGAAGGGGCAGATGCTCGAGCCCGTCGTGCCGATCGTCGCCGCGCGGCGGCTCTAGGCTTAGGCCAAAGAGAAAGGGCCCGGAGGGAAACCTCCGGGCCCTTCGCTTTTTCGGATGAACCTACGTCAGCCTTAGCTGTGGTAGGCGCGTTCGCCGTGTTCCGAGATGTCCAGGCCTTCTTCTTCGGCTTCCGGCGAAGCCTTCAGGCCGATGATCAGCTTGATCACGAAGAAGACGATCAGCGAGGCCACCAGCGACCAGACGACCGTGACGCCGACCGCCTTCAGCTGGGCGATCACTTGCGCGCCCAGGTCATAGACGGCGTTGTCGCAGGTCGACAGGTCGCCGTCCTTGCCGCAGCTCGTGTAGTCGACGATGCCGGCGCCGCCCCAGGCGGGGTTGACCAGCAGGCCGGTGCCGATGGCGCCGACGATGCCGCCGATGCCGTGGATGCCGAAGGCGTCCAGGCTGTCGTCGTACTTCAGGGCGTTCTTCACGACCGAGCAGAAGAAGATGCAGATCGGCGAGACGACCAGACCCAGGATCACCGAACCCATCGGACCGGCGAAGCCGGCGGCCGGGGTGACGGCCACGAGGCCGGCGACGATGCCCGAGGCCAGGCCCAGGGCCGACGGCTTCTTGCGGGTGACCCACTCGACGACGATCCACGACAGACCGGCGGCGGCGGTGGCGACGAAGGTGTTGATCATGGCCAGCGAGGCGTAGCCGTTCGATTCCAGGTTCGAGCCGGCGTTGAAGCCGAACCAGCCCACCCACAGCAGGCCAGCGCCCACCAGGGTCAGGGTCAGCGAGTGCGGGGGCATCGGCTCCTTGCCGTAGCCTTGGCGCTTGCCGAGGATCAGGGCGCCGACGAGAGCAGCGATACCAGCGTTGATGTGGACGACGGTGCCGCCGGCGAAGTCCAGGGCGCCGAAGCCCCAGATCAGGCCCGACTTGACCGGAGCGGTCGGGGCCAGGGCGATCGCGTCAGGACCCGGCCACCACCAGACCATGTGCGCCATCGGATAGTACGACAGCAGCGGCCACAGGACGGCGAAGGCGACGATGGCGGCGAACTTCATGCGCTCGACCAGCGAACCGACCACGAGAGCGGCGGTGATGGCCGCGAAGGTCGACTGGAACGAGATGAAGGTGAACTCGGGGATCACCACGCCGGTCGAGAACGTCGCGACGTTGCTGGCCGGGGTCACGTCCTTCAGGAAGAGACGACCGAGGCCGCCCACGAAGCTGTCCCAGCTGCCGCCGTCGGTGAAGGCGAAGCTGTAGCCCCACAGCACCCAGGCGACGAAGCCGATGATGGCGACGGTCGAGACCTGCATCATCACCGACAGCATGTTCTTGGCGCGCACCAGGCCGCCGTAGAACAGGGCCAGGCCCGGGATGATCATCAGCAGGACCAGCAGCGAGGAGGTCAGCATCCACGCGTTGTCACCCTTGTCGTTCTTGTCGACGATGGTGGGCGCGGCGGCCGGGGCGGGAGCCGGCGTGGCGGCCGGCGCGGCCTCGGCGGGCGCGGCGGCGGTCATGGCGGCGGCCGGCGCGGGCGCGGCCTCCTGGGCGAAGGCGGTGGCGCCCAGCGGGGCCCCCGCCAGGGTCGCGGCGAGCAACAGCCCGGCCAGCGGTTTGAAGGTGAGTTTCATCGTCGGTATCCCCTTTTCCCGATGCGTTACAGAGCGGCCGAGCCGGTTTCGCCGGTGCGGATGCGGACGGCTTCTTCGACGTTCAGGACGAAGATCTTGCCGTCGCCGATCTTGCCGGTGGCCGCGGCGGCCTTGACCGCTTCGACGGCCTTGGCCGCGGACGCGTCGTCGACAACCGCTTCCAGCTTCACTTTCGGCACGAAATTCACCTGGTACTCGGCGCCCCGGTAGATCTCGGTCTGGCCTTTCTGACGGCCGTAGCCCTTCACTTCCGACACCGTCAGACCTTCGACGCCGGCGGCGACGAGCGCTTCGCGCACCTCGTCCAGCTTGAAGGGTTTGACGACCGCTATGATCAGTTTCATCCGCCTTGCTCCGACCCGTTGAGCTACGGGCTTGCTTTGCTTGGTTGTTCGGAAGCGTTCTCGCCCCCGGTGCGATCACCGCCGACGCCGCCATCACGCGCTGCATCGTTCCCCGGCCTGGCTACGCTATCGGCGACGGTTCCGTGACGGGTGGCGCGGGCAAGGTTTTGGAAAGGAAATGGGCAAGGCGCCCAAAATATCGGCACGCAGCGCTGCGACTGCGTCAGAAACCGGCGATTCGGCCTGACGGTAAGTTCTGGCTCCGACGGGTCGGCTTGTCCTAGGTTGGCGGAATCCCCAACGCCTCGCTTCGGAGCCCGCTCATGTCGCCGCTGGTCATGAAGATCGCTCCCTGGCTGATGCTGGTCATGTCGAACGTCTTCATGACCTTCGCCTGGTACGGTCACCTGAAGGGCAAGCCGATGGCCTTGCCCGTCGCGATCATCTCCAGCTGGCTGATCGCCCTGCCCGAATACTTACTTGCCGTGCCTGCCAACCGGATCGGGCACGCCGTGTATTCGACGGCTGAATTGAAGGTCGGTCAGGAGTTCATCACCCTGATGGTCTTCATGCTGTTCTCGTATTTCTATCTCGGTGAAGCGATAAAGTGGTCGACCGTCGCTGGATTTGGCCTGATCGTCGCCGGCGTGGCGGTCATATTCTATTTCCGGTGACGCTTTCCGTGATCACGTGCCCGTGATCACGGAACCGACTCCCCGGTCCGGGCGTACTCCGCTCGAACCGAGAGGAACTCGATCATGATCACCCAGCGTCTCCTGACCGCCGCCGCCGCGGTCGCCCTGATGACCGGCTTCGCCCACGCCCAGGACGCGACGGCGCCCGCCGCGCCAGCGCCGGCCGCGTCCTCGCCCGTCGTCGCCAAGGGCGACCTGATCCAGACCGCCGAGGCCTCGGGTCAGTTCAACACCTTCCTGAAGGCTGTCGGGGCCGTGAACCTGACCAGCGTTCTGAAGACCAACCAGAACCTGACCCTGTTCGCTCCGACCGACGCGGCCTTCGCCGCCCTGCCGGCCGGCGAGCTGGACAAGCTGATGCTGCCCGAGAACGGGCCGCTGCTGCAGAAGGTGCTGACCTATCACCTGATCAACGCCAAGGTTGACTCCACCAAGATCAAGGGCGCCAAGGGTGAAGTGAAGAGCGTCGAGGGCTCGCCGCTGCTGCTGGATGGCTCGGGCGCGGTCCCCATGGTCGACACCGCCACCATCACCCAGACCGATGTGATGGCCACCAACGGTGTGCTGCACGTGGTCGACAAGGTTCTGATCCCGAAGGACGTCCCGGGTCTGCAGGCCGCCGCCTCGGCGACCGACGCCAATGCGACCATGCAGGTCGCCGCCAACGAGCAGCAAGCGCCGGCCGGCCAGGCCATGACGCCGGCCCCGGCCGCCACGACCGACATGGCCTCCGACCCCGCCGTCAGCCCCGCCATGCCGGCGGCCACGGCCACGGCCACGGCCGCGCCGGACGCCGGGGTGAACACCTCGGTGGTCGTGCCGGTGTCGTCGCAATCGCCGGAGGCCCAGGCCTCGCTGAAGGCCGGCGACGCCAATGTCGTCTCCAATCCGCCGGTCGCCGACACCGTCGCCAACCGAGCCAAGTACGGCAAGCCGGACTCGAACGCCGGTAAGCGCACCGTACCGAAGGGCAACTAATTCGCGACCCCGCCTTTCGGGGCAGGACTTCGCTTGAAGCAGCAGTCGGCGGGCCCTATGGTCCGCCGACTTTTTTCTAGGCCTGCTTCGATTGATGTCGCGCGAAAAACCCAAGTCCTTCCAAAGCCTGATCCTGACGCTCCATGACTATTGGAGCCGGCAGGGTTGCATCATCCTGCAGCCGCATGACGTGGAAGTGGGGGCGGGGACTCTGCACCCGGCCACGGTGCTGCGCGCCCTGGGCCCCAAGCCCTGGAACGCGGCCTATGTGCAGCCCTCGCGCCGTCCGGGCGACGGTCGCTATGGCGAGAACCCCAACCGCCTGCAGCACTACTACCAGTACCAGGTGATCCTCAAACCGAACCCCGAGAACATGCAGGACCTGTATCTCGGCTCGCTGGAAGCGATCGGCCTGGACCTGCGCACCCACGACATCCGCTTCGTCGAGGACGACTGGGAAAACCCGACCGTCGGGGCCTGGGGCCTGGGCTGGGAAGTCTGGTGCGACGGCATGGAAGTGTCACAATACACCTACTTCCAGCAGGTCGGCGGGCTGGACGTCTCGCCGGTGGCCGGCGAGCTGACCTATGGCCTGGAACGCCTGGCGATGTACGTGTTCGGCGTCGACAACGTCTACGACCTGCCGTTCAACGACCCGGACTCGCCGCTGGGCGCGACGACCTATGGCGATGTGTTCCTGGAGAACGAACGCCAGCAGTCGGAAGCCAACTTCCACGGCTATGACGTCGCGGTGCTCAAGCAGCAGTTCGAGCAGATGGAAGAGCAGGTGCCGCTGATGCTGGCCCGCTCGTACCACAACAAGGCGCTGGTGCTGCCCGCCTATGACATGGTCCTCAAGGCCAGCCACCTCTTCAACCTGATGAACGCCCGCGGCGCGATCGCCGTCGCCGAGCGCGCCAGTTACATCGGCCGCATCCGCGACCTTTGTAAGATGTGCGCCAGCGCCTGGGTCGAGCAGCAGGAAGCCGCGTAAAGTCTGATGCCCCAACTTCTCCTCGAACTGTTCTCGGAAGAGATCCCCGCCCGCATGCAGGCCCAGGCCGCCAAGGACCTGGAGCGCATGGCGCGCGAGCATCTGGCCGCCGCCGGCTTCCTGCCCGAGGCCCTGAAGACCTTCGCCGGCCCGCGTCGCCTGACCCTGGTGGCCGAAGGCCTGCCGCTGGCCCAGGCCGACCGCAAGGAAGAGCTGAAGGGCCCCCGCGTCGGCGCCCCGCCGCAGGCCATGGAAGGCTTCCTGCGCAAGGCCGGCCTGACCCAGGACCAGCTGGTCGAGCGCGACGGCGTCTACATGGCCTTCATCGAAAAGAAGGGCCGCCCGACGCCGGAGATCGTCGCCGAGATGGTCGAGGCCATCGTGCGCGGCTTCCCTTGGCCCAAGTCGATGATCTGGGGGACCAAGAAGCTGCGCTGGGTGCGTCCGCTGAAGCGGATCCTGTGCGTGCTGGACCGCGAGGTGGTGCCGTTCTGGATCGAGGGCATCCCGAGCGGCGACGTGTCCGAAGGCCACCGCTTCATGGGCGACGCCCAGCCGTTCGTGGCGCGCGACTTCGACGAATACGCCGCCGGCCTGGAAGCTCACTACGTCGTGCTCGACGTCGAGGAGCGCAAGCAGCGCATCCTCGAAGGCTGCAAGACCCTGTGCTTCGCCCGTCACCTGGAACTGGTCGAGGACCAGGGCCTGCTGGACGAAGTCGCCGGCCTGGCTGAATGGCCGACGCCGGTGCTGGGCGACATGGATCCGGTGTTCCTGAGCCTGCCGCCCGAGGTGATCCGCACCTCGATGCGCACGCACCAGAAGTACTTCGCCGTCCGCAAGGCCGGGGAAGAGGGTCTGGCCCCGCACTTCATCACCATCGCCAACATCCAGGCGGCCGACGGCGGCGCGGTGATCGCGGCCGGCAACGCCAAGGTGCTGTCCTCGCGCCTGTCCGACGCCCGCTTCTTCTGGGACGAGGACGTCAAGGTCGGCTTTACGCCATGGCTGGAGAAGCTGAACGGCGTGACGTTCCACGCCAAGCTCGGGACCATGGCCCAGCGCGTCGAGCGCATCGTCGCCTTGGCCGGCGAGATCGCTCCGCTGGTCGGCGCGGATGTCGAGAAGACCAAGGAAGCCGCGCGTCTGGCCAAGGCGGATCTCGCCTCGCAGATGGTCGGCGAGTTCCCCGAGCTGCAGGGGATCATGGGCGGATACTACGCCCGCCAATTCGGCCTGGACGGCGAGATCGCCGACGCCGTGCGCGACCACTATAAGCCGCAGGGGCCGGGCGACTCCGTCCCGTCCGCGCCGGTGAGCGTAGCGGTGGCGCTGGCGGATAAGCTGGATACGCTGGTGGGCTTCTTCGCGATCGACGAGAAGCCGACGGGCAGCAAGGATCCCTATGCGCTGCGTCGCGCGGCGCTTGGGGTGCTTAGGATTGTGCTGACGGCTCAAGCGCGGGTCGCGATGATGCCGTTGCTGGAGAACGCGACGGCGAGGCTGAATATCTCAGCGGATCCGCAGGACGTCGCCAGCGACGTCACCCTGTTCCTGGCTGACAGGATGAAGGTTTCGCTCAAAGAAGACGGTCTGCTCGCGGGCGCCGACGCAGTGCTTTCGTATGGTGGCGACGACTACGTCGTCATCAGAAAGAAGGTCGAGGCCCTGGACGGTTTCCTGAAGACGGACGACGGCAAGAGCCTGATGGCCGGCTACAAGCGCGCCTCCAACATCCTCAAGGCCGAGGAGAAGAAGGGCGCTCTGCCGGTCGGGGCGCCCGAGGAGCCGGCCGCCGACAGCGCCGCCGAGGTGGGGCTCTACAACGCCCTGCGCCTGCTGGACAAACCGCTGAAGGACGCCCTGGCCAAGGAAGACTTCACCGGCGCCATGACCCAGCTGGCTGAGCTGCGCGGCCCGGTCGACGCCTATCTGGACGGCGTCTTCGTCAACGAGCCCGAGCACCGCGACAACCGCCTCAAAACCCTGGCCGCCGTCCGCGACGCCATGGGCCAGGTGGCGGACTTCGGCCTGATCGCGGGGTAAATCCGATCTTCCGATTTCCCCGGCGAATGCTGGAGCCCAGACGAACCAAGAGCGCCGGGCGGCTTCGCTCGGCGCTCTTTCGCATTCACGGCTGACGTTCAGGATGGATCTGGGCCCCGGCATTCGCCGGGGAGATCGGGTGTTTTGGTTCGAAAGACCCTAAGCCGCCGCCGCGTCGAACTCGGCCTTCCAGCCGGCGAAGGCGGCGCGGTCGTCCTGGTCCCAGGGGTGGAAGCCGGGGCGGTACCAGGCGAAATAGGTCTTCCAGCCCCGGCGGAACAGGCCCGGCTTGTCCCACACGAACGCGTTGACCGCCTTCAGCGCCGCCTTGGGCGAATAGCCGTCGGCCTCCAGCAGGCGGGCGGCGTAGCGGCAGATGTTGCGGGTGAACATGAGGGTCACGAAGAACATCGCCCGGCAGCGCATCATGTAGCGGCGACGCGGCGACCAGTCCTTGGTGGCGACCATGAAGACATCATAGGCGACCGCCTTGTGCTCGGTCTCCTCCATGGCGTGCCAGCGCCACAGCTTCTCGACCTCGGGATGGGCCTTGTCGAACAGGTCCTGATGGCGCACGTGCATCTCGGCCATCATCGCCGTGAAGTGTTCCAGCGCGATGGTCGACAGCAGCATGGCCATATCGCCGCGCTCGCGGGCCATCTTCACGCGGCCCTTCACCGTCTCCTCGATCTCGGCGACCGGATAGCGCGTGCGGTCGATCAGGCTGTTCAGCTGATGATGCTCGCGCGAGTGGATGGCTTCCTGGGCGATGAAGTTCCTGGCGTCGTCCAGCAGCTTGCCGGTCAGCAGGTGGCGGTAGTTGCGCACCGCGTCCATGAACAGGCGCTCGCCGTCCGGGAAGGTCAGGGACAGGGCGTTGAACACCGCCGTGCCGACGGGATCGCCGCCCAGCCAGTGGCCCTTCTGGGCGTCGGAGAGGTCGAAGCGGATGTCGCGCGGGGTGACGTCCAGGTCGGCCGGAGTGGACTTCGTCTGAGGGGTCTGGGTGTCGATCATGGCGTTATGCGCTCCGCCGGTTTAGGGCTGTCTAAGCCGCTCGATGGCGCAGAGTGAGTTGTACTGACAAAAATGTCAATAGAGGCTTCAGTCCCGAAGACCCGCGTGCGCCGTACGCCCGAGGCCGCGCGCGAGAACATCCTCGCGGCCGCCGAAGTCCTGCTGGTCGAACACGGCCCCCAGGCCATCAAGCTGGCCGATGTCGCCAAGGCCGCCGGTGTGGTCCACGCCAATGTCATCCACCACTTCGGTTCGATCGCCGGGGTCGAGACGGCGCTGATGGAGCGGATGATCCGGCAACTGGCCGACAAGATCATCGTCGGGTTCAACGCGCAGGGCGTTTCGCCGGGCTTCGGGGCCCAGGCCCTGTTCGACGCCTTCGAGGCCAAGGGCGTGGCGCGGCTGGCGGCGTGGCTGGAGCTGACCGGAGAAGGGCGGCGCATGACCCTGGTGCGAGAGGTCGTCGACGAGGTGGTTCAGACGCGGCTGGCGCGCGACGTCGGCGTCGAGCGCGACAAGATCGTCGACTTCATCCTGGTCAACATCATCCTGGCGATCGGGGTGGGACTGTTCGGGCCGACGCTGAGCGAGCTGCTGGGCCGGCCGTCGGACCGCGCGCGTGAACTGGCGCTGGAGATGGTCGCGGGGCGGATCACCGCCATGGGCGGCAAGGCCTAGAGCCCTTTAGCTTTAGATGGAATCATCTAAAGCGTTCAAAAGGGCTCTAAATGTTTGATTCTAGAGCCTGTTTATCCCGTTTAGATGGTTCCATCTAAACGGGACAGGCTCTAGGCGCGGCCAAGCAGCGCCGGCAGGACTTGCTCGGTCAGCAGAGGCGCGAGACGCAGATCGCCCGGCGCGGCCGGATCGATCCAGGCCAGTTCTTCGATCTCGGCTTGAGCAGCGATGTCGCCCTCGACCGTTGCCAGATAGGTCACCGACTGGACGGTGAAGCCGGCCTCGTTGGCGGCCGGGGCCGAGAAATGGCCCAGGAGTTCGGCATGGACCAGCCGGCAACCCAGCTCTTCGTCGAACTCGCGCGCCAGGGTGGTCAGATCGTCCTCGCCGGCGTCGCGCTTGCCGCCGGGCTTCATGAAAGTGGCCGTGCCGCGCTTGCGGACCAACAGCATGCGGCCGTCCGCGTCGCGGATCACGGCGGTGACGATGTCGAGGACGCGGCTCATCCCGGGAAGATAGCCGCGTCCCCGATTCTTTTCCGGGATTCGCGTCGCTACTTCTCGACCGCCGCCAGGATGTGCTCGGTCAGCAGCTTCTCGGCGATGACGTGCGGCTGGCGGACGCCGAAGTTGGTGGTGGTGATCACCGCCACCAGGTCGAGATCGGGCACGACGGCGACTTTCTGGCCGCCCGTGCCGCTCATCACCCAGGCCTTGTGGCCGGCGCCATCAGAGCCTGGGAAGGTCTGCAGCCAGATCAGATAGCCGTAGTCGGTGTTCTCCCGGGCATTGGCGTGGGGCGCGACGGCCGCCTTGACGAAGTCGGCCGGCAGCACCGGCTTGCCGTCCCACTGGCCGCCATTGGCATAGAGCTGGCCCAGCTTCAGCAGGTCGCGGCTACGCAGGCCCAGACCGCCGCCGCCCATGGCCAAGCCCTTGGGCGATATCTGCCAGTGTGGATTGTCGATGCCGAGCGGCTTGAACAGCACCTCGTCGGCGAAGGCGGGCAGGGGCTTCTTCACGGCGTTCTGGACGACCTGACCCAGGGTCACGGCCCCGGCGGTGCAGTAGCTGAAGCTGCGTCCGTAGGGCGAAGCCTCCGGTTTGGGCATCCAGTCCGGGAAGCCGCGCACCGGCAGGTCGAGATAGAAGCCGACCCAGTCCTCGATCAGGTACATCCGCTCCTCGTTGCCGCGCGAGAACTGGTTGTCGTCGTCGCACTCGGCGATCGAGCTCATGGTCAGCAGATCCTCGACCGTGACCTTGTCCTTGCGCGGGTCGGGATTGGCGGCCAGCGGGCGGTCCTTCAGGTAGGCCTTGATGGGCGCGTTGACGCCGGGCAGGGCGCCGCGGGCGATGGCGGCCCCGGCCAGCATGGCGGTGACGGTCTTGGTCGTGGAGCGGGTGTTGCGCCGCGCCTCGGGACCACCATCCTTCTGATCGGCGTCGTAATAGGCCTCGAACACCAGCTTGCCGTGGCGCGCGACCAGGACGCTGGTGATCTGCTGGAACTGTCCGGCCTTGATGGCGGCCGACATCGCGTCGAGCTTGGCGGCGGAAAGGCCCTCGGCGGCGGGCGTGGCCGTGGACCAGTCGGCGGCCTGGGCGCAGAGCGGTGTCAGGACGAGGGCGGCGATGAACGCGAAGGCTTTCAAGGCGGGAACTCCAAAGGGAACCTCTGCCGTCTAGGCCGCGCCGGCCGTCTCGTCTTGGACGCTTGAAACCTCGGGCCGGCGACCGCACAGCCGGGCGAACTCGCCGGGCGTGAGGCCATAGGCCTTGAGGAACTGGCGATTGAGGTGGCTCTGGTCGCAGAAGCCGGACGCCAGGGCGATCTCGCCGATCGGGTCGCGGCCGCGCATCAGCAGGTCGGCGGCCCGCTCCAGCCGGCGGGTGCGCAGTCGGTCGCCCGGCGCAGCGCCCAGCCAGCGGCGATAGCCGCGCGCCAGGTGGACGGGATGCACGCCGGCGATCTCGGCCAGATCGGCGACGCTGATCGGCTGGTCGAACACATCCGCCAGATAGGTCTCGGCGCGGTCCAGCCACGGTGGGCGGCTGTCGCCGTCCGAGGCCGGCGTCAGCGCCTGGGCGGCCAGTTCCAGGCTCAGGCCCTCCAGCGACAGCGTCTCGGCGTCGCGGGCCAGCAGCGAGCGGGTCAGGCGCAGGGCGGCACGGCGGGCGGCGGGACCCGTCAGCCGCAGAGCGTCGATCGCCGCGCCGCGTCCGGCGTCGGCCAGGGTCCGCCAGTCGGTGGGGGCGAAGCTGACGGCCAGGAAATAGCCGCCGACATCGACGAAGCGGTCGCGATGCACCACGCCCGGCGGGTTGAAGACCAGCACCGGCCCCTCGGTCTCGGGGCCGGCGGCGGTGGTCACATAGCGGCCGTGGGTGGCCAGCACGAAGTGGGCGTCGTCGTGACTGTGCTCGTCGACGTGCTCGGCGCGCTTGGTGGCCTCGAGGTGGGCCAGGCGCACGCCCTGAAGTTGGCGCTCGACGGTTGGCGCGCCATAGAACCGGCCTTGGCTGAAGGCGGTCCTCGGCGCGGCCACGTCAGCCCAGCTTCTCGGCGGCCCAGGGGGCGAAATAGGTGATGACGCCCGCCGCGCCGGCGCGCTTGAAGGCTGACAGGCTTTCGAGGATGGCGCGGTCCTGGTCGATCCAGCCGTTCTGGGCGGCGGCCATGATCATCGCGTACTCGCCCGATACCTGGAAAGCGTAGGTCGGCATGCGGAACTCGTCGACCAGGCGGCGCAGGATGTCCAGATACGGCATGCCCGGCTTGACCATGACCATGTCGGCGCCCTCGGCGATGTCGAGCGCGACCTCGCGGATGGCTTCCTCGGTGTTGGCCGGGTCCATCTGGTAGGTCTTCTTGTCACCCTGGCCGGCGGAGAGCTTGGCCGAGCCGATCGCGTCGCGGTACGGACCGTAGAAGGCCGAGGCGTATTTGGCGGCATAGGACATGATCATCGTGTCCTGGAAGTTCGCGCCTTCCAGCGCCGCGCGCAGCTTGCCGATGCGGCCGTCCATCATGTCGGAGGGCGCCAGGATGTCGGCGCCGGCCTCGGCCTGCATCAGGCCCTGCTCGATCAGGCGCTCGATGGTCGGGTCGTTGAGGATCCTGCCGCCCTCGACCACGCCGTCGTGGCCGTGGTCGGTGAAGGGGTCCAGGGCGACGTCGCACATGATGCCGACCTCGGGGGCGGCGTCCTTCATGGCCTTGACGGCGCGGGGGATGACGCCGTCCGGATCGGCGGCGATCGAGCCGGTCGCGTCCTTCCGCGAGCCGTCGATGTGCGGGAAGATGGCGATGGCCGGGATACCCAGGTCGCGGGCGCGGACAGCGGCCTTGGCGGCCTCCTTGACGGAAAGGCGTTCGACGCCCGGCATCGAGGCGATAGGGATCGTCCCTTCGCCTTCGTGCACCACCATCGACCAGATCAGGTCCGATGGTCGGACCTCGGTCTCGCGGACGAGGCGGCGGGTCCAGTCGGCCTGGCGCAGGCGGCGCAGGCGGGTGGCGGGATAGGGAGCGAGGGGCGGAACGGTCATGGCGTTGATTTGGACCGCGCCGCCTCTCTAGGCAAGTTCATGGGGCCCTTAAGAGGCTCAAGAATAGCGGAAAGCCGGATCGTCCAGGTCGAGGGTCGGGAAGAGGTCCTTCTCGGTCCAGTAGTCCTGGGTGTGTCGCCACTCCGGCTTGTCGCCGGCCTTGGGCAGCAGATGCATGTTCCGCATCAGATAGCCGGGATTGAAGTCCTCGGGATCGATCCATTCGCCGATCTTCATGTCCGCGTCCTGCGGCCGCAGGGCGACCTCGACCTGCCGCGCGCCTTTGGCTTCCATGTGGGCCAGCAGCCGGCAGACGAAGTCGCCGATCATGTCGGCGCGCAAGGTCCAGCTGGCCCGGAAATAGCCGAAGACCCAGACGAGGTTCGGCAGGCCGGTGAACATCATGCCGCGGTAGGTGACCGTCTTGCCGAAGTCGAGCGGCCTGCCGTCCACCGCGAACGCGATGTCGCCCAGGACGCTGAGGTCGAAGCCCGTCGCCGTGACGACGACGTCCGCCTCCAGCGTCTTGCCGGACTTGAGCAGCAGCCCCGTCTCGGTGAAACGGTCGATCTCGTCGGTCACCACCGAGGCCTTGCCGGAGGCGATCCCCTGAAAGAGATCGCCGTCGGGCACGAAGGCGATGCGCTGCCGCCATGGACGATAGCGCGGCGTGAAATGGGTTTTGATGTCGAAGTCGGGACCCAGGAAGGCCTTCACGCCTTCCAGCAACTCGGCCTTGACCGCTTCGGGCTCCTCGATCGAGCGCCGCGTGAATTCGTTCTGGTCGAACAGCACCTTGCGGCGGACGATCTCGTGGATCCAGGTCTCGTCGATCTCCAGCTGGCGCAGGACGTTGGCCAGCTCGTTCTCGTTGCGGCCAGGCACGAAGTAGGTGGGCGAGCGCTGCAGCACGGTGACATGGGCGCAGTCGCCGGCGATGTTGGGAACCAGGGTCGCGGCCGTCGCGCCAGAGCCGATCACCACCACCCGCTTGTTCTTCAAGTCGAGGTCGTCGGGCCAGGTTTGCGGATGCACGATCCGGCCCTTGTAGTCCGACATGCCGGGCCAGTCGGGCGTATAGCCCACCGAGTGACGGTAGTAGCCCTGACACATCCACAGGAAGTTGGTGGTGTAGCGCTCGGCGCCGTCCGGGCCAGCGACCTCCAGCGTCCAGAGCTTGTCAGCGGACGACCAACTGGCCGAGACGATCCGTCGCCGATAGCGGATGTGGCGCGCCAAGTCGTTTTCGGTGATCACCTCGCCCATGTAGTCGAGGATTTCCGCGGCGGTGGCGATCGGTGGCCCGACCCACGGCTTGAAGCGATAGCCGAAAGTGTAGAGGTCGCTGTCCGAGCGGATGCCGGGGTAGGTGTGCGTTAGCCAGGTGCCGCCAAAACTCTCGAGCGCCTCCAGCACCGTGAAGGTCGTCCCCGGTCGTTGCACGCCGAGGTGATAGGCGCTCCCGATCCCGGAAATGCCCGCGCCCACGATGATCACGTCGAAATGCTGTGTAGCCGCGCCTGACGCGGTCTTCGAAAGCGTCGCCGCCTCGGTCATGTCGTTCCTCCCGTGCTGGCCGACAGACGGCCAAGTTGCCCCCGGCGTCTCTTCGGACGCCTGGGTTATCAACGTACACTTAGAGGGTGCTGCGCCGTTTGAGCTGAATCAAGCGGCGTTTGCGCGTTCGGGCGAAAAGGTCAGGGCGCCGTGCGGGCGGCCAGCATCGACGGGCCGTCGATGCGGGTCCACAACTGCGACTTGCACAGGAAGTTGCCGATCACGCAGCCCTTGGCGCGCATGGTCTTGGGGTCGATGATGTCGGCCGACCCCACGAGGGTGACCTTCAGGGTCGGGACCCACACGCGCCCCTTCAGCGAACCGTCGCGCTGGCTTTCGAAGTCACGCAGCAGTTGCTTGCCGATCAGGGTGTCGGCGCCCGCCTTGCGCGCGTCGGCCTCGGCCTTGGCGCTGGCCCACACGACGACGCCGCAGGTGCTGGGGCCGCAATCCTTGATTTCCAGGTGCACGGTGTTGTGCGGGTTACGCCACACGCCATAGCTACGCGCGATGTCGCCGCCCTCGGCCGCATGGGCCGGGACCGTGGCCATCCCCAGGGCCGCGACAAGAGCGGCGAGTGCAAGTTTCACGAAACGCATAATCGTCGATGCAAATGTTATTGTTGAGAACGCCCAGACTCGAGATCGGCATTTGGGCCGAAAGGCGATGGTTATCAAGGGGGTGCGACGCCTGAGTCGCTACACACCGTGTAACGGAGGATTTCAGGCCACACTTGGAGGCCCGCGCGACACGCGTTGACAGCCGGCGCACGGCGCGGCACGTCAGCGGCCAAGAAGGTGAGGGCGGCTTTGCCCCGAACGGGAGGAAGTGCGCATGGATTTCGCGCTGAACGAAGATCAAGTCGCAATCCAGGATGCGGCTCGCGCTTTCGCCGAAGGACAGCTTGCCCCGTTCTCGGCCGAGTGGGACGAGAAGAAGCATTTCCCCGTCGAGACTCTGCGCCAAGCCGCCGAGCTGGGCTTCGCCGGCATCTATGTGAACGAGGATGTCGGGGGCAGCGGTCTGTCGCGCCTAGACGCCTCGATCATCTTCGAGGCGCTCAGCTACGGCGACGTGCCGACCGCCGCCTATCTGACCATCCACAACATGGCCTCGTGGATGATCGATCGCTTCGGCTCCGAGGATCTGCGCAAGCGTTACCTGCCGCGTCTGACGACCATGCAGCTGATCGCCAGCTACTGCCTGACCGAGCCGGGCTCGGGCTCGGACGCGGCCAACATGCGCACGAGCGCCCAGCTCGACGGCGACCACTATGTCCTGAACGGTGGAAAGGCCTTCATCTCGGGCGGCGGCGTGTCGGACGTCTATGTCGTCATGGCGCGCACGGGCGGCGATGGCGCCAAGGGCGTCTCGGCCTTCGTGGTCGAGAAGGGGACGGACGGTCTCAGCTTCGGGGCCAACGAGCGCAAGATGGGCTGGAACGCCCAGCCGACGGCCCAGGTCAATTTCGACAACTGCCGGGTGCCGGTGGAGAACCGCATCGGCCAGGAAGGCGAGGGCTTCCGCTTCGCCATGATGGGCCTGGATGGTGGGCGCCTGAACATCGCCTCGTGCTCGCTGGGCGGGGCGCAGTTCGCCCTCGACACGGCCAAGGCCTACATGGAGACCCGCAACCAGTTCGGCAAAGCCCTGAAGGACTTCCAGGCGCTACAGTTCAAGCTGGCCGACATGGCCACCGAGCTGGAGGCCGCCCGCCTGATGGTGCGCCGCGCCGCCCACGCCCTCGACAACCGCCACCCGGAGGCGACCAAGCTGTGCGCCATGGCCAAGCGGTTCGCCACCGACGCTGGCTTCCAGGTGGCCAATGACGCCTTGCAGCTGCACGGCGGCTACGGCTACCTCCAGGATTATCCGCTGGAGCGCATCGTGCGCGACCTGCGGGTGCACCAGATCCTGGAAGGGACCAACGAGATCATGCGCGTCATCATCGCCCGAGAGATGTTCCGGCAGTGATCTATCTCTGTCGCCATGGTGAGACCTTCCATAATCGCGAAGGCCGTCTGCAGGGGCGGTCGGAGTCGGACCTGACGCCGCTGGGCCGCGCCCAGGCCGGAGCCATGGCCGACCTGCTGTTCGACCTGGTCCGCCGCGATCCGCCGGCCGGCCCCCTGAGTGAGTGGCGCATCGTCGCCAGCCCGTTGCGCCGGGCGCGCGACACGGCCGAGACCATCGGCGCGCGTCTGGGGCTGTCGGTCGTGACCGACGAACGCCTGGTGGAGATCGACGTCGGCGAATGGTCCAACCGCCTCCGCGAGGAGGTGAGAGGCGAGAACCCGCACCTCCACGGCGACGACGCGTGGGGCTTCCACGCGCCGGGCGGCGAGACCTATGAGGTCATGATAGCCCGGATCAGCCACTGGTTGGGCGAACAGGCCGCCGAGCCGGAGCGCCGGCTGATCGTCGTCAGCCACGGCGTCGCGGGCCGGCTGCTGCGCGGCGCCTATGCCGGCTTGTCGCAAGCCGAGACTCTGGCCCAGGACATCCCGCAGGACGCCGTCTATCGCCTCACGGCCGGTCAGATCGACCGCTTCGACTGCGCGCCCGTCGCCGAACCCGCCTAGGACCTATCGATGACCGACGAACCCGAAGTCCTGATCCGCGTCGAGAAGAACGTCGGCCGCATCACGCTGAACCGGCCCAAGGCCCTGCACGCCCTGACGCTGGGCATGTGCGAGACCATGATCGGCGCGCTGCTGGACTGGCGGGAGGATCCCGAGGTCTACATGGTCCTGATCGACCATGCGGGCGAGCGCGGCTTCTGCGCCGGCGGCGACATCCGGATGCTGGCCGACAGCGGGGCCAAGGACGGCGTCGAGGCGCGGCGGTTCTTCCACACCGAGTACCAGCTGAACCACCTGCTGTTCACCTATGACACGCCCGTCGTGGCGGTGATGGACGGCATCGTCATGGGCGGCGGTGTCGGCATCTCGATGCCGGCCCACGTGCGGATCGCCACCGAGCGCACGACTTTCGCCATGCCCGAGACCGGCATCGGCCTGTTCCCGGATGTCGGCGGCGGCTGGTACCTGCCGCGCCTGCCGGGCAAGGCGGGGCTGTGGCTGGCCCTGACCGGCGCGCGGATCAAGGGCGCGGACTGCATGCGCTTAGGAGTAGCCACCCACTTCGTCGAGTTCGGCGCCGTGGCGGGGCTGAAGAAGGCGATCATCGCCGATCCCCGCCGCATCGAAGAGATCCTCAAGAAATACCGCGCCGACGCTGGCAAGGCGGCGCTGCTGGGCTTCGAACAGGACCTCAACCGCCTGTTCGTCGGCGAGACCGTCGAGGAGATCGTGGAGTTCCTGACCCTCGACTCCAGCGACTGGGGCAAGGCCCAGTTGGCCGTGATGCGGACCAAGTCGCCCCAGACGATGAAAGTCGCTTTCGAGCAGCTGAAGCGCGGCGCGGCCATGACCGACTTCGCTGACAACATGGTCATGGAGTACCGGATCGGCTCGCGGGTGGTGATGAAGCACGACTTCATCGAGGGCGTCCGGGCCGTGATCGTCGACAAGGACAACGCCCCGAAGTGGAATCCCGCGACCCTCGAGGGGGTCACGGACGCCATGCTGGAGGAGATTTTCGCTCCGCTTCCCCGCGGGGAGGAATGGAGGCCGCTGACGTAGCCGTCACGCTAGGTTAGGGTCGCACAACAAGAACACGTCGGTTCGGAAGGATTGCCATGCGTAAGCCGCTTCTCAGTCTCGTCGCCGTGCTGGGCCTCGCGGCCTGCGCCACCCAGCCGATGATGGGACCTCCGCCGCCGCCGCCTTCGGGCCCGGCGGCCGCGGCCATCTCGCCGAACATCGCCGCCGCGCTCAGCGATCCGTCGCGTCCGGCCGCCGACATGGTCCGAGACGCCAACCGGCATCCGGGCGAGGTCCTGACCTTCGCCGGGGTGCGCCCGGGCGCGAAGGTCGCCGATCTGATCCCCGGCGGCGGCTACTTCACCCGCATCCTGGCCAAGTCGGTCGGCCCCAGGGGCGTGGTCTATGCCTATGTGCCGGACGAGCTGACCAAGCTGGCCAATCGCGAGCCGGCGGTGAACGCCATCGCCCGCGACCCGGCCTATTCGAACGTGAAGGTGATCCTGAACACGCTGCCCAACTTCTCCACGCCGGAGAGGCTGGATCTGGTGTTCACGGCCCAGAACTATCACGACATGCACGACAAGTTCATGGGACCGGCCGACCTGTCGGTCGTGAACCGCCAGATCTTCAGAGCTCTGAAGCCGGGCGGCGTGTTCCTGGTTATCGACCACTCGGCCGAGGCCGGCTCGGGCCTGCGCGACACCGAGACCCTGCATCGCATCGACTCGGCGGTGGTGAGGTCCGAGGTCACGGCCGCCGGCTTCATCTTCGAGGGTGAGAGCCGCGTGCTGAAGGATCCGGCCGACTCCCGCAAGGCCAACGTCTACGACCCGTCGATCCGCGGGAAGACCGACCAGTTCGTCTACAAGTTCCGCAAGCCGGTCACGGCGCGCTGAGCCGGAAAGCCCGACGATACTCGACGATAAGAACCGCGCCCATGAGGCGCGGTTCGCATTTGCAGGGAGCTCTACAATGACCCGTATCGCCTTCATCGGCCTGGGCAACATGGGCGGCGGCATGGCCGCCAATCAGGCCAAGGCTGGCCACGAGGTCCACGCTTTCGACCTGTCGGCGGCGGCGGTCGAACGGGCGGTTGCGGCTGGCTGCCAGGCGGCCGGCTCGGTGGCCGAGGCGGTGGCGGACGCGGAGGTGGTGATCACCATGCTGCCGGCCGGTCCGCACGTGCGCGCCGTCTATGGCGAGCAGATTCTGAAGAGCGCGCCCAAGTCCGCCTTGCTGATCGACAGCTCGACGATCGACGTCGAGAGCGCCCGCGCTGTGGCCGGGCAGGCGGCCGAGGCCGGTTTCCGCTTCGCCGACGCGCCGGTGTCGGGCGGCGTGATGGCCGCCGAGGCCGGCGCCCTGGCCTTCATGGTCGGCTGCGCGGCCGTGGATTTTCCGGCCATCGAGGCGGCGCTGGACCCGATGTCGCGCGTGACGATCCACGCCGGCGACCACGGGGCGGGGCAGGCGGCCAAGATCTGCAACAACATGCTGCTGGGCGTGTCGATGCTGGGGACCTGCGAAGCCTTTGCCCTCGCCGAGAAGTTGGGTCTGGACGCCGATCGCTTCTTCGAGATCGCCAGCAAGTCATCGGGCCAGTGCTGGTCGGTGACCAGTTACTGCCCGGTCCCGGGCGTGGGGCCCCAGACCCCGGCCGACCGCCACTACGAGGGCGGCTTCGCCTCGGCCATGATGCTGAAGGACCTGAAGCTGGCCCAGGAGGCCGCCGCCAAGGCTGGGGCCAGCACGCCGATGGGGGCGCAGGCCGAGGCGCTGTACGCGTTGTTCGACGGCAACGGCTTCGGCGGCAAGGACTTCTCGGCCATCATCCAGTTACTGCGCGGAAAGCTGGCGCAGCTTGGATGAATCGTCGAAGACGCCGCATCCGCGACGGAGTTCATTGGCGAAGTCGATGCGGCCAATCGCGTACTTCAATTTGCTAGGTAAACGTCCCTAGATGGACACCAACGGCGCTTGGTGCGAAAAGCCGAGCCATGAATTAAGGGGACCCCCGGACCATCCGGCCGGTGGTTTAGAGACCGACATGGACTACAAAGCCGCGTTCCGCAGCGCCGTCGACCAGATCCGCGAAGAGGGCCGCTACCGGGTCTTCGCCGACCTTAAGCGACAGCGTGGACAGTTCCCGCGCGCCACCTGGACCCGCCAGGACGGCTCGGAACGCGAAGTCGTGGTCTGGTGCAGCAACGACTATCTCGGCCAGGGTCAGAATTCCGTCGTCATGGACGCCATGAAGGCCGCCGTCGACGCGCATGGCTCGGGCTCGGGCGGCACCCGCAACATCTCGGGCACCAACCACGACCACGTCCTGCTGGAGCGGGAACTGGCCGACCTGCACGGCAAGGAAGGCGCGCTGCTGTTCACCTCGGGCTACGTCTCCAACGAGGCCAGCCTGTCGGTGGTGCAGAAGATCCTGCCCGGCCTGATCATCTTCTCGGACGAGTTGAACCACGCCTCGATGATCGCCGGCATCCGCAATGGCGGCGGCCCGCGCAAGGTGTTCCGCCACAACGATCTTGAGCATCTCGAAGAGCTGCTGGCGGCGGCCCCGGCCGACGCGCCCAAGATGGTCGCCTTCGAGAGCGTCTATTCGATGGACGGCGATATCGCCGACATCCGCGCAACGGCGGCTCTCGCCAAGAAGTACGGCGCCATGACCTATCTGGACGAGGTCCACGCGGTCGGCATGTACGGCCCGCGCGGCGGCGGCGTCGCGGAGCGCGACGGCCTGATGGGCGAGATCGACATCATCGAAGGGACGCTCGGCAAGGCGTTCGGCGTCATGGGCGGCTACATCACCGGCGACGCCGAAGTGATCGACGCCATCCGCCTGATGGCCGCGGGCTTCATCTTCACCACCTCGCTGCCGCCCGCCTTGGTGGCCGGCTCGCTGGCCAGCGTTCGCTGGCTGAAACAGCACCCCGAAGTGCGCGAGATCCACCAGGAGCGCGCCGCGACCCTGAAGGCCATGTTCAAGGCCGCCGGCCTGCCGGTGATGGAAAACGAGAGCCACATCGTTCCGGTGCTGGTCGGCGATCCCGTCCACACCAAGTTGATCAGCGATATGCTGCTGGCCGATCACGGCGTCTATGTGCAGCCGATCAACTACCCGACGGTGCCACGCGGCACCGAGCGCCTGCGCTTCACCCCGACTCCGTTCCATACCGACGACATGATGCGCAAGCTGGTCGCGGCGATGGAAAAGCTGTGGGCTCACTGCAATGTCGCCCGCATGGGCGGCTACGCGGCGTAGAGCCTGTCCGTTTCGGATTTTATCCGAAGCGGATAAACAGGCTCTATCTCAAACATTTTGAACGTGGTCTTCGCCACGTTCAGGGGATCAGACGCACCTTCAGCTTCGACCAGACCGCACATCGTCGAACCGAAAAACGCCGCCGGAGTCCGGCGGCGTTCGCGTGCCCGAACGGCGAGGGGCGGTCAGCTTCCCCGCCGCACGCCCTTGCCCAGGCCGATCTTCTTGGCGAAGTCCGAGCGGCGGGCCGCATAGGCCGGCGCCACCATCGGATAGTCGGGCGGCAGGCCCCACTTGCGACGGTATTCCTCGGGGCTCATGTCGTAGTGCGAGCGCAGATAGCGCTTGAGCATCTTGAGCTTCTTTCCGTCCTCCAGACAGACGATGAAGTCATGCTGCACCGAGCGGCCCACCGGAACCGCCGGCTTGGCCTTTTCGGCCGGTTGCGGAGCCTCGCCGCCGTTGCCCAGCGAGGCGAGCGCCTGGTGGACCGTACGGATCAGGTCCGGAATGGCCGTCTGAGAGACTGTGTTCTGACCTACATAAGCCGCCACGATCTCGGCGCTGAGCCCCAGAATATCGACGTTGTTGTCGCTCGTCGTGTCCGTGCCGCCGCCTTGAGACGCCATGAGATACCCCATTCCCGTTGTTGTCGTTGGAACTCCGCGGGGGTTGAGCACCGCCCTGCAGGACGGCAACGCACAAAACAGGATGCGGTTCCTACATTGATCGCCGCGCCTATCCCGTTAAAGAGGGCGCCTCTGCCGACTCCCCCAAACGCCCGGAGAGCGAAATGACCCAAGCCAACACCAGCGCCTTTTTCGGCGCCGACCTCGCCACCGCGGACAAGGACATCTTCGACCGCATCGGTCGTGAGCTGGACCGTCAGCAGAACCAGATCGAGCTGATCGCCTCGGAGAACATCGTCTCGAAGGCGGTGTTGGAGGCCCAGGGCTCGATCCTGACCAACAAATACGCCGAGGGTTATCCGGGCAAGCGCTACTATGGCGGCTGCGAATATGTCGACGAGATCGAGACGATCGCCATCGAACGCGCCAAGTCGCTGTTCGGCGCCGGTTTCGCCAACGTCCAGCCGCACTCGGGTTCGCAGGCCAACCAGGCGGTGTTCATGGCTCTGCTGCAGCCGGGCGACAGCTTCCTGGGCATGGACCTGGCCGCCGGCGGCCACCTGACCCACGGCTCGCCCGCCAATCAGTCGGGCAAGTGGTTCAAGCCGGTGTCCTACACCGTGCGCCAGCAGGACCAGTTGATCGACTACGACAACGTCGCGGAGGTGGCCGAGCGCGAGAAGCCCAAGCTGATCATCGCCGGCGGCAGCGCCTATAGTCGCGAAATCGACTTCGCCCGCTTCCGTCAGATCGCCGACAGCGTCGGCGCCTATCTGATGGTCGACATGGCCCACTTCGCCGGCCTGGTGGCCGGCGGCGTGTTCCCGAGCCCTGTCCCTCACGCCCACATCGTTACCACCACCACCCACAAGACCCTGCGCGGCCCGCGTGGCGGCATGGTGCTGACCAACGACGAAGCCATCATCAAGAAGGTCAATTCGGCGGTCTTCCCGGGCCTGCAGGGCGGTCCGCTGGAGCACGTCATCGCCGCCAAGGCCGTGGCCTTCGGCGAAGCGCTGCAGCCGGCGTTCAAGGACTATGCCCGGCAGATCATCGCCAACGCCAAGGCGCTGTCGGAAGCCCTGCTGAAGTCAGGCGTCAACATCGTCTCGGGCGGCACTGACAGCCACCTGATGTTGGTCGACTTGCGTCCGAAGGGCGTGACAGGCCGGGACACCGAGCACAGCCTCGAGCGCGCCCACATGACCTGCAACAAGAACGGCGTACCGTTCGACACCGCGCCGTTCACGATCACCTCGGGCGTTCGCCTGGGCACGCCGGCCGGCACCACGCGCGGCTTCAAGGAAGCCGAGTTCACCCGCGTGGGCGAGCTGATCGGCGAAGTGGTCAACGGCCTGGCCGCCAACGGTCCGGAAGGCAACGCCGAGGTCGAGGGGAAGGTCCGCGAGGAAGTGCTGGCCTTGACGGCCCGCTTCCCGATCTACAACTAATATGGTCTAGGCGCCGCGGGAGGGGCCACATCATGCGCTGCCCCTTCTGCGGACACGCCGAAAGCCAGGTTAAGGACAGCCGCCCGTCTGAAGACGGCGCGGCCATCCGCCGTCGCCGCATGTGCCCCGAGTGCGGCGGTCGCTTCACCACGTTCGAGCGGGTGCAACTGCGCGAGCTGATCATCCTGAAGCGTTCGGGCCGGCGCTCGCCGTTCGATCGCGACAAGCTGGTGCGTTCGATCGCCCTGGCCACCCAGAAGCGGCCCGTCGAGGCCGAGCGCGTCGAGCGCATGATCAACGGCATCGTCCGGCAGCTGGAAAGCATGGGCGAGACCGAGCTTCCGTCCTCGACGGTGGGCGAAATGGTCATGAAGGCGTTGAAATCGCTCGATGACGTCGCCTATGTCCGTTACGCCTCCGTCTATCGGGATTTCAAGGAAACCAGCGACTTCGCCAAGTTCCTGACCGAAGAAGGTCTGAGCGACAGCGTCGAAGAAGAGCTATAGTTCGTTAATCCCTGATGTGTGTTTGTGTGCGCGCGGCAAGCGCGGCCGTGGAGATTCGAAGCTAGATGGTTGAAGACAACATCCGCTTGCTGATCGTAGAGGGCCGAAGCCATTCGGGGATCTCCGACGAGCTGCTGCGCGGAGCCGTGCAGGCGATCGAGGCCCAGGGCGCGGAATACGACGTGATCACCGTCTCCAGCGCCCTGCAGATCCCGACGGTCATCGCCATGGCCGAGGACGCGGCTCGCCGCCCCGTGGGCGTGCGCTACGAAGGCTATGTCGCGCTCGGCGCGGTCATCCGGGGCGAGACCTACCATTTCGAACTGGTCGCCAATGAAACCGCCCGCGGCCTGCAGGATCTGGGCATCGGCAAGCGGCTGGCGATCGGCTTCGGCGTCCTGGCCGTCGACGACGAGGCCCAGGCCTGGACCCGAGCGCGGGTCAGCGAAGGCGACCGCGGCGGTTCGGCCGCCAAGGCCTGCCTCGAGACCATCGCCCTGAAGCGTCAACTGCTGGGACAGGCCCGATGAGCGGCAACCGCATCCAACCGCGCTCGGTGGCGCGTCTCGCCGCCGTCCAGGCCCTGTACCAGATGGAAGTCTCGGGCGCGGGCGTCGACGCCGTGGTGCGCGAGTTCGGCGAGCACCGCTTCGACCGCGATGTCGAGGGTGAGCGCCTGGCCGCCGCCGACGAGACCTTCTTCGCCGAACTGGCCAAGGGCGTGGTGACCAACCAGTCCAAGATCGACCAGGGTATCGTCAAGCGCCTGGCCTCGGGCTGGCGCCTGGAGCGCCTGGACGCCACGGCCCGCGCCGTGCTGCGCGCCGGCGCCTACGAATTGATGTACCGGCCGGACGTTCCGACCGAAGTCGTCATCAATGAATATGTCGAGATCGCTAAATCCTTTTTTGAGGGTCCCGAGTCAGGCTTCATCAATGGCGCCCTCGACGCGATCGCCCGTGATGCACGAGACTGACGAAGACGACTGGTTCGCTGACGATGACGCCGCGCCTGCCGCGGCGGAAGCGGCGCCGACGGAATTCGACCACATCGCGCGCCTGCTGCGTCCGCTGACACGTGGCGACCCGGCGGCGCTGGACCTGTTGGACGACGCGGCCGTGCTGCCGTCGCGTCCTGGCTACGACCTGGTGATCACCAAGGACGCCATGGTGGCCGGCGTGCACTTTCTGGCCGACGAGGCCCTGGACGTCGTCGCGCGCAAGCTGCTGCGCACCAATCTCTCCGACTTGGCGGCCAAGGCGGCCGAA
The DNA here is from genome assembly GCF_058798735.1 of Caulobacter sp. GW822-FHT07D08. Taxonomy (NCBI): domain Bacteria; kingdom Pseudomonadati; phylum Pseudomonadota; class Alphaproteobacteria; order Caulobacterales; family Caulobacteraceae; genus Caulobacter; species Caulobacter sp. GW822-FHT07D08. Next base: position 69,915 of record NZ_JBXAKU010000015.1, read on the forward strand.
CCCTACGGCTATTTCCTGGCCATCGGCTGGCCCTCGGGCTCCGACGTCACCTCGCGCGAGACCTTCGCCCGGGGTCTGGCCGAGGACGGCGCGCTGTTCGACATGTCGCTGCTGGGCGGCGACACGGTCACCACCTCGGGTCCGCTGGTCGTTTCGGCCACTTTGCTGGGCTGGGTTCCCGAGGGCGGGGCCATCCTGCGACGCGGCGCCAAGCCGGGGGACCGCCTGATGGTCTCCGGCACGATCGGCGATGGCTGGCTGGGTCTCCTGGCCCAGTGGGGCGAGGTGGTCGACGCCGACGGCGCCATGCTGCGCCGCTATCGCCAGCCCGAACCGCGCGTCACCCTGCGCGAGGCGATGCGCGTCCACGCCAAGGCCGCCGCCGACGTCTCCGACGGCCTGCTGGCCGACAGCGCCCATATCGCCAAGGCCAGCGGCTGCCGCGTGCGCGTCGACCTGGAGCGCCTGCCGCTGTCGCCGGGCGGCCAGGCCTGGCTGGACCAGCAGCCAGAGCAGGTCGAGGGCCGTATCTCGCTGGCTTCCGGCGGCGACGACTATGAGATCGTCTGCGCCGTCGATCCCAGCGAGGCCTGGAACTTCCGCGTCGCCGCCGCCGCGGCCGGCGTGAAGGTCAGCGAGATCGGCGAGTTCGTGGAAGGCGAGGGGGTCTCGGCCTACTACAAGGGTCGCGACGTCACGCCTTCGCGCCTGGGCTGGCTGCACGGCTGATCCCGCTCGAGGCCCCTGCAAGGAGCCGGTTAGGTCAATATCAAGCCCTGTCGGTTATGGATGATGGCCATGATCGATCTTGCCACACCCTCGCGCCGTATCCTGCTCGCCGCCGCCTTCGCGGCCGTGTCCGCGCCGGCCTTCGCCAATAGCGGCAAGAAGGAGAAGAAGGAGGGCGAGGGCCAAGCGCTCGACCCGACGTACAAGCTGGGCTCGATGACCATTCCGATCATCGCCAACGGCCGGATCGTCAACTACGTCTTCGTCGCCATGACCCTGAAGCTGAAGGAGGGCGCCGACGCCGCAGCCCTGAAGGACCAGGAGCCGATGCTGCGCGACGCGATCGTACGGGCCGCCTACAAGACTCCGTTCACGCGCGCCGACACCTGGAAGGAAGTCGACGGTCCGCGCCTGACCAGCTTCGTCCTGAGCCAATGCGGCGTACTGATGGGCAAGGGCAAGGTCGCCTCGGTCGAGATCGTCAAGCAGATCCCCCGCCAGCAGCTGATGCCGCCCAAATCCAGCGCCGCCAAGCCGGTCGGCCAGGGCGAACTGCACCCCTGATTCCATGCCCCGCGCCAAGCTTTGCCGCTGCAAAGGCTTGCGCCGACGCGGGTTGCGCGCCCCCCGACCATCTGACAGTCTCTTTCGGATGACGCCGTTCGGCTGTCATTTTGGGAGCATCGAGGGGGCACGAGGCCAAAGGCCCGCCCGTCGATCCGGGCGGCGGTTTGACGTGCGTCATTACCTCCAGCCGCCGGGACCGGCATCCCCCTCGTGATTGGAAGCGCGAAGGGGCGAAGAACCTAATGAGTCTTTGGCTTTATCTGGCCATCGGGGCCGGGCTGCTGGCGGTGCTGTACGGCGCCGTGCAGACGGCCAGTCTGATGCGGGCGTCGCCCGGCAATGCGAGGATGCAGGAGATCGCCGCGGCGATCCAGGAAGGGGCGCAAGCCTACCTGCGTCGGCAATACCTCACTATCTCGGTCGTTGGCGCGGTCATTCTCGTCGCCGTCTACCTGCTGATCGGCCAGTGGGCCGCTCTGGGCTTCCTCGTCGGCTCCGTGCTTTCGGGCGCGGCCGGCTTCGCGGGCATGCTGATCTCGGTTCGCGCCAACGTTCGTACCGCTCAGGCCGCCTCGGAGGGGCTGGCCAAGGGTTTGTCGCTGGCCTTCACCTCCGGCGCCATCACCGGCATGCTGGTGGCTGGCTTCGCTCTGCTGGGCGTGGCGGGCTACTACTGGGTGCTGACGGGCCCGCTGGGCCTGGAACCAACCGGCCGCGGCGTCGTCGACGCCCTGGTGGCCCTGGGCTTCGGCGCCTCGTTGATCTCGATCTTCGCCCGTCTGGGCGGCGGCATCTTCACCAAGGGCGCCGACGTGGGCGGCGACCTTGTGGGCAAGGTGGAAGCCGGCATCCCGGAGGATGACCCCCGCAACGCCGCCACCATCGCCGACAACGTCGGCGACAATGTCGGCGACTGCGCCGGCATGGCCGCCGACCTGTTCGAGACCTATGCGGTGACCACGGTCGCCACCATGGTCCTGGCCGCCATCTTCTTCCGTGGCACGGAGGCCGTGGGCGCCATGATGCTGCTGCCGCTGGCCATCTGCGCGGTCTGCATCGTCACCTCGATCATCGGCGCGTTCTTCGTTCGCCTGGGCAAGAGCCAGAACATCATGGGGGCCCTCTACAAGGGCCTGATCGTGACGGGCCTGCTGTCGATCCCGGCCGTCTGGTACGTGCTGCACGACCTGATCCCGGCCCCGGTCGTGACGGCCGCGCGCACCTATACCGCCGATGGCCTGTTCTATTGCGGCCTGGTCGGTCTGGCGGTCACCGCCGCCATCGTCATGATCACCGAGTACTACACGGGCACCAACTTCCGTCCGGTGAAGTCGGTGGCGCAGGCGTCGGTCTCGGGGCACGGCACGAACGTGATCCAGGGTCTGGCCATGTCGCTGGAATCCACGGCCCTGCCGGCCCTGACCATCATCGTCGGCATCCTGGTGACCTATAATCTGGCGGGTCTGTTCGGCATCGCCATCGCCACCACGACCATGCTGTCGCTGGCCGGCTTCATCGTCGCCCTGGACGCCTTCGGTCCGGTCACCGACAACGCCGGCGGCATCGCCGAGATGGCGGGCCTGCCGCCGGAAGTCCGCGTCACCACCGACGCGCTGGACGCCGTGGGCAACACCACCAAGGCCGTGACCAAGGGCTACGCCATCGGTTCGGCCGGACTGGGCGCCCTGGTGCTGTTCGCCGCCTATACCGAGGACCTGAAGTTCTTCTCGGCCAATGCGACGCCGGGCAGCTTCTTCGACGGCATGGGGCCGGTGACCTTCGACCTGTCGAACCCCTATGTGGTGGTCGGCCTGCTGTTCGGCGGCCTGCTGCCGTTCCTGTTCGGCGGCATGGCGATGACCGCCGTCGGTCGTGCGGCCGAGTCGGTCGTCGCCGAGGTGCGTCGTCAGTTCCGCGAGAACCCGGGCATCATGACCGGCGAGGTCAAGCCCGAGTACGGCAAGGCCGTGGACATCCTGACCAAGGCGGCCATCCGCGAGATGATCGTGCCCAGCCTGCTGCCGGTCGTCTCGCCGGTGGTGCTGTTCTTCGTGATCAAGGCCATCGCCGGCAAGGTCGACGCGTTCGCCTCGCTGGGCGCCATGCTGATGGGCGTGATCGTCACCGGCCTGTTCGTCGCCATCTCGATGACCAGCGGCGGCGGCGCCTGGGACAACGCCAAGAAGGTCATCGAAGAAGGCTTCACCGACAAGAATGGCGTCCTGCACACCAAGGGCGGCGACACCCACAAGGCCGCCGTCACCGGCGACACCGTCGGCGACCCCTACAAGGACACCTCGGGTCCGGCCGTGAACCCGATGATCAAGATCACCAACATCGTGGCCCTGCTGCTGCTGGCGGTGCTGGCCCACGGCTGATCTTTCGAGAGCAGCCTGAAACTGGAACGCCCCGGAGTTTCCTCCGGGGCGTTTTTGTCTTCGGGGCCTGCCGTCGAGGACCTTAGTACACGTCCTCGGGATCCATCTGGGACAGGGCGTCCGTGATCTCGTCCGGCTGGCCTCCCCGGCGTTCGACACCGGAGAATTCGTGGTCGATCCGGCGACGCCGACAGGGGCCGAAATACTCGCTGGCCCGCACGAACGGTCGGGGGTTGTTCACGATCTCGTTGATCCGGTGCATGACCCCGCGCGCGGTTAGTGGCTTGGCCAGGAACTCGGTGACGCCGGCCATGCGCGCGGCGGTCAGCGTGCGCTGGGTGGCGTGGCCGGTCATCATGATGATCGGCACGTACGGATTGGGGCTGGCGCTCGAGGTGCGGATCCAGCGGATGAAGGCCAGGCCGTCGACCGGATGCATCATCAGGTCGGTGAAGACGATGTCGATCTCTTGCGTCTGAAAGATCTTGAGCGCGTCGAGGCCATCGCCGGCCTCGCGGATCCTGCGAACGCCGGCGGCCTTCAGGATTTCGGCCACGAGCTTGCGCATGTTCGCGTTGTCGTCGACCAGAAGCACCGATACGTCACGAAGGTCCATGCCTTCCACAGTGCGTCTCCCACCGTCGTCGAGAATTCGCCACGCCACGACTTAGGTGGCTTGAGTCGAGTGTGACCCGTTTTGGGTTTATGAAGTGTTTAGGAGTAAGTCTTCTATCCGAATTGGGACGGTGAATATCGAATTCACAGTAAATCGGAGAAATTTACTTTACCGTGCCGGGCGGCGGCGCGGGGGTTGGCGCCTGGCGCGCGAAAAAGCCGCCCACCTTGCAGTGGACGGCTTTCGTGATCTGTCGAGCTGTCGACTTACTCTGGAGCGCTTTCCGATCCGACCGGATCGGTAAAATGGCCCAGTTTCCTGCTCTTACGCTTTTTGACGACGAGCCGGCGGCCACTTCGTCGGAAAATACTCTAGCGACCGCCGGGGCGCTGGCCCGGGGCCTCGTCGTCCTGCGGGAGCATGCCGCCGCGACCGACGTTGCCGAGCAGCTGTTCGAGGATGGTCATCTCGCGGCCGCGGGTCGGAGTCTCACGGCCGTTGTAGGCGATGACCTTGCCGTCCTTCAGCGTATAGGTGTTCACCGAGGCGACCTTTTCGTCGGCCTGGTTGAATTTGATGGCTACGACGTCGCGCTTGATCACGCGCGGCATGTAGAAGGCCACACGGTCGGTCGTCTGCGAGATGTAGTACCAGGTGTTGTTGTCGAAGGTCGAAACCGCCGACGGCGAACCCAGCTTTTCCATCAGGGTCGACTTGCTGTCCTCGCCGACCTTCATGTCGGCGGGCTTGGCCTCGATGGCCTGAAAGCCGGAGTAGCTGGTCAGCGGCGTACAGGCGGACGTGGCGATCGCCAGGCCCAGAATGGCGGCGGCGAAAACGGCGGGGCGAGACATCAAGGCTCCGAACCGGAAAAATGCAGACTTTGACCTATCGCCCGCGGGAGCTTAGTTCAATGCCCGCGTGAAAGCGGACCCCGCGTCTAGCGGGATGTCGCGGCGAAATCGAGGCGTTTCATGTTTCTGGATCGGTGGCTCAAGCCCAGGCCCGCCAAGGCGGCGGGAGCCAAGCTCTATGTGGGCGCGGTGGCTCAGGCGCGGTCCGCGATCTTTTATCGTGACTTCGGCGTCCGCGACTCGATGGAAGGCCGCTTTGAACTCTTCAGCCTGCATGTGATCTTCCTGATCGAGCGACTGAAGGGGCAGGGCGACGCGGCGGCGGAGACCTCGCAGGCGGTTTTCGACTCGTATGTGAAGGGCCTGGACGACGCCTTCCGCGAGATCGGCGTGTCGGACACGGCGGTCGGCAAGAAGATGAAGAAGCTGGCCGGCGCCTTCTACGGCCGTCTGAAGGCCTATGACGAAGCCGTCGCCACCCTGCCGGACCTCGCTGGCATGACCGGCTTCCTGGCCCGGACCGCGTTCGAGGAGCGCGGCGAGGGCGACATCGCCGCCCTGGCCGCCTATGTGATCAAGACGCGCGAAGCCCTGGCGGAACAGCCGCTGCAGGGCCTGCTGCAAGGAGACGTGACATGGCCGAACCCGTGACCGCGCCCTGGCCGTGTGAGATTCCGCTGGCCCAGGTCGACCGTGGCGCCGTCAAGCTGCGCCTGGAACCCTCGGCCGACCAGCGCAAGGCGATCGCCAAGCAACTGGACCTGGTGAGCCTGGAAGAACTGAGCGCTGAAGTGTTCCTGACCTCGTGGCTGGACGGGGCCGAGGTCTCGGGCATCTTGCGCGCCCGCGTGGTCCAGACCTGCAGCGCGACGGCCGACGACTTCGAAACGCCGATCGACGCGCGCTTCGACCTGCGCGTTCTGCCCGCCAACAGCAAGAACGCACCGCAGGACGAGGACAGCGGCGACCTGGGCGTCGACCCGGACGCCGACGATCCGCCGGACGTGCTGGACGGCGACAAGATCGACGTCTCGGGTTACGTGATCGAGCACTTGGCCCTGGAGCTGGATCCGTTCCCCCGCAAGCCGGGCGCGGTGTTCGTCCAACCGCCCGAGCCGGTCGAACTTTCCCCGTTCGCGGCGCTAAAGAGCCTCAGAGGCGACAGCGAGTAGGGCGCAAGCGCCCGACTCGACCGCTTGCGTGATATTCACGCGGATGTATCGTCCGCCGCCCGGCGAGACCGCCTCTCGGAGCTCACAGCGCCACGTGTCCCAATCCGTAGTCATCTCGGTCGACGCCATGGGCGGCGACCACGGTCCCTCCATCGTCGTGCCCGGCGTCGCGCAGGCGGCCCAGGCGCTCCCGGGTGTGCGGTTCCTGCTGCATGGCGACGGCGCGAAGATCGAGGCTGAACTGGCCAAGCATTCCTCCGCCAAGAGCGTGAGCGAGGTGCGCCACACCGACAAGGCCATCGGCATGGACGAAAAGCCCGCCCAGGCCATGCGCCGGGGCAAGGGCTCGTCGATGTGGAACGCCATCGAGGCGTTGCGCGAGAATCAGGCCCAGGCCTGCGTCTCGGCCGGCAACACCGGCGCCCTGATGGCGATCTCCAAGCTGATCCTGCGCATGGGCGCGGATCTGGAGCGCCCGGCCATCGTCGCTAACTGGCCCAACATGAAGGGCGTGACAACGGTCCTGGACGTCGGCGCCAATGTCGAGAGTGACGCGGCCCAACTGGTCGAGTTCGCGATCATGGGGGCGGCCTTCCACCACGCCGTGCATGGCTCCAAGCGCCCGACCGTGGGGCTGCTGAACGTCGGTTCCGAGGACGAGAAGGGTCACGAGGAGGTCCGCGAGGCTCACGCCGTCCTGCGCGATACCAAGCTCGATTTCGACTATCATGGCTTCGTCGAGGGCAATGACATCGCGTACGGCACGGTTGACGTCGTCGTCACGGACGGCTTCACCGGTAATGTGGCCCTGAAGACCGCCGAGGGCATGGCGCGGTTCTTCTCGAACGAGATCAGGGCCACCCTGACCTCCGGACCGATGGCCATGCTTGGCGCCCTGATCGCCTCCGGCGCGCTGAAGAAAATGCGCCAGCGGCTGGATCCGAGCCGGGTGAACGGAGCCCCGTTGCTGGGTCTCAATGGAATCGTGGTCAAGAGCCACGGTGGCGCGGACGCCAACGGCTTCGCCGCGGCCGTCCGGGTCGCCACCAACCTCGCACGCAGCGATTTCCGCGCCGAGGTCGATAGAAATCTGAAGCGTCTGACCGCCGTGGCGGCCAAGAGCGAAGCCCCGGAGCAGGGGCAGGGAGCGGCCGAGTGAGCGTAACTCGCAGTGCAGTGACTGGCGTCGGCGCGTATCTGCCGCCGAAGATCGTGACCAATGATGACCTGGCCAAGTTCGTTGACACCAGCGACGCCTGGATCGTCGAGCGCACCGGTATCCACCAGCGCCACCAGGCCGCCGACGACCAGCCGGTCTCGGATCTGGCTGTCGAGGCCGCCAAGGAGGCCCTGCAGACCGCTGGCAAGTCCGCCGCCGACGTCGATCTGATCATCGTGGCCACCACCACGGCCGACCTGACCTTTCCCGCCGTCGCCACCATCGTTCAGCGCAAGCTGGGCGCGCCCGTCGGCATCGCCTTCGACGTCCAGGCCGTCTGCTCGGGCTTCGTCTACGCCCTGAGCGTCGCCGACGGCTTCGTGGCGCGCGGTCACGCCAAGTGCGCCCTGGTGATCGGCGCCGAGACCATGACCCGCCTGATGGACTGGAGCGATCGCGGCACCTGCGTGCTGTTCGGCGACGGCGCTGGCGCCGTCGTGTTGGAGCCGAAGGAGGGCGAGGGGACCACCGGCGACCAGGGCTTGCTGGGCTTCGCCTTGCGCGCCGACGGGACCAAACAGGACCTGCTCTATGTCGACGGCGGCGTCTCGACGACCGGCACGGTCGGCAAGCTGCGGATGCTGGGTAACCAGGTCTTCAAGCACGCCGTGATCAACATCTCCGAAGCCATCCACTCGGCCGCCACCAACGCCGGTGTCGAGGTGGCGGACGTCGACTGGTTCATCCCGCACCAGGCCAACCAGCGCATCCTCGCCGGCGTGGCCCACCGATGCGGCATCGACGAGGAGAAGGTGATCTCGACGGTCGCGATCCACGCCAACACCTCGGCCGCCTCGATCCCTCTGGCTTTCGCGCACGGCGTGAAGGACGGTCGAATCAAGAAAGGCGATCTACTGCTGCTGGAAGCCATGGGCGGCGGCCTGACCTGGGGCGCCTGCGTTCTGCGCCTTTAAGGTGCAGCTTGCGCGATCTTCTCGTCGGGCATGAACTCCTGACGTTGAGCCTTTGACTTCATGCGATAATCACGGCATGAGGTCGTCGGTGATTTTTGGGCGCGGTCCGTTGAGGGCGGTCGCGGCATACTCAGGTTCGCCGCGAGTGCTCCATCGGAGGTGGTCTATCGGACCGCCAAGATACGCGTGAAGGGGGTTGCATGAAGGGCGCTACTTTGACCCGGGCCGACCTGTGTGAGGCGGTCCATGAAGAGGTCGGATTGACCCGTCAGGACTGCGCCGGCCTGGTCGAGCGCACCCTGGATCTCGTGGCCGAGGCGCTCGAAGAAGGCGAGACGGTCAAGCTTTCCGGTTTCGGCGTCTTTCAGGTCCGCGCCAAGCGCGCCCGCATGGGGCGCAATCCCAAGACTGGCGAGCCGGCCGAGATCGAACCCCGTCGGGTGATCGGCTTCCGCGCTTCCCAGGTCATGAAGGCGCGAATCGACCGCGCCTTGGGCGACTAGGGAATCGATGCGGTGGCGAAGGGGCCGAACGCCTTCCGCACGATTTCAGAGGCCGCCGATGAGCTGGGCGTGCCGCAGCACGTGCTGCGCTTCTGGGAAACCAAGTTCTCCTTTATTCGCCCGATGAAACGGGCCGGCGGGCGGCGCTTCTATCGCCCGCAGGACGTGGCCGTTCTGAACGGCGTCCGCACCCTGCTGCACAGCGAAGGCCTGACTATCAAAGGCGTGCAGAAGCTGCACCGCGATCAGGGTCTGGCCCAGGTGATCGCCGCCGGCCTAGGCTCGAACGGCTCCGCCAGCCTGGATCCCAATTTCGACTATGAGATTTCGGATGCGCCCGCCAAGCGTCTGGACGCGCATGCGCGCGATCGTCTGGCCTTCGCGCTGGACGACCTGACGGCCATCAAATCACGCCTGGACGGTCTTCTCGTCAGGGGGTGAATTTCGTCCGAAATCGCTGTTGCCCAATGGGGGAGCGGCGCCTATAAGAGCGCCTCTTCCGTCGGAGCGTGGCGCAGCCTGGTAGCGCACTTGACTGGGGGTCAAGGGGTCGCAGGTTCAAATCCTGTCGCTCCGACCATTTCCTTCGGGAACCCTTTTCCTTCGGGAATTGGGCGGAAGACGAAAGGCCGCCCTTCGGGGCGGCCTTTTTCATTCCGGGATCAACGCTGGCCCCCAACTATCTTTGGCCCACATCCAGCGGCTTGTCGGCCTTGCCCATCCACGAGATCAGCGGGATCACCGGCAGCACCCAGCCCATGCCCAGGACCACGAAGTAGACGAGGTGCACGAAGCGGTTCCGCGGCAGGTGGTCGTAGAGGCTGGTGAAGGCCCAGATCCAGGCGAACAGGACCGCCATCACGGCGAACGAGCCGATCAGCTTGCGCACTCTTGCGGGGATCTGGCGGGCCGGGATCATGGGAGCGCTCACGCGGTTCTCCGGAAGAGGCCGAGCACGGCCAGGAACAGGATCGCGCCCACGCTGGAGACGATCAGCTCGCCGACGAAGCCGGCCAGGTGCAGATCGATGCGCGAGGCGATGAAGGCTCCGATGAACGAGCCGATCACGCCGATCAAGAGCTTGATGAACAGCGAGTGGTGGCGACCCAGCACGATGTCGGCGATCCAGCCGGCGAGGATGCCGATCACCGCCGCCGCGAATACGCCCATGCCGCTCATTGTTCTCTCCGCCTCGCCCAAGACGCTTGTTTCTCGCACGAACCCGCGGCGCCGTCATGCCGAGCCACAGAAACATTGATGCGGGCCAGCGTCGGGCGTAGGGAGGTCTCGCCGCATTTCGGCCCAGTAGTGACGCTTTTCAGGCCCCATGACGTCCTTCCTGCGTTCCGACCGTTCGCGCCCCGTCGCGATCTGGCTTTTCCTCGTCGCCGCCATGGTGTTCGCCATGGTGGTCGTGGGCGGCGCGACCCGCCTGACCGACTCGGGCCTTTCGATCACCCAGTGGAAGCCGATCATGGGCGCGTTGCCGCCCCTGTCCGAGCAGGCCTGGCGCGAGAGTTTCGAACTCTACAAGAAAATCCCCCAGTTCCAGCTGGTGAACCCGGACATGACCCTGGAAGGGTACAAGGGCATCTTCTGGTGGGAATGGGCGCACCGCCTGCTGGGCCGGACCGTGGGCGTGGCGTTCGCCATCCCGTTCGCCATCTTCCTGATCCGCCGCGACATTCCGCGTCGCCTGATCTGGCGCTGCGCCGTCATGCTGGGCCTGGGCGGCCTGCAAGGGCTGGTCGGCTGGTGGATGGTCTCCAGCGGTCTCTCCGAGCGGGTCTCGGTCGCGCCCGAGCGGCTGATGACCCACCTGGGCCTGGCGCTGGCCTTGTTCGTCGTCTTGATCTGGACCGCGCTGGACGCCTGGAATGGCTCGCCGCGGGTCGAAGAGCGCTCGGCCTGGCGTGGCTGGGCCTTGGCCTTCCTGGGCGCGGTGTTCTTCCAGAGCCTGCTGGGCGCGCTGGTCGCCGGCAACGACGCGGGCCTCGTCTATAACGACTGGCCGCTGATGAATGGCGGCTTCTTCCCGGCCGAATATCTGGGCAAGGGCCTCTGGGGCACGTTGGCGCACAGCCAGGGCGCCGTGCAGTTGCACCACCGGCTGATGGCCTACGCCCTGTTCGCGGCAGGCCTGGCGATCGCCTTCCTGGCGCGGCGCGACCGTCCGCTGGCGGCGGGCAGCAAGGCAGCGGCCTTGACGGTGGCGATCGTGGTCACCCTGCAGGCGGGCCTGGGGATCTGGACCCTGATGACCAGTGTGCCGATCGCGTTGGGCGTGCTGCACCAGGCCGGCGCCGCCGTGCTACTGGCGACGGCGACCGTCTTCGCGTGGCGGGTGCGCAGGCCTTGAATCTCGGCGGCTGAAACAAAGTCCCCGAACAACTGTCACACGCCAGGCGCAAATCGGGCCGATTCCTCATGGAGCTTGGCCTTGATCCGCCCCCTTGTTCTCGCGCTGGTCGCGTCCGTCGCCATTCCCGCTCTCGCCTTCGCCCAGAATCCTATCGAGACCACGAACGCCGCCGTCAGCGCCGCTGACGCGTACTACAAGGCCGGCGAGGCCGCCCTGGCCAAGCAGATCGCCGTGGTCCCGAACACGGGCAAGGCCAAGAACGTCATCCTGTTCCTGGGCGACGGCATGGGCATCTCGACGGTCACGGCCGGCCGCATCTATGACGGCCAGATGAAGGGCGTCGACGGCGAGTCCAATTCGCTGGCCTTCGAGAAGCTGGCCTATTCGGCGCTGTCCAAGACCTACAGCCACGACACCCAGGTCACCGACAGCGCCGCCGGTATCACCGCGATCATGACCGGCGTGAAGACCCGCAACAAGATCATCGGCCTGACCGGCGCGGCGCTCGGCGAGAAGTGCGAGACCGAGAAGGGCAATGGCGTCGACACCCTGGCCGAGCTGGCCAAGGCGCGCGGCAAGGCCGCCGGCGTCGTCACCACCACCCGCGTCACCCACGCCACACCGGCCGGCGCCTACGCCCACACCGCCTATCGCGATTGGGAAGGCGACGGCGACATGCCGGTCGAGGCCATCCAGGCCGGTTGCAAGGACATCGCCCGCCAGCTGATCGAGGCTCCGGACGCCCTGCGGCTGGACGTCGTCATGGGCGGCGGGCGCTCGCGCTTCCTTCCCAAGGACAAGGACGGCAAGCGCGGTGATGGCCGCGATCTGACCGCCGAGTGGCTGAAGGCCGAAGGCGCGGGCTCGTCCTACGTCGTCACCGCCGACCAGTTGAAGGCCATCCCGGCCGACACCAAGCATGTGCTGGGCCTCTTCGCGCCCGAGCACCTGCCGTATGAGGTCGAGCGTCCGGTGCTGGGGCGGGGCGTCCCGACCCTGGCCGAGATGGCGACCTCGGCGGTCGACGTGCTGTCCAAGAACCCGAACGGCTATTTCCTGATGGTCGAGGGCGGCAAGATCGACATGGGCAGCCACCTGGGCAACGCCAAGCGCACGCTCAGCGAGACGGTCGAGTTCTCCAAGGCCATCGCCGCCGTGCTGGCCAAGGTCGACCTTAAGGACACCCTGGTCGTCGTCACCGCCGACCACAGCCACGGTCTGGTGATCTCAGGCTATGCCGCCCGCAATTCGCCGATCCTGGGCATGGCCGGCAACGAGGGCGCCCCCGCCATCGCCGGCGATGGCAAGGCCTATACGACCCTGATGTTCGCCACCGGCCCGGGCGGGCCGACGGGCAACAACACGCGCAACGACCCGGCCAAGGAAGACCTGGACGACGTCGACTATCACCAGCAGGCCACGGTGAACCTCGCCAGCGCCGCCCACGCCGGCGAGGACGTGGGGGTGTTCGCCGACGGCCCGCAGGCCTTCCTGCTGCGCGGCGTGGTCGAGGAAAGCTACATCTTCCAGGTCATGCGCCACGCCTTCGGCTTCGACGCCCCGGCGATCGCGCCTGCCGCCGCCCCGTCGGCCGAGGCGCCCAAGACCAAGAAATCGTGGTTCAAGCGCGGCTAGGGAAGATTGCGTGATGCGGTATCTGGGTACCGTATCACACAAGTCTTTGTAAAATAAGGGTTTGTGTACTTTCTTGCTTCCGCATTGTTGACAGCGCGCGAACCCTCCCGTACATGCCGCGCCTCACACGGACGAAACCGGATTTCTCGGGGTCGGACGCCTAGAAATTACGGATCAATCCCATGCAAAAGATCACGGCTTCGTTGAAGCCGGCCGAGGTCGAGAAGAAGTGGATCGTGGTCGACGCCCAGGACGCCGTTGTCGGCCGTCTGGCGACGTTCATCGCCATGCGTCTTCGCGGCAAGCACCGTCCTGACTACACCCCGCACGTCGATTGCGGTGACTTCGTCGTCGTCATCAATGCCGACAAGGTGAAGTTCACCGGCAAGAAGATGGACGACAAGGTGTACTACCGTCACACCGGTCACCCGGGCGGCGTCAAGGAAACCACCCCGCGCAAGGTGCTGGGCGGCAAGTTCCCGGAACGCGTCCTGGAGAAGGCCGTCGAGCGCATGCTGCCGAAGGAGAGCCCGCTGGCTCGCAAGCAGCTCACGCACCTGCTCATCTACAACAACGGCGAGCACCCGCACCAAGCGCAAAGCCCTGAAGTCGTCGACTTCGCGGCCCGCAACGCCAAGAACACCCGGAGCCTCTAAGCCATGACCGACGCACAAGGCTTTGAAGCGCTGGCCAGCCTGTCCAGCAACCCGGAAGCTGCCGCTCCGGTCGAACCCAAGATCGACGCCCAAGGCCGCTCGTACGCGACCGGCAAGCGCAAGAACGCGATCGCTCGCGTCTGGATCAAGCCGGGCAAGGGCTCGATCACGATCAATGGTCGTGACCAGGAAGTCTACTTCGCCCGTCCGGTGCTGCGCATGATGATCGCCCAGCCGCTGGAAGTGACCGACCGTCTGGGTCAATTCGACGTCATCGTGACCGTCGAAGGCTCGGGTCTGTCGGGTCAAGCCGGCGCCATCCGTCATGGCCTGTCCAAGGCTCTGACCTACTACGAACCCGGCCTGCGCCCGGTCCTGAAGCCGCACGGCTTCCTGACCCGCGACAGCCGCGTCGTCGAGCGTAAGAAGTACGGCAAGGCCAAGGCCCGCCGCAGCTTCCAGTTCTCGAAGCGCTAATCGCGACGATTACGTCTTACGGGAAGGGGCGCTTCGGTCAGGCCGAAGCGCCCCTTTTCATTTCTGTCTCTGTTTTCTGCTTCCTCTGGCTAGAGCCAGGATCGGAGTCCGCATGACCAGCGCCCCCAAGGTCTTCATCGACGGCGAAGCCGGCACCACCGGCCTGCAGATCCGCGAGCGCCTGACCGGCCGCACCGACCTGCAGCTGGTCTCGATCGACCCTGACAAGCGCAAGGACGCCGACGCCCGCGCCGAGATGCTGAACGGCGCCGACGCCGTGATCCTGTGCCTGCCCGACGATGCGGCCAAGGAGGCCGTGGCGCTGGTCACCAATCCGAACACGGTGATCATCGACGCCTCGACCGCCTATCGCACCGCCGAGGGCTGGGCCTACGGTTTCCCCGAGCTGGACAAGCAGCAGCGCGGCAAGATCGCCAAGGCCAAGCGCATCTCCAACCCGGGCTGCTACCCGACCGGCGCCATCGCCCTGACGCGGCCGCTGGTCAGCGCCGGCATCCTGCCGCCGGAACTGCCGGTCTCGTACAACGCCGTCTCAGGCTACAGCGGCGGCGGCAAGGCCATGATCGCCGAGTTCGAGGACGAAAGCATCGGAAGCTTCACCAAGGTCCCGTACCGGATCTACGGCCTGTCGATGGCCCACAAGCACGTGCCGGAAATGCAGATGCACGGCGGTCTACTGAGCCGGCCGATCTTCATGCCGGCCGTGGGCCGCTATCGCCAGGGCATGATCGTCGAGATGCCGCTGCACTTCTCGACCCTGAACGGCGCGCCGTCGCTGGGCGATATCCACGCCGCCCTTCACAAGCACTACAAGGGCGAGAAATTCGTCGAGGTCGCCTCGCTCGAGGAAGCCAAGAGCCTGACGACCCTGGATCCGGAAGGCTTGAACGGCACCAACCGCCTGAAGCTGTTCGTGTTCGGCTCCGACAGCAGCGGCCAGGCGCGTCTGGTGGCGCTGCTGGACAACCTGGGCAAGGGCGCGTCGGGCGCGGCCGTTCAGAACATGAACATCGCGCTAGGCCTCAAGGAAGACGCCGGTCTCTGATCGGCGTCACACCCGCCAGCGATAGTGGCCGGCGGGCTTGTGCAGCTTGAACATCCAGAGGGGCTCCTCGCGGACGCCCTCGCCGATGTTGTGCGTCATGCGGACATGCTGCGGGCCGTCGACCACGACGCCGAGGTGCGGACGGCCGCCAGCCAGCCGCCAGGTCAGGACGTCGCCGGGCAGCGGCGACTCGAACCCGTCGCCGCCGAAGGGGCGCCGGGCGGGCAGGGGCAGGCTGGCGCCTTGCCGCGTCAGGAAGGTCTCCAGGTTCAGCACCCGCCGGTGGTCGATATTGGCGTCAGGCTTGGTCAGGCCCCATTCGCGGCGTGACGGATAGGCCGAGAAGGCCTTGAGCATGTCCTCGTGCACCTGCCGCTGCAGGTCGATGTCCCAGGCGTCGCGCGCAGCGCGGACCAGGACATCGGAGCAGACGCCGCTGGTGCGCAGCACGTCGCCGTTGGGATAGCCGATATTGCGGTAGCTGGGATCGTAGTCGACGGTGACGCCGACCTGCTGGCGGGCGGCCATGGCCAGCTTGCGTCCGGCGTCGGGGATCAGCGCATGGCTCGCGCCGCCGGCGGTCGCGAAGGGCGCGACGACGGCCATCCCCAGAACGGTGCGGCGATCCAGCGTGAGCATGGCGCGGAAGCTTCGCCACGATCGCGGCGGCATTTGGGCGAACGTGGGTCTTGAAGGCCTCAGTCGTCGATCAAAACGCGCTGGGCGCCAACACGCGCGCTCTAGTCGTCGGACCTGACCAGGACGAACGAGCCCGGCGCTTCCTCCAGCGGCTTCAGAGGGCCCTTGGTCGGGTCACGAGCCGGGACCTGATCGCCCGAGCGCGCCTTCAGCCAGGCCGCCCAGTGCGCCCACCAAGAGCCCGGATGCTCCTGGGCGCCGGCGATCCAGGCGTTGACGTCGCCGGGTAGGCTCTCGTTGGTCCAGTGCTGGTACTTCTTGGCGTCCGGGTGGTTGATCACGCCCGCGATATGGCCCGAACCGGCCATGGTGAAGGTCACGGGCCCGCCGAACGCCTTGGCCCCGCGATAGACGCTGCGATAGGGCGCGATGTGGTCGTCCTTGGACGACTGGACGTAGATGGGGATCTTCACCTTCGACAGGTCCAGGCGCTCGCCGCCGAGCGACAGCTTGCCGGTCGTCAGGGCGTTGTCCTTGTAGAAGTTGCGCAGATAGAACAGATGCAGCGCCTTGGGCATCCGCGTCTGGTCGGCGTTCCAGAACAGCAGGTCGAACGGCCGCGGCTCCTTGCCCATCAGGTAGTTGCTGACGAAGAACGACCAGATCAGGTCGTTGCCGCGCAGGGCGTTGAAGGTGTCGGCCATCGACTGGCTGGGCAGGAAGCCGCCGGCCTGGTCCATCTGCTGCTCGATCGACTGCAGCCATTCCTCGTTGGTGAACAGCAGAAGGTCGCCGGCTTCGGCGAAGTCCTGCTGGGCGGCGAAGAAGGTGGCCGAATTGATCCGCTTGTCGCCGCGCGCGGCCATGTGGGCCAGGGCGACCGACAGCAGGGTGCCGCCGATGCAGTAGCCGACCGTGTTGACCCGATCGACGCCGCACTGGGTCATGACCTGCGCGGTGGCGTCATAGATGCCTTCGAGCATGTAGTCTTCGAAGGTCTTGGCCGCGAGCTTCTGGTCTGGATTGACCCATGAGGCGACGAACACCGTGAAGCCCTGGCCGGTCAGCCAACGGATCATCGAGTTCTCGGGCCGCAGGTCCATGATGTAGAACTTGTTGATCCACGGCGGGAAGATCAGCAGCGGGATCTCGCAGACCGTTTCCGTGGTCGGATCGAACTGCAGCAACTGCAGGATGTCGTTCTGGTAGACGACCTTGCCCGGGGCGGTGGCGACGTTCTCGCCAACCTTGAACTTGGCCAGATCCGTCTGGCTGATCGCCAGCTGGCCGCCGCCGCGCTCCAGGTCGGCGGCGAAATTCTCCATGCCGCGCACCAGGCTCTGGCCCTGGGTTTGCACCACTTCGCGCAGGGCGGCGGGGTTGGAGATCAGGAAGTTCGACGGCGAGAAGGCGTCGGTCAGCATCTTGGTGAAGAACTCGACCCGGCGCTTGGCGCTAGGATCGACGCCCTCGACCTCGGCGATCAGACCGTTCAGCCAGTTCGACGACAGAAGGTACGACTGCTTCATCAGATCGAACATCGGGTTCGACGCCCAGTCCGGGTCGTTAAAGCGCTTGTCGCCGGCGGCGGGGGCGACAATGGGGGTGACCGCCTCGCCGGCGGCGCGGCGGGCCGTCGACTGCCACAGGTCCATGTACTGGCTGAAGAGGTCGGCCTGGGCCCGCATCAGCCGGTCGGGCTGGGCGGCCAGGCGGGTCATCACCTCGTTCAGGGCGGGCGCGACATGAAACGGGTCGGGGGTTAGGGCGGCGGGGCGATCGGCCTGGCGCAGCGCGGCTTCGGCGATCGCGCCCTGGGCGGTGACGGCGGCGCGGGCCAGGTTGGCCGAGAGGGTCTCGACCATCTTCAGCTGGTCGGCGGAGAGCACCCTTTCGAACGGCGGGAAGGGTGGGGGAGTCTGGCCGCCCTGGAAGCCTTCGGAAATCTTGCCAGCCGATTCGGTTTTGGGCGGCGCCTCGGGAGCTTCTGGCCTGGGCTTGGCCTTGCTTGCCTTCGGCGCGGCCTTGGCCTTGGGGGGGGCGATCTCGTCCTTGGGGGAAGCTTTCTTCCGGGCCTTGGGAGCCGCCTTCGCCGTGGCCATGAGGTTTCCTCCGCGTGCTATTGTCTTGTTCGCGAAAAGCGGCGCCGAACGCCTTTCGCTCGCCGCGATCATCGCATAAGACCAGAACCAATGAACGGCGAAACCCGCAAAATCGTACGTGTCGCTCTGATCGTCGGCCTGACGGCCGGCGTGGCCGCGTGCGCGACGCCGTTCTCGACCGCCAAGGTCGATCCCAGCTCGCCGATCGCCGCCCGCGCCACCGCCGCGGCCAAGGCCAAGGGCGAGCGCCGCAAGTTCTCGGACATCCCGGCGATCCCCACGGACGTGCCGACCGCCGACCAGGTGCGCGCGGCCGTGGTGCAGCAGCAACGCGCCGGCGACGCCCTGACCACGGCCACCGCGCCCAGCACCTGGGAACTCAAGGACAGCGAGACCTACGCGGCCAAGGCCCGTCGCGACGCCAAGCCGCCCGCCTTCGAGGCGCCGACCGACGCCGACCGCGCCGCCACCGAAGCCTTCGCCCGTGACGCACGCGGCCGAGCTAGCGCGCCTCCGTCCCAGCCCAAATAGGCCGACGGAGGCATAATCGTCCTTGAACTGGCTTGGCGTGGCCCCGCTCGGGGTCTATCCATGCCCGACTTTTCGCTCCCAGAGCGCCGACGCGGCGCATAGAGCCCCCATGAGCACCGATTTTCACCGTATCCGCCGCCTGCCGCCTTACGTCTTCGAAGAGGTCAACAAGATCAAGGCGCGCCTCCGCGCCGAGGGGACCGACATCATCGACTTCGGCATGGGCAATCCGGACATGCCCACGCCCCAGCACATCGTCGACAAGCTGATCGAGACGGCGCGCGACCCCAAGGCGGGCCGCTATTCCGCCTCCAAGGGCATCCCTGGCCTGCGCAAGGCCATGGCCAACTATTACGGCCGGCGTTTCGGCGTGAAGCTGAACCCCGACACCGAGGTGATCGCCACGCTCGGGTCCAAGGAAGGCTTCGCCAACCTCGCCCAGGCCTTGACCGGTCCGGGCGACGTGATCATCTGTCCGAACCCCGCCTATCCGATCCACGCCTTCGGCTTCATCATGGCCGGCGGCATCATCCGCCATGTGCCGGCCCTGTCGCCGGAGGAGTACCTCTCCAACATCAGCCGCGCGGTGAAGCACTCCGTGCCGCCGCCCAGCGTGCTGATCCTGTCCTATCCGTCGAACCCGACCGCCCAGTGGGTGGATCTGGACTTCTATAAGGACGCCGTGGCGCTGGCCAAGAAGCACGACCTGCTGGTGATCAGCGACGTGGCCTATGGCGAGATCTATTTCGAGAACAATCCGCCGCCGTCGATCCTGCAGGTGGATGGGGCCAAGGACATCGCGGTCGAGGTCAACTCGCTGTCGAAGACCTACGCCATGGCCGGCTGGCGCGTGGGCATGGTGGTCGGCAACGCCCGCATTTGCGCGGCTCTGGCCCGTGTGAAGTCCTACCTGGACTACGGCGCCTATACTCCGGTGCAGGTGGCCGCGGCCACGGCGCTGAACGGCCCGCAGGATTGCGTCGACGAGATTCGCGGCATCTACAAGAGCCGCCGCGACACCCTGATCAAGTCGATGAAGGGCGCCGGCTGGGACATTCCCAATCCGCCGGCCTCGATGTTCGCCTGGGCCAAGATTCCAGAGGCCTATCGCGAGGCTGGCTCGATGCTGTTCTCGCGCCTGCTGATCGAGGAGGCCGGCGTCGCCGTCGCCCCGGGGATCGGCTTCGGCGAGTATGGCGAGGGCTATGTCCGGATCGGCCTGGTCGAGAACGAGCACCGCATCCGCCAGGCCGCGCGCAATGTGAAGAAATTCATCGCCAACGCCGACTCCATCCTGGCCAAGGCTCACAACAAGATGGAACAGGCCTGAGGGCTGGTTTCGACTCCAAGGACTCGAAGATGACGAAGAAGACCTGGCGCGTCGGCGTCGCGGGCCTCGGCACCGTCGGCGGCGGACTTCTGCAATTCCTGGCCGAGCGCCCGGACTTCGCGCCGGCCGGCGACCGGGCGGTGGTCACCGCCGTCTCGGCCCGCAACAAGACCCGCGCGCGTCCGGTCGACATCTCGAACCTGGCCTGGTTCGACGACCCGGTGGCCCTGGCCGCCTCGCCGGACGTCGACCTGTTCGTCGAACTGATCGGCGGCAGCGACGGCCCGGCCAAGGCCGCCGTCGAGACCGCCCTGAAGGCCGGCAAGCCCGTGGTCACGGCCAACAAGGCCCTGGTCGCGGTGCACGGCGCCGAACTGGCCGCCCTGGCCGAAGCTCAGGGCGTGCCGCTGCTGTTCGAGGCGGCCGTGATGGGCGGCACCCCGGCTGTGAAGATGCTGCGCGAGGCCATGGTCGGCGACGACGTCGTCTCGGTCGCGGGCATCCTCAACGGCACCTGCAACTTCATCCTCACCGAGATGGAGAAGACCGGCCGCTCGTTCGCCGACGTGCTGCGCGAGGCGCAAGGCCTGGGCTATGCCGAGGCCGATCCGACCACGGACGTCGGCGGTTTCGACGCCGGCCACAAGATCAGCATCCTGGCCGCCC
This sequence comes from Caulobacter sp. GW822-FHT07D08, assembly GCF_058798735.1. Classification (NCBI taxonomy): domain Bacteria; kingdom Pseudomonadati; phylum Pseudomonadota; class Alphaproteobacteria; order Caulobacterales; family Caulobacteraceae; genus Caulobacter; species Caulobacter sp. GW822-FHT07D08. The sequence continues at coordinate 90,331 of NZ_JBXAKU010000015.1, forward strand.
TGGCCTTCGGCTGCGCCCCGAACTTCGAGGCCGCCGAGATCGAGGGCATCAGCGATGTCGAGCTGCTCGACATCAAGCTGGCCAAGGATCTGGGCTACCGGATCAAGCTGGTCGCCAGCGCCGCCAAGACCGACGACGGCGTGGCCGTGAAGGTGCATCCGTCGCTGACCCCGCTGGATCATCCGCTGGCCCAGGCGGGCGGCGCGCTCAACGCGCTGTTCATCGAGGGCAAGCGCATCGGCCGGATCTTCATCCAGGGGCCGGGCGCGGGCGCGGGCCCCACCGCTGCCGCCGTGGCCGCCGACATCGCCGACGTGATGACCAAGGCCGTCCGCCCCGTGTTCCAGGCCCCAGCCGGCGCCCTGGCCCCGTTCATCGCCATCGATCCGGCCCGCGCGGTGGGCAAGGCGTATCTGCGGATCATGGTCAAGGATCAGCCGGGCGTGATCGCCGCCATCTCCGAAACCCTGGCCGAATGTGGCGTTTCGATCGACAGCTTCCTGCAAAAGCCTGTCGAAGGAGCGGGCGGCGTGCCGATCGTGCTCGTTACCCATGCGACGCCGGAATCGAAACTTCTGGACGCGATTAGCCGCATCGAAAAATTGCAGACCGTGCTAGAGCGTCCCCGCCTTCTGCGCGTCGCGCGCATCTAGACGACCCAGCCTAGAGCCCTTCCGATCCAATCGATAAATCGATCGGATCGGACAAAAGGGCTCTAGAAATAAAAACTAGAGCATTTCGCAAGCGAAATGCTCGGTGAGCGTTGAAGGCGACATTGGGAACAAGGCCGCCTTCTTCCGGGGCGGTCGGGAGAGACGGATGAGTTCGAACACCCTGGACCGCTCGCTGGTCCTGGACGCCGTTCGCGTAACCGAAGCCGCCGCCATCGCGTCGTGGACGATGCTGGGTCGTGGCGACGAGATGGCCGCCGATCAGGCCGCCGTCGACGCGATGCGCAACGCCTTGAACACGCTGGATATCGACGGCGAGATCGTCATCGGCGAAGGTGAGCGCGACGAGGCGCCGATGCTGTACATCGGTGAGAAGGTCGGCACGGGGAAGGGGCCCAAGGTCGATATCGCCCTGGATCCGCTAGAAGGCACGACCCTGGCGGCCAAGGCCCAGCCCAATGCTCTTACGGTCATGGCCTGGGCGCCCAAGGGCACGTTGTTGAATGCGCCCGACACCTACATGGACAAGATCGCCTGCGGTCCGGGCCTGCCCGCCGGGGTGATCGACCTGGACCGCTCGCCGGCCGAGAACATCAAGGCGATCGCCGACGCCAAGGGCGTGGCGGAGACCGAGATCACCGTCTGCGTCCTGGATCGTCCGCGTCACGCCGATATCATCGCCAAGGTCCGCGCCGCCGGCGCTCGCATCCATCTGATCACGGACGGTGACGTGGCCGGGGTGATCAACACCACCGATCCTTCGACCGGCATCGACCTCTATCTGGGCTCGGGCGGCGCGCCGGAAGGCGTCCTGGCTTGCGCGGCGCTGAAGTGCGTCGGCGGACAGTTTCAGGGTCGCCTGCTGTTCCGCAACGCCGACGAGCGCGCCCGCGCCGCGCGCTGGGGCGTGACGGATCTCGACAAGAAGTACGACCTGCACGAGATCGTCCGGGACGAGGCGATCTTCGCCGCCACCGGCGTGACGCGCGGCGGGCTGCTGGACGGCGTCGTCTTCCGTGACGGCTGCGTCCACACCCATACCCTGGTGATGAACTCCTCGACGGGCACCGTCCGCGAGGTCCGCATGAAGCGGAAGGTCTGAGACCTTTCTGTCATGGCCGTCCTGTAGGGCGGCCGTTCTGCTTTCGATTTCGAGGATTCCAGATGACCGCCTTTGTCGACCTGGCCGCCCGGCTCGCGGCCGAGCCGGCCGACGCCGCTCTCGAGGACGTGGTCCAGACGATCGCCGCGACCTGCGCGCGGATCAGCCGCGTCGTCGCTTCCGGCGCGCTCTCGGGCAGCCTGGGCGCCGCGGGCAGCACCAACGTCCAGGACGAGGAGCAGAAGAAGCTCGACGTCATCACCAACGACATGCTCAGCGACGCCCTGAAGGCCTGCGCCGCCGTCGCCGGCTTGGCCTCCGAAGAGCTGGAAGAAGTCGAGCCGACCGGCCGTGTGGGCGGCTATCTGGTGACCTTCGATCCGCTGGACGGCTCCAGCAATATCGACGTCAACGTCTCGGTCGGGACGATCTTCTCGGTGCTGCCCGCGCCGACCGGCCACGCGCCGACGGAAGCCGACTTCCTTCTATCGGGCAGAAACCAGGTCGCCGCCGGTTACGCCGTCTACGGCCCGCAGACCATGCTGGTCCTGACGCTGTCGGGCGGCGTCGACGGCTTCACGCTCAGCGCCGACGGCCAGTGGCTGCTGACCCACCCGAACCTGGCGATCAAGGCCGACACGGCCGAGTTCGCGATCAACATGTCCAACCAGCGCCACTGGGCGCCGCCCGTGCGCCGCTACATCGACGGCTGCCTGGCGGGCAAGGACGGCCCGCGGGGCAAGAACTTCAACATGCGCTGGGTGGCTTCGATGGTCGCCGACGTCCACCGTATCCTGATGCGTGGCGGGATCTTTCTGTATCCGTGGGACGCCCGCGAGCCGGCCAAGCCGGGCAAGCTGCGTCTGATGTACGAAGCCAACCCGATGAGCCTGCTGATCGAGCGGGCGGGCGGCAAGTCGATCGAGGGCGTTACGGATATTCTCGACATCCAGCCTACCAAGCTTCACCAGCGCGTGCCTGTGGTGCTGGGTTCGGCCAACGAGGTCGAGGAGGTTCGCGGCGAGGTTCGGGCGGGCTAAGCGATAGCCGAAAGTGGTCGCCGGTTTCGGCGGCCATCGCGCGCCAAGCAAAGACTCCCTGCGTCCGGGACTGTCGTCTCGGCGCCGCATGGTCCGAATCCGCGTGACCAGCTACTCTCCAGCGATGCCCGCCGATGGTGTCACCGATATTTCCGCCAGCGCCTTGCCCAGCGCCTTTCTGGGCGTCGAACGCTCGCTGAGCGGCCGCGCCTGGCGCGAGCGGCCGGCCGACATGGCTGTGGTGCGCGACATCCAGCAGCGACACGGCTTGACCGAGCCCTTGGCTCGGGCCTTGGCCTCGCGCGGCGTCTCGCTGGAGCAGGCCGAGCACTATCTCCGCCCGACCCTGAAGGCGCTGTTCCCCGATCCGTCCAGTTTCACCGACATGGACCGGGCCGCCGAGATCCTGATCGACGCCCTGGAGCGAGGCCGTCCGACCATGGTCTTCGCCGACTACGATGTCGACGGGGCCACCAGCGCCGCCCAACTGGTGCGCTGGTTCCGGTATATGGGCGTCGAACTGCCCATCTATATTCCCGACCGCCTGACCGAGGGCTACGGCCCCAGCCCGGCGGCGTTCAAGACGATCCGTGACGGCGGGGCCGAGCTGGTCGTGACCCTGGACTGCGGGGCGGCGGCCTATGACGCCATCGCCAGCGCCGCCGAGATCGGCCTGGAGGTCGTGGTCATCGACCACCACCTGATGCGCGAGGATCCGCCAGCCGCCGCCGCCGTGGTCAACCCGAACCGTCCCGGTTGCCAGAGCGGGCAGGGGGTCTTGGCCGCCGCCGGGGTGACCTTCGTGCTGCTGGCCGCCCTGAACCGCGAGGCCCGCAAGCGCGGCCTGTTCACCGATGAGCGGCCGCAACCGGACCTGCGCCAGTGGCTCGACCTCGTGGCTCTGGGCGAGGTCTGCGACGTCACCCAGCTGGTCGGCTTCAACCGCGCCCTGACGGCGCTGGGCCTGCGGACCATGGGCGCCTGGGCCAATCCAGGGCTGAAGGCCTTGTTCGAGGTCGGCAAGGGCTCGGGCGAGCCGTCCGTGTTCCACGCCGGCTTCATCCTGGGGCCTCGTATCAACGCCGGCGGCCGTATCGGGCGCTCGGACCTCGGCGCCAAGCTGCTGTCGACCGACGATCCGCTGGAAGCCGCCGCCCTGGCCGAGGAACTGGACGGCCTCAACACCGAGCGCAAGGCCGTCGAGGCGGCCGTGGTCGAAGAGGCCGCGGCCATGCTGGAGCGCGGCAACTTCAACACCGACGCGCCCGTCATCGTGGTGGCCGGCGAGGACTGGCATCCCGGCGTCATCGGCATCGTCGCGGGCCGCTTGCGCGAACGCTATCGCAAGCCGGTGGTGGTGATCGGCGTCGACCGCGCCGCCAATGTCGGCAAGGGCTCGGGCCGCTCGCAGCCCGGCGTCAATCTGGGCCGCGCCATCCAGGCCGCTTTCGAGGCGGGTCTGCTGATGGCCGGCGGCGGCCACGCCATGGCGGCCGGCCTGTCGATCCGTCCCGAGATGATTCCAGAGTTCCGCGCCTTCCTGGAGGAACGCTTGGCCGGCGAGATGGAGGCGGTGGGAATCGAGTCGGTCGAGATCGACGCCCTCGTGCAGCCGCGCGCGGCGAGTCGGGCGCTGCTCGACGACTTCCAGCGCCTGGCCCCGTTCGGCCCCGGCAATCCCGAGCCGATGTTCGCGCTTACCCAGGTGAGGCCCGACCGGGTCTCGGCGCTGAAAGGCGGCCACGTGCGCATGGACCTCGTCGGCCCCACGGGCGACCGCATCAAGGCCATCAGCTGGCGCAGCGCCGAAACGCCGCTGGGCCAGCGTCTGCTGGCGGGCGGCGGCGCGCTGGATGTCGTCGGCAAGCTGAAGCCGGACGATTACATGGGCCGCAACGGCGTCCAGTTGGAGATCGAGGACGCCCATGATCCCAGAGCGCGATACTCAGAATAGACCCTTTGCCACAGGCGTTGTGGGCGGACTGAAAAAATGACTTTCGCCCGCTTGCGCACCCCTAAGGTCGCGGCTATACACCCGCTTCCTCGCGGGGCCGTGGTCCCTTCGTCTATCGGTTAGGACGCCAGATTTTCAATCTGGAGAGAGGGGTTCGACTCCCCTAGGGACTGCCACCCGCGAGGCTATATATCGGCTATGTTCCGCTTCGGCGGCGATGTGGTCCCTTCGTCTATCGGTTAGGACGCCAGATTTTCAATCTGGAGAGAGGGGTTCGACTCCCCTAGGGACTGCCACACTTTCGGCTGTATTTCAGAATTGTTTCTGTGTTGTTTCTGCGACGAAATGTCGCGGAACGCCTTTGTGCGCCGTTTTGACGTGATTTCGTCATTGACGGCTCTCCTCACGCGAGAACACTGTTCTCGTAGTGCTCGCTCCGATGGGCTGATTGGGCGAGCCAGAGGGGTGGGATGTCTGGTTTCGATTTTGAGGACGCTGCGGCGCACGAAGAGTTCGTGCGCATCAGCGGGAGGGTGAAGTGGTTCGACGCCGGCAAGGGTTACGGGTTCATCGTACCGGATGATCCGGGCCAGACCGGGCTCAAGGACGTGCTTCTGCATGTGACGTCGCTGCGCAACTGCGGGCGCGAAACCGCCATGGAGGGGGCGGTGATCGTGTGCGACGTGGTGCGAAGGCCCAAGGGCTGGCAGGTCAGCGAGGTCGTCAATCTCGACGAAAGCTGCGCGGCCGCGCCGATCGAGCGGCAGAGGCGCACCTTCGCCGACGGGCCGCCGCGCCGCGATCCCCTGCGGGAAGGCCATGGGCGTCACGCCCTGGAGCCCGAAGGGCCGGCCGAGCACGCCAAGGTCAAGTGGTTCAACCGCACCAAGGGCTACGGCTTCGTCATTCGCGACGCCGAGCCCGGGGACATCTTCGTGCATATCGAGACGCTCCGTCGGGGCGGGCTCGAGGACCTGCAACCGGGCGACGACGTCCTGGTGCGGTTCGCGCGGGGCCCCAAGGGCTTGGTGGTCGCGGAAATCACCGCCGGCGACGCCTGACTTTCGCCATCTCGGGGGGAAGGCTAGTCTCGACCGAGATTGGCTTCTCCCGAGGTGATGCGTGGCGGAACGGATGATCGGAAGGCGGGCGCTGCTCGCCGGGCTGATGCTGGGCGTCGGCGCGGGCGCCAACGCTTGGGCCGCGCCTGGGAGTAAGCTGGAGACGGTGGAAATCGTCACCCTGCGCGGTCGCCAACGCTTTCAGGTCGAGATCGCCGCCACCCGCGCCCAGCAAGAGCGGGGGCTGATGTTCCGCAAGAGCCTGGCGCCCGACCACGGGATGCTCTTCACCTACGCCAAGCCCCAGCGCGTGGCCTACTGGATGAAGAACACCCTGATTCCGCTCGACATCATCTACATCGCGCCGAACGGCAAGATCCTGTCGATCGCCCGCAACGCTCGTCCGCATGACGAGACGCCGCTGGCGTCCGGGGGGCTGGTTCTGGGCGTTCTGGAGCTGGCTGGCGGCCGCGCGGCGCAGCTGGGCATCCTGCCCGGCGACCGCGTTCTGCATCGAATCTTCCCGAAGGGGTGAATTGCGGCGTCCGGATCGTTGATCCGCGCTTCGAACCCCTGTAGAGCACGCGCCTGCCGATGTTTCGGAGCGTAGCGCAGTCTGGTAGCGCGCCTGGTTTGGGACCAGGATGTCGCAGGTTCAAATCCTGCCGCTCCGACCATCGGTAAGGTATTCTGGGAGAGGTCCATGCTGGCCCGCATCTATCGCCCCGCCAAGAACGCCATGCAGTCCGGCAAGGCCAAGACCAAGGACTGGGTGCTGGAGTTCGAACCGGCCTCGGCCCGCAAGCCCGATCCCCTGATGGGCTGGACCACGTCCAGCGACATGAACGGCCAGATCCGCCTGACCTTCGAGAGCCGCGACGAGGCGGTGGCCTACGCCCAGCGCCACGAGATCGCCTTCCAGCTCTTCGAGCCGAAGACTTCCAAGCGGATCATCAAGGCCTATGCCGACAACTTCGCCGCCAACCGCAAGCAGCCCTGGACCCACTAGGGCCGCCGCGGACCAGGCCGGCCAGCGCGCGCCCTTAGCTCAGCTGGATAGAGCACTCGCCTTCTAAGCGAGCGGTCGCTGGTTCGAATCCAGCAGGGCGCGCCATTCCCGTACAAAACCCGGCACCGCTAGAGCCGCCGATTCTACGCCGTTGTTGGACGCCAAGGTTCTGAGCAGTTCGACCTTCGAGCCGCAGATTCTGGCTTCGAACGGCGACACCAGCTCGACCTTCTGGGCGACGGCGCGGATCAGGTCGCGGCGGTAGCCGCCGTCGTTATCTCTGAACATCTGCCGGGTCGCCTCGGAGAACCTTCGCAGCAGGTCCGGGGTCAAGGCGGGGGTGATCTTGTCGATCGCTGAAGCGGCCCGTCGGGCGTCGCCGTCGGCGGCGTCGCGGTGGGCTTTCAGGTCCGCGACCCGCTGTTTGAGCGATCGGTCGGTGGGGTCGACGATCCCTTGCTCGATGGACAGGTAAAGCCGCTGCAAGCGCTGCTCGGCTTCGGTCGCCCGCCTTTTCAGGTCAGCGACATGGCGGTGGCGACGCTCGATCCATTCGGAGCGGCGGTCGAGGATGTTGTCCATCATCGTCGCCAGCCGCTTGGGATTGAGCAAGCGGGTTTCCAGGTGATCGATGACCGAGGCGTCCAGCAGATCCATGCGGACGGACAGGCCTTCGCAGCCGGTCGCGCCTTGGCGCGCCTTGGTGCAGCAGGTGTAGTAGCGGTAGGTGCTGCCCTTGCCGGTGCGCAGGGTCATGGCCTTGCTGCACAGGCCGCAGAAACAGATCCCGCCCAGCAAGATGGGGCTGTTGACGAACCGCGGGGCCATGGCGAGCGGGTTGCGCAGCGACATCGCCCGCTGGACCGCATCGAAGGTCTCGCGGTCGACCAGCGGCGGCACGGACATGATCACCCGCTCGTGGTCGTCCTTTTGCTCTTGGCTGGCCCAATGGCGGCTGTTGAAGACGTGCTCGCCGATATAGGTCGTTCGCGTCAGGGTATGGTGCACCGTGCCCACGCCCCACCGGCCGCCGCCGCGTGTGGTGATGCGCTTGTCATTGAGATGGTTGGTGATCGATTTCACGCCCATCGGCCCGCTGCCGTCGTGGCCGTGAAGCGCGAGGCGGAAGATCGTTCGTACGGTCTCAGCCCCGATCGGGTCGATCTCCAGCTTCTTCTTGATCCGTTCGCCGCGCTGCTCGGCGGCCACAACCCTGTAGCCCAGCGGCGGGTGGGAGCCGTTCCAGAAGCCTTGCCGCGCGTTCTCCTTCATGGCGCGCAGGGTGTGCTTGGCGTTCTCCTTCGACTGATACTCATCGAAGAGGTTCATCATCTGGCGCACCATCACGCCCATGGGGTCGTCGCCGACCTCCTGGGTGATCGAGACGATCCGCACCCCGTTCTTGGCCAGCTTGCGCGCGTAAAACTCGAACAGGAACTGATCGCGGAAGAACCGCGAGAACGAGTGCACCAGGATGACTTGGAACGGCGGCGGCTTGGCCATCGCCGCATCGATCATCTGCTGGAAGGCCGGACGGCGGTCGTCGGTGGCCGTATTGCCAGGCTCGATGAACTCCTCGGCCACGGGCCAGTTCTTGCCCTCGCAATAGGCGCGAAGCTGTCGGCCTTGGTCGGGGATGGACAGGTCGCTTTCGGCCTGGCGGCCGGTCGAGACCCGAAGATAGAGCGCCACATGGGGCAGGGACGGGGGCGGAGGTGTCTTGCGCTTGGCCATTTTGCTTCCTGCGGATCAGGGCAGGGGTCCGAGCAATTCGGCCAGCACCTTCTCCAGATAGGCCTCGGTCAGCTGGAGTTCGCGCAGGGTGATAGGCGGCGCGTCTGGCCAGTCGTCTGAAACCGAGATGGAGACGCGCGAGGCCGGGGGTGTTGGTAGTCGGCTCGGGAATTTATTTAGGTAGTCGTAGAGATCGGTCGGTATCACACGGCGTCGGGGCGGATGTCGGGGCATCGCCTAGGTTCACGCCTTGGGGTTTCCAGGAGCAAGGTGGGCCGTTCCGCCGTCGTGGAAAGACAGGAAAACGGCGGCTTTGGCGTGAACCAGATCACGGCTGAATGGCGTAGAACACCCTAGGACGCAGCGCGTCGCTTTCCTCCCCGGCTCTGGCGCGGTAGGGCTCCGGTCTTGGCGAAGGCCTCGTCAAGCTTGCCATGTATGCTCTCGTCCGGCTCCTTCTCGACCGTCTCTACGCGCGGCATCTTCGCGATCTCCAAGACCTCACCCTTGATGGCGTCGCGCAGACGCCAGTTGCCCTGTTGGTGTCCTGATCCCTGGTGCTCGATGACGATCAAGGGATTCCACTTCTTGTCGCTGATCAGCATGTCGACACGCCGTGGGTTGAACGCGCCGTGCACCCCTGTCCAACGCGCGCTGTCCGGGGTGTCGAGGAATTCTCCCATGCTGACCTGCGGGCTCAGGTATAAATCGTTGGCTTTTGTCCAGGCGTGGACTTGCCAGAAGGTCCTATTTTCCTCGCGATTCAGCACCGTTATGGGCTGGACCGCCGAGGCGCCGAGCTGACGGGCCCGTCGCACCGCCGCCAAATGCCCCTGCAGAATAGTAGCCTCCTCTTCCAAGCGCCTGCATTCCGCCGGATCGTCCGGCAGTTCAGCCTCTTCGATTTCGAGGGAGGCGTCGATTGCCGCGGGTTTGCGGCGCTGGTCGATCTCATCGAACTCATCGCGGGCCAAGGCCAGCTTCAGTTCGGTCTGCAGCTGGGCGATTTTTCGATCTGCGTCGTAGAGGCGATCTTCCAGGTTCTCACTGTTCCGTCGGAGCCCGGCGAACTGGGCTTCCACCTCGTTGGCGCGGCTCGTCAGGCGCTGGTTTTGGTTGGCAAGCTGCTGCTGTTTGATCTCGGCGGCCTGCCTTTGCAGGACCAGCGTCGCGTTAGCGCTCTGGAGCATCCGACGATCGCGCCAGGCCCAAATCGCCACCCCGCACCCGCACACCGCCAGGATCAACGGGAGCTGCGCTGCCACCCACGACGCCAAGCGAGCGACCAAGGAGGGCTTAGCCACGGTCTGGGCCAACGCCGGCGGCTTCTTCGTGTGATGGGGCGAAGCCTTGTGTCGCTTGTTCCTGTGGCCGGTCGCGCGTCCCTTACCCTTCGCCTTGGACTTGGGTTTGACGGCGGGCGAGGGATCATCGCTTTTTGCTTCAGTCGAAAGGGGTTCGTCAGCGGCCGCTTCGATCTCTATCCCTGTACCGACCTGGAGGATGGCGGCCTGAGCTGGCGCAGCGATCAGCAGGCTCAAGGCGAGAATGGACGCGGGGCGGAAGGCCGTGCGGAAATGCGACATGGGCCAAGGCTAGGTCTCAACCTTTCGGCGATTCCTAAGAAGCTTGCTTAAGGCCAAGGTTACCGTGAGCGGCGGCGTCGCTGGCGCCTGTTCCTGACGCTCAGCGCTACCTGCGCCACGTCGCGAACGGCGTCTTTGCGCCTTTGGGCGCGCGGACTAGGCGGCTGACCTCGGGAACCAGGGCGTCCGCATCGGGGTCGTTCTTCGGGTTGAGTTTCCAAGACTGGAAGCGCCAATTGTCGAAGGCGTAGCTTTTGATCTGGGGATCGAACCGGAAGGTGACGTAGTCCGTCCAATGCGCGCCGCAGGCGACGCCGTTCTCGACGGTGAAGTAGGGACCTTTCACCACGATCTGGCCGTCCTCGAACGGGTCGCAGCCGTTTCCGGCAAGGCCCGCGTCATCGGCGCGCAGGACGACCTCGTCGTTGCGACCCGCCAGCCCATAGCGGCCGTCGGGGCGCCGTTCGAAGATGAGCAAAGGCCTTGCGGGGGCACGATCCGATGCCTTCGGCTCGTGCGTGGCGTCGAGCGCCACGATGTAGAACAGATGGCCGCCGTCGACGGAGGCGCGGGTCGAAGCCAGGACGCCATAGCCGGGCGGCAACTGCTTGGTGATCTCATTGGGAAGATCCGCGGCCGAGGCGGCGCCGGCCGCGAAGCACAGCAAGGCGAGACTTTTTCCGAGGATGGAGCGCATCCCGCAGACTTGCCCGTTCCAACCCTGGTCCGCAACGGGCCGATCACCCCGCCGGGCGGGATCCGGCGCCGCGACCTGCGCTTGAGGGCTTCAGCTCGCCTTTCGGCGAGCCTTCGCGCCTTCGGCATCAGGAGAGCCGCCGGCGGTCACGCTCGGTCCCGCGGCTTTCGTCGCTCCCTCGGGCGCGACCCTTTCGGGCAGGCTTTGGCCTGCCGCCGGCCGCTCGACGCCGCCTCCCGCCACGCGCGGTGCGCGGGCTCCTGTGCAGGCTTCATTCTTGGAGGGCGGGCTTTGCCCGCGTGCTTAGGGCTCCGCCCTCGGCGCGCTTCGGATCGGCTTCCGCCCAGCTTCGGGCGAAACGGGCAAGGCTTGGCCATTGTTCAAGGACGCCCTGCAGCCGGGTCCCCGCGAAGCCGCCCCTCCGCTTGCACACCCGGTCTCGCCGACGGGCGCCGGGTTCAGGCGCGCTTTGCGCCTGAACCCGAACCCCTGAAGGGAGAGACATCAATGACCGAGCAAGACCATGCCGCCGCTATCGCGGCGTTGAACGACGCCTGCCGGGCCGAGCCCGGCGCGGGCTGGATGCTGACCCCCGGCGTGCGGGGGCTGTCGGTGGCCGATCAGGCCAGCGCCTTCGCCGCCGTCACGCGCTTTGCGGACTTCTCCGAGGACAACGACCCCTATGCCGAGCGTGACTTTGGCGCGGTCACGGTCGGCCGTGCGCGGCTGTTCTGGAAGATCGACTATTACGACCTCGACCTCTGCATGGCCTCGCCCGATCCGGCTGACCCAGCCGTGACCAAGCGGGTGCTGACCTTGATGTTGGCCGAGGAATACTGAGGACCGGACGCCGCCGCGCCTGGGTGCGGCGGCGTCCCTTTGTCCGGCTGGTTGGGGCGGGGCGTTGGATGGCGTCCGCGCGGCCGATCCTTTTGGGATCGGCCGCTTTCCTTTGGACGGGGGGACGCCGGGACGGCGCCGGCGCGATAACGGGACAGTCTAGGCGCGGGACCATCCCTGCGATGGCCGGGCTCGTGTCGAGTGACCATACCTGCGGCGGCCCTGGTCGAACGTTCAAGCGCTTGTCACCCCGGGATGGCCTACGCACGTCCAGCGGCCATCTTTGCTTCTCCGTCAGCGCTGGTAAGGAGAGCCGGCCGCCCTTAGACCGCTGCGGTCGGCGCTCGCCGATTCCGCCATTTAGGACTTCGCGTCGTGTTCAAGACCACCCGCGCCGAGGCGCTCGTGACGGCCCGCCGCCTGCTTCGCGGTTACGCTAGCGCGCCCGATCCTCGTCGCCAGATCCAGAACCTCTATAGCGCGATGGTCCATGGCGAGGGCTGGTCCGCGCCTCAGGAGGCGGAAATCCTCGCTTTCGGGGCCTGGCTCCAGGCACATCCCAGTCTCGGGGAGCTCAAACCCCGCTGTGAAGCCTTGCTCGCTAAGCTCGGCTGAACGCATCGCCTAGCCGACGTGGTCGGGCTTGGGCGGGACCACGCTGGATTTGCGAACGGCGTTCGGCCAAGCTCCGGTCATGGTCAAGCTGTCTCGCCCCGTTCTGGTGCTGATGATCGCCGTCGCGATCGCCGGCTATTTCCTCGGTGGCGCCACGGCCAAGGACAACAGCCTGTTCGGCGCGACGGTCGCGGCCTGGGCGCAAGCTGTCTTCGCCGCGGCGGCTGTCTTTGCCGCCGCCTGGCTGCAGGAGCGGTTCATCACGCGCCAAGCCATCGCGTCCAAGACCCGGACCTATGAAAACGCAGCCTCCACGGCGCGGTGGGTGCTGCAGACGTTCCAGGCGGTCCAACGGGCCGTCGAAGGCAAGAACCTTAGTCTCAAGGCCTTCGTGGCGCTGCAAGAGCAGGGGCCCCTGACGCTTTCCATGAAGGTGCTGGGCGAGCTCAAGCTCTCTGAGTTCGACGATCCGGTCCTCGCCACGGCGGTCTTCAATCTGCAGAGCACCATGATCGTTGTGGCCGAACGGCGCGCGCCCCAGTTCCAGACGGCCAGCCTCACCGACAGTCCGATCGTCACCGAAGGTTGGTTCTCGCAGAATGCCGTCGACGTCTTCAACAAGGCCGCGTCGGTCGAGCGAAGGGTTGCGGAACTTTGCGGACGGGCGCCGGCGCAATTGCAGTGATGTAGGCTCTGCGCTGTGTATCACCCCAAGCCGACAAATGCTCCGCGTGGCGATTTAGGGTTCCCGCCACACGCCCCGGTGCGAGGGACCATCTCCGCGACGGCAGCGCCCACCGCGATATCTCTCGTCGCCAAGCCGCGCCGCTCAGTCCGAGCCGTAGGTCCCCGACTCGATCTAGTCGAGGACCCGCAGTTCGGCGCGTTCCCACCCCTCCGCCGCCGCCGCCAGGGCCTGGCGTGCCTTGGCGATCCAGGCCGGGTCGGCGATCGGCGTTTCGGCGAGCGCGCGCAGACTGTCGGGGGTGACGTCGACCGATGTCGGCGCCGGGCTACCGTCTGTCTCTGCGTCGGGGCCCTCGGCGTGAGCGGCGACCCGATGTTCGTTGCGGATCGGCGGACGTCGCGGTCCATCGTCCAGCGGCCATGTCTTCCAGACCTCGGCCTCGGCCATGCCGCGCTGGCGGGCCTCGTAGCGAGCGACCTGGTCCATCATGGCCGGAACGAGGCTCGGTCTGTTCCAATGTTGCGCCGCCATCGGGGCCAGAAACGGCTCGGGATGGCGCAGGATCGTGAACACCCGATCGACCACCTCGATCATCAGCGCCTTCATCTCCGCATCGTCGAGGCGCGCGACATCGGCCCAGGCGATCTGGCCGTAAGGGGTGACGACCTTCACATCGCTGTAGTCGCCCACGGCGGTGGCCGGCGAAACGCCGGTGTGAAGTTCCTCCAGCCCCGAATTGCGAAAACCCTTCTCGACCAGGGCCAGGGTCAAGGCCGCTCGCCAGGCCTGCTCGTCGATGTCGGACGCGTCGCTCATCGGCGCACCAAGGCCTCTGACGCCCGCCGGGTCAAGATCGATGGATGGCGTGAGGGTCCATCTCTGCGACGGCCGCACTCGCGTACGAAGTCGCGGATCGGGATCGCCCACCGGCTTTCACGCTTCGTTGGTCGCTGCGCGCGCTGTCCTTGAGGGGCCGCTGCCGCGGCCCGTGGCTTGGGGCTCCGCCCCCGGCGCACTTCGGATCGGCTTCCGCCCAGCTTCGGGCGAGGCGGGCAGGCCTGGCTGTCGGGAGATGACGCCCTGCAGCCGGGTCCCCGCGAAGCCGCCCCTCCGTTTGCACCCCCGGTCTCGCCGACGGGCAAGGGTTCAGGCGCGCCTTGCGCCTGCACCCCAGCCCCAAGGAGGCAGATCATGACCACCCAGCAAACCCCAGCGGTCGCTAGGGCCGCGTCCCCCGCGAGCCTCGTTGTCCAGTACGGCGAGGTCCGGGACATTCCCCTCAACCGCCTCAAGGCCTCGCCGAAGAACGCGCGGCGCGTGGGCCACAGCGCCGAGGTGATCGAGGCCCGCGCGGCCTCGATCACCTACAAGGGCGTCCTGCAGCCGCTCGTCGTCGAGCCCGAGGTCAAGGACGGTCGCGAGACCGGCTATTACCTCGTCAGCGCGGGCGAAGGTCGCCGCCAAGCCTTGCGTCTGCTGGCCAAGCGCAAGGCCCTGGTCAAGGGCGCGCCGGTGCGGTGCGTGGTCGATACGACCAACGACCCGGCCGAGGTGTCGATGGATGAAAACCTAAGTCGCGAACCGATGCACCCGGCCGACCAGTTCGAAGCCTTCAAGGACCTCGCCGAACGCAAGGGCTACGGGGCCGAGGAAATCGGGGCGCGGTTCGGGGTCAAGCCCGAGATCGTCCGTCAACGCCTGCGTCTGGGCGCCGTCGCCCCCGCGCTGCTCGACCTCTACCGCGAGGAAGCCCTGACCCTCGATCAGGTCATGGCTTTCGCGGTCAATCCCGATCCTGAGCGGCAGATGCAAGTCTACGCCCAGCTTCCGTCCGGCAATCGCCAGCCCCACACCATCCGCCGGGCAATGACCGACACCAAGGTCGCCGCCGACGATCCCCGCGTGCGGTTCGTCGGACTGGACGCCTATGTCGCGGCGGGCGGGCCGGTCTTGCGCGATCTCTTCACCCCGGACAGCGAGGGGTGGGTCGAGGATGTGGTCTTACTGGACCGTCTCGTCGGCGAAAAGCTTGTGGCCATGGCCCACGACATCCGCGAGCGCGAGGGCTGGAAATGGGCCTCCGCCCATCTTGCCTTCCCGCACGGTCACGGCTGTTCCCGCATCTGGGAACACGCGCTGACGCGGACTCCCGAGGCAGCGCAGGCCATCGCCGCCCTGCAAGCCGAGGAAGCGGCCCTGACCGACCAATGGGCCGAGATCGACCCGCCGCCGCCGCAGGTCGCCGCCCGGTTCGAAGCGATCGCGGCCGAGCTGGAGGCCTTGGGAGACGACTACGGCCACACCCCGGAGGAAAAGGCCCGCGCCGGGGTATTGGTCGTCCTGACCCCCTATGGCGAGGCCAGGATCGACCGGGGGTTCGTGCGCCCCGAAGACGAGCCCGCCCCCGAGGCCGAGCCCGAGCTGGAGGCCGAGGCCGAGAGCGAAGGGGCGCGCGCCGCGTTCGACCCCGGCGAAGGAGATGAGCAGAACGGAGAGGACGACCAGGGGCGCGAAGGCGGCGACGTCGAAACCGGTGGCAAGACCGAGGACCCCCCAGGCGATCCGGCCGCGCCCTTGCCCGATCGGGTGATCGCCGAGTTGACCGCCCATCGCAGCGCCGCCTTGCGCGACGCCCTGGTCCAGAACCCCGATCTGGCTCAGGTGGCCTTGGTCCACGCCTTGGTCAGCCGGGTGTTCGGCGTGGGGAGCGCGGCGACCTGCCTCGACATCCGCTGGGGCTCGCGCGACCTCAACCAATTCGGCGAGGGTATTGAGGACAGCCCAGCCGGGTTGGCCATCGCTGAGCGCCATCGGCTCTGGGCGCGTCAAATGCCGACTCGCACCGAGGACCTCTGGGACTTCGTCGTCGGGCTGGATGGCGACAGCCGCGCCAGCCTTCTGGCCCACTGCGTGAGCCTGACGCTCGACGGTGTGAAGTCCTGGGAGCGGCGCCCCGCGTCGGTCCTGGCCCATGTCGAGACCCTGGCCACGGCTCTGGACCTCGACATGCGCGCCTACTGGAAGCCTACCGCCGCGCGCTACCTCGACCGCGTGACCAAGGCCCAGATCGTCGCCGCCGTCGGCGACGGGGTGTCGGACGAAGCGGCGGCGCGCCTCACGGGCCTCAAGAAGCCCGACATGGTCGCGACCGCAGAGCCGCTGCTGGTCGAGGCGGGCTGGCTCCCGGCCGTGCTGCGCACGGTCAAGCCCGAGGCGTCCGAGCCTGAAGCGTCGGAGCCTGATCCGGCCATGGTGAGCGGGGACGAGGAGGGCGGCGCGACCTTTGTCGAGACCGAAGCGGACGGCGCCGAGGCTGAGGCCGAGGCGATTGCCGCGACCCCGCTCGACCCGCCCGAGCCTCTGACGGACGAGGCCGAGCCGCTGGCGACCTTGGGCGATGCGGATCAGGCCGAGGCGGCGCTGTCCGAGGCCGAAGCCGACGAGGTCGAGGCCCTGCTGCCCGTGGCGGGCTGAACCTGACGGGCGGCCCCCGGGCTGCCCGTCACCTTGGTCCGGGCGCGGGGGGGGGGGGGGGGGGGGGGGGGGGGGGGGGGGGGGGGGGGGGGGGGGGGGGGGGGGGGGGGGGGGGGGGGGGGG